>PLLH01000057.1 GCA_003140895.1 Elusimicrobiota bacterium
GCGAAACAGAACGCCCCGGGCCACGGCCTTGGCCAGAGCCAGCGGAAAAATTTTGAGCGCCATGCGCCGGTGAAAACGGCGGGTATCCAGGCAGCCGGTGAGATAACCCGCCACGGCAGCGCCCTCCACCGCAACGAAAGTCGATCTCGAATCAAAATCCGTGTAATAGCGGGTCAAGAGATCGGCGAGGAGTTCCCGATCGGAAAAAAAATTCTCCATCGGCTCGCCGGCGTCCGCCGTGTCGCAGGCAATCCGCCGGACGCCGGACCGGTCAGCGCCTTGAAAAGGACGGATCGCAATGGAATCACTCATACGGGGATTATAGGAGAAGCCGCCCCGCAATGAAATGGACTTCACACAGAGACCGCTCAATTTCATAATATTCTTCCGCTATGAACAGAAGTTGGTCCCGCGCCAAAGTGTTTCTTGTTTTTTCGCTTCTCCCGCTCCTGTGGATGGGAACGGGGTGCGATAAGAGGCCGCTTATCGAACGGCTTCTCTCCAAAGACGCCGCCGTCCAATCCAAAGCCATTAAAAAGCTGGCGAAACTGTCCCCTGAAAAAAAGATCGAACTCATTCCTCCTCTCATTAACGCGTTGGGGAACAATGACAACGACACCGTCTCTTCCGCGGCCAAGGCGCTGGTCGTGATCGGCGGCGAGGCGGTTCCCGCCCTCACAGGGTCCCTCAAGAGTGAAGACCCCTTTGTGCGCCTCGTGTCGCTTGATTCGCTTGGGAAAATCGGCGCGCCGTCGGCTCCGGCCACGCCTCAAATTCTAGAAATGTTAATGGACAAGCACCCGCTGGTTCGGGAAGAAGCCGTCCGAACGTTGGATAAATTGGGCCCGGGGGGAGGCGATATCGTACCGGGTCTGGCGAAGGCGTTGAAAGATTCCAGCAAGTACGTTCGCGTCAGCGCCAAAGAAGCGTTGGAAAAAATCGGAACCGACAAAGCAAAAGAAGCCATCAAAAAAATCCCCCCAGAAAAAAAACCTCCCGCCCGAGGATAAATTTTCATTACATCTCCGGCGCGAAGTTGGTGTTCGGAAACGGATGGGGCGTCACAATCTTTTCGAAGTCGTAATAAATCACAACCGCTTGAGACAAATTGTACATTCCGGCGTCGTAATGGAAATCCACCATCGTCGTCGGATGTGATTCCCGCTCTCCCATTCCCGTGCCGGCTTTTTCTTCCGCTTTATCGATCCCGCGCTCCGCTTGAAGAGAATCGGCGGCGGCGCGTGGCGCGGCCGCGTTTTTCGACCGAACTCCCCAAGGAGCGTCCCAAAAGGTCTGGGGGCGAGGCGAGCAGACATATCGCGGGTTCTGGTCGTAATACGCTTGGAGTTCGTCTTTGTTCCAAAAATACGCCGCCCCGATCACGCCGCAGTTAACGGACAAATTTTTGTCCAACTGATTTCCCTGCCATTTGGCGTAGGATTTCCGTTTGTCGGTGAAGAAGAAACGCCGGGCTTCGCCGCCGTTCACCTGCCAACCGCGAATCAAGACGGAGGAATTGGGCTCAACAATCCACTTCATCCCGTCCGCGATGCCGCAGGGCTGCCCTGACAAGGAGTTAAGACCGTCCACCGTGAGGTTCACGGCCACGCGAACCGGCAAGGGATTATAAAGACGGACGGCGTATCGTTCGTTTTTCTTGGCCGCGACGGCGTGGCGGCCGTTTTCCCACCGCTCGGATTTGGTCCCTTCATCATCGCTCACCACCTGAACAAGAAACTGAAAGGATTGGGTTTGAGTCTGATATTCCACGTTTCCATCCCGAATAATTGTTAGGCGGTTTTCGATGGGAAATCCTTTCTGGGCCGCCCGCGCCGATGGCATGAGAAGAGCGCTGACAACCGCCGCTATAAGTCCGAATCTCGTCCTCTGTTTTTTCATTGGAGTGTCTCCTTTTTTTAAAGTGCGCCGGGGTCCGTCCCGGAGGCGCCGGTCCTGCGACGTCCTGAAGGATGAGACCCCACGGGAGCGCGTTTGTTCCAAAAACCTATTTTGTGTCTATATTTCAGCGTGTTTTTAATGCCCGGCGGAACCGGTCATCGAAAAGACGACTGTCGAATAAAAAACAGTCGATTGCATTATCTTCCCTTTTTCGCCTTCCTGTCACAGGTCCATCACACCTCCCTCGTAGACTGAAAACGTCGAAGAAAGGAGATCAGCCATGTTTGGACTCAAACGGGCGAACCATCTGGGGCACGAAGATTTACTGCGAGAGCTGGCGTCTATCGAGCAGAAGCTCTTGCCGGAGGACAGCGAAGTCGCGATGGAGCTGATGGTGTTGGAAGCGAAAATTCGGGAACGGTTTCAGCGAATGGAGGCCCGGCTGAACGACAAACCATTGGACCCAAGCGAGCTGTCCTCCTTGTCGGGGGAGTTGTCATTGGAAGAAATTCAAGCGCTTATCCCGCGGGACCTCGCGTCTCTAACAACAATGGAGGAACGCAGAGATCGGTCAAAACCGAATTGGCGGCCCGTCGGCATGGCCGCCGTGTTGGCGGTGTTCACCGCCGTTGGCGTGTTTGGCCTCGCTTCACTTTTGCAGATCATCATTAACTGGCTGGCGTAAGTTTTCTGCCGTCTATTCGGGCCTGCGCTTTTTGTGATCCTAAAGCGCGGGCCTTTTTATGTCCGCCCTGTCACAAGGGCGGGGGTGGAACCCCGCCCCTACGGCGACGTCGGGCCGGGCTTGGTAGGGGCAGGCCTCTGCGCCTGCCCACCCCACCCATACGTGCGTGTCCACATCTCAGCGGGTTTTTGCTAGAGTTTGAGCGATCTTATGTTGGATATCAAACTCATTCGAGACAACCCCGACGTGGTTCGACGCGCCCTTGCCGATCGAGGCGGTCGGTCCCTGCCTGATTTTGAAAACGTTCTTGCGAAAGACAAGGAATGGCGGACGGCTGTCGTCGACTTAGACCAGCTTCGCGCCAAACGAAACACCAACGCTCAAGCCGTGGGTCAACTCAAAAGCCAAAAGAAAGACGCTACCTCGCTTCTGAAGGAAATGGACGGCCTCAAGGCGGAGCTCAAAGAAAAAGAGGAAATTGAGAGGCGGCTCATCCAGGAAACGGAAAGCCTGCTCCTCGTTCTCCCCAACCGGCCAGACGCCAGCGTCCCTCTTGGAAAAACGCCGGCGGACAACAAAGTGGTCCGCGAAGTGAACGTGAAACCGTCCTTCTCCTTCACGGCCAAAGACCATCAGGATTTGGGCGTCGCGCTCGGCATTCTTGATTTTGACATGGCGACGAAGCTCTCCGGCGCGCGCTTCTCCCTCTATAAAGGCGCCGGCGCCCGGTTGGAACGGGCCCTCGCCAACTTCATGCTGGATCTTCACACGAAAGAGCACGGCTACACGGAAGTGGCGCCTCCCTATCTCGTCACCACCAAAACCATGACGAACACCGGGCAGCTTCCGAAATTCGCCGATGAACTCTACAAATGCCAGGACGAAGATCTCTATTTGATTCCAACCTCGGAAGTGGCCTTGGCCAACCTCGTCCAGGAATCCGTGATCGAGGGAAGCTTGCTCCCGATGGCCGTGACGGCCTTGACACCCTGTTTCCGGCGAGAAGCGGGGACCTATGGGAAAGACACGCGCGGCCTCATTCGCAACCATCAATTCGACAAGGTGGAGCTGGTGCGTTTCTGCAAAATCGAGGATTCCTTGAGCGAACTGGAAAAAATAACCGGCCACGCGGAAGAGGTGTTGAAGCGATTGGAACTGCCTTACCGCGTGCTGGCGCTCTGCACGGGCGACATGGGGTTTTCGTCCGCCAAAACGTACGATCTGGAAGTATGGATGCCGGGCGAGAAAACGTGGCGGGAGATATCATCCTGTTCCACCTGCGGGGATTTTCAGGCCCGGCGGATGAATTTCAAGATCAACAGAAATGGAAAGAAGGAATTCGGCTGCACGCTGAACGGCTCGGGCCTCGCGGTTGGCCGGACGCTGGCGGCCGTGCTGGAAAATTACCAGCAGGCCGACGGCAGCATCAACATTCCAAAGGTTCTCCAGCCCTATGTCGGAACAGACAAAATTTCAGCCCAAGGGTAATTCCTTTTTGAGCGCCGGCAAATCATTTTTTCTCGTCGGATGCCTTCTCTTCTCCCTCTCAACTCAAGGAATCGGAAAAATCCGAGAGACGTCGTCTCGTGAGACAGCGCCTCCACCCGTCGTTCCGTCTTCTGCGAACAACCAAACAACTCCATCGGCGATAGAATCCGGGGCGGCACCCGGGGCGCCGCGCCGTTATACCATGAAAGATGTTGAGAAATCCGGTGAGACGCCGCGGTGGCAAGACCGGGCTGAACATTTCATCATGGTCATCGGAACGCTGGGACTCATCAGCTTCTTCCCTCGCGTGAGCCTGGACGCCTCCTCAGGCGGATCCTCCGTCCACATCAACAAAGGCTCTTCTTCCTCCGGCGGACGATAGCCAACGACCCCCACGAGTTGATGGAATAACACGGACAATCTAAGTACAATGCCCTTGATGGCAAACCCCCGAAGATAAAGGAGTCAAGATCCGGTGAGTGAATCCATTTCAGTTGTCATACCCATTTTTGGCCAGCAATCCGTTCTGGAGCCGTTGGCTTCCAGGCTGGGACAAACCTTAGCTCAATTAACGGACACCCATGAGATCATCCTCGTCAACGACGGGAGCCCTGACCAGTCATGGGAGGTCATTAAACGACTCGCTAAAAATAATCCCCGCATAAAGGGGATTAATCTTTCGAGAAATTTTGGGCAACATCACGCGATTTCAGCCGGGCTGGATCACGCCCAGGGAGACTGGGTTGTCGTCATGGACGGCGACTTACAGGATCAGCCCGAAGAAATCGCGAAACTTTATAGCGGAGTCAAAAAAGGGTTCGATATGGCCCTCGCGAAAAGGAAAGAACGCCAGGACACGCTCAGGAAAAAAATCAGCTCCAAGCTCTTCTATTTTGTTTTTAACTTTCTTTCCAACGCCTCCATGAACAACAAGGTGGCCAACTTTGGAATCTATTCCAAAGACGTTATTCAGCAGATCGTTCGGATGAAAGAACAAACGCGGTTTTTCCCGGCCTTTATCAATTGGGTTGGTTTTTCAAAAGTTTACGTTGACGTCAACCACTCCCAATCCGACGGAGGAAAATCAACCTATAACCTGAAAAAATTAATCCGTCTCGCGGAAATTTCGATTCTGTCCTATTCGGACAAACCCATACGGCTGACGGTTCAAATGGGGCTGAGCCTCTCCTTTCTTTCGATCCTCGGCGGCGTTTATTTCATTTGTCGAAAACTCTTTTTAGGGGTCCCGATTACAGGGTGGACGAGTTTAATGGTTTCACTTTATTTTATCGGCGGGCTCATCCTGTTCAACATCGGCGTTCTCGGCCTCTACATCGGACGCATATTCGAAGAAACAAAAAACCGCCCCTTGTACCTCATAAAAGACCGCGTCAATATTTAATGAAAAAGGTTCGGATCCTGAAGTGGGACAGCCAATTCTTCGGCTTTGGCGTCGCCCGCCTATCCTCCCATCAACTCCTCATGGATGAATTGAAAAACATCCTGGCGAAATTGAGCGAGAAAGGGGTGAAATTGGTCTATTGGCCGACGACACAGGAGTTGGGCGCCGGTGAACAACGCGCGATCAAGAGCCTGGGCGGCCGCCGCGTGGATGAAAAGGTGACGTTTTCCATGGAGTTGGGCCGCCCGAAATCGGCCCCTTCCCTGCCTTCGGTGAAACCTTCGGTGGGAGTCGAGCCTTATAACCCGAGCATGCCACGTAAGGATTTTTTATCTCTCGCCATAAAGAGCGGACGGTTTTCGCGGTACGCCATCGACACGAAAATCCCGAAAAAGCTCTTCGCCAAGCTTTACATCGCCTGGATGGAAAAATCGTTAAAGAAAGAGATCGCCAAAGAAGTCTTGGCGGTCCGGGAAGGCAAGCGGATTGCCGGCATGATCACGCTGGGAGAAAAAAACGGCCGCGGCGATATCGGCCTTATCGCCGTTAACCCGGCATCCCGGGGAAAGGGATATGGAGAAGCCCTTGTTCGATCGGCCCATCGTTGGTTTATCCGCCAAGGATTTCACGAAGCGCAAGTCGTGACGCAACGAAGAAATAGTTCCGCCTGTCATTTGTTCGAGAAGTGTGGATTCTCCGTCGAAAAAATCGAACACTATTATCACTTCTGGCTGCGCTGATTCTCTTTCGTTCCCCCGTTCTCTTTATCCCGTCCGATAGAGACAGTTGCCATAGGCATCCGCGGCGATCGGTTCCCCGAACATTTTTTTCAGCCAGGACTCAAGGGAATGGGTGACGAGGGGCGGTAAAACCTTTAGATTCCGATGATAGACGACATATTTAATCCCGTCTTCTTTAAGAACCCGGGACCCGTTATGTCTCATCCACTCCGCCCGAGGCCAAAGGGCGGGCTCCGTGTCCAACCTCGGGAGCACGCTCGGATGAACCAACTCATAAACGACATCGCTCTTTTCGGTGAAATCGAGAGCCGACGCCTCATGACGGGCGGGAAATCCCAGGACCATGGGTTTTTCATGATAAATTTGAAACAGCATATAAACCTGGGCATAGATTGGAAAATCACCGTTCGGCGAATAAATGTCGCCGTTCGGTGAATACGTGATCGGCAACTCAAGGATGGCGAAACGCTCCGGATCATTTTTGACGGTGTCGTAGACGGGAGGAGCCTGGGCCGGAAGGACGCGATTCAAGGGCGCGGGGATATCAAACTCCCATATCGCGAACCCCATGAGCAAAGCCCCCGTTAGGACAGCGACCCACCGTGGTTTCCCGATGAAGAATCGCCGCAGGGACAAGACCAGAAGGGCGGACGACGCCAAACTGACAACCGACATGATCCTCGCCGGAGTTCGGTAATTGGACAGGATGGGACATTTCAGAATCAAAGCGAACGGCAGAGGGATGGGCGTCTTCATGTCGGGAGTGAGATACAACCAGGGCCCCAAATTAAAAACGAACGCGACGAAAAAAATCCACAACCACAGTTGAAACGAAGTCTCCTTCCACAATTTTTGGACGAACCCATACGCAATAAACAAAAGAGTTCCAAGGCCGAGATAAGACATGGACATTTCCGGGAAAACGACGGCGTTGCTTTTGAGAGTCAACAGGCGAACCAACGCGGACGAATGCCAGGACGGCGGCGTGATAAAGGAACTGAGCGCCTGAGTATAAAAGAAGCTTTCTCCTTGCATGTTTTTCAAGCCCAGCAGTTGCCAGTAAACGAGGAGACAGACGAGCATGGGAACAAAAAGGGCCAGCCAGAAACGTGAACCCGCCGCTGCCTTGACCAAACGAGCCTTATCAAAGAAAACATCGTACGTAAAAAAGGCCAGGCAAAATATCATGACAAACGTGACGAGAAGCGTCGGCGTGGACAAAACAATTCCCGTTAAAGAACACCCCACCCAAAAAGCCGTTTTCGAACAGGGCGTCTCCCGAAAGCGAATCAACGATAAAGCAAAAAGGGGAGCGAAATAAATGGCGGATTCATTGATATGGCCGTGAAAATGCTGAACCAGCATGAACTGGCTAAAGGCGTAAGCGAAAGCCCCGCAGACGGATGGGATGGATTCCCGTGAAATTGAATAAAACAGAATATAAGAAGCGACCGCGGCGCAAATATAATTCGAGATGAAAATGGCGTTAAGCGCGGCCCAAGGCGTTGTGAACATCTGAAGAAGAAGCGCCAGGACTTCAATAAGGGGGGCATGGGGCCAGATGAGGGTTCCGCCTGGATACATGATGTGATGCGTATAGAACATCGGCAACCCATGCTGCAGGGCGTACTTTCTCCACCAAAAAACCCAGGAATAATAGCTGCCCACCTGCTGGCCGGCTATCACGCATTTGGAAAATTGCGCCACCACCTTGTAGTGAAGAAGGAGAGTGAGGGCGGAAAAAAAGATCGTTACGAAAACAACGTCCCACCGTGAAAAACCGCGCAAGACCCTTGTGAGCTTGAGTTTCATTTTCTCAGGAGAGCCGTGAGAGAAGAAATGACGAAGGATTGTTCTTTGGGCGTCATGGAGTTATACAGCGGCAACCGAAGGAGCCGTTTTGAAACGTCTTCCGACACGGGGCAGGCCCCCCGGCGATAGCCGAACCGGCGGCCCATGGCCGATAAATGAAGCGGGAAATAGTGGAACACGGCCAGAATGCCTTTTCGGCGCAGGCCCTCCATCACCCGGTCTCTCTCCCGCTCGCTCTCAAAGAGGACATGAAAAATATGGTAGGAGGACGCGCAATCTCCGGGAATCACGGGAAGTTGAATTTTTCCTTTTTCCTGAAACGGGGACAATTCCTCAAAATACCTCTCATAAAGCCGTTGCCGCCGTTTTCGAATGAGGTCCCTCCGTTCGAGTTGGGCAAAAAGAAAGGCCGCTTGTAATTCAGACGGGACCAGAGACGACCCGACATCAACCCAGGAATACTTGTTCACTTCTCCTCGATAAAACTGAGCCCGGTTGGTCCCTTTTTGACGGAGTATTTCACCGCGCTTGATGTATCGGGGGTCGTTAAGGGCCAACGCGCCCCCTTCTCCGCACATCACATTTTTCGTTTCGTGAAAGCTGAACCCGTTCAGATGCCCGAAAGAACCCGCCGGTTTTCCCCGAAACGCGGCTCCCAACGCCTGGGCGGCGTCTTCGACGACGATCAATCGATGTTTTTTGGCGATCCGCATCAACACATCCATTTGGCAGGGAACTCCCGCGTAGTGAACGGGGCTCAAAACACGCGTCTTTGACGTGATGCGGCCCTCAACGAGGCGTTCATCGATATTTAATGTATCGGGGCGTATATCCACGAACGTCGGAACGGCCCCGCGCAAGACAAAGGCGTTGGCGGTAGACGGGAAAGTGAACGAGGGAAGGATAACTCGATCGCCGGGTTTTATATCAATGAGAAGGAAAGCCAGCTCCAGCGCGTGCGTGCAGGAAGNNGAAAGCGCGTCTTTGATGTATTCAAGTTCACGGCCAACGAGCGAAGGTTTGTTATAGCTGACTTTCATATGGCCATAGTAAAAAATTATGCTTCATCTGAACCGATCTATTTTTCGGCGATGAGAGTCCAGGAAATACTGTTCGTGTGAACGAGATGTTTGAGAGTAACCGGAAGCCCTTCCACCAGCGCCGCCACCTCCGCCTTCGTCCAGTAATTCGCGATCGGCGGCAGAAGCTGGTCGAACACCATGGCTTCGGCGTGACGGAACGACCGTTCTTTCAGAAGATGAATATAAGGGCTCCGGTGAGGGATCCAAAGATAAAATTTTAAGAGGAGCGTCAGAAAGATCGACACCAGACGCGTCCAAGACAGGGGGATTCGAGACGTGATAAGCGAGCGAAGCGGGTTGAACCACCAAAGATAGCGCCCATTTCCTTCGCGCGCGTACACCCAGAGAATAAGAGTGCCCCCCGGTTTCAGCGAGCGAACGAGATTCCGAACGGCCTGTTTCGGATCCGAGAGATGATGAAGCACGCCGATGCAAAAGGCGATATCAAACTCATTCTCGCTCGAAAAATCGTAGATGGATTGGTAACGAACCTCGCAGTTGGAATACGGTTTAAGATTTTCACGAGCGACCGAGACGGTGCGCTCGTCAAAATCAAACGCCACCGCCGAAGAGGCTCCCGCTTCCAGCGGCCACAGGCTGTTCCGGCCGATGCCGCAGCCCGCGTCCACGAACCGCTTCCCTTTGAAGAAGGACAGGTCGAGCGGGTTGATCCAACCGAGAAATTGTTTTTTATGAAGCGGAATAATTTCGCGGTAGATGTCCCACTCAAATCCGAAATGTTTTTCCGTTCCTTGGATCATTTAGAGGAATTGGCCTTTTTTAAGATTTTAGGATTGGTGATGCCGGGCGACAGCGAAGAGCTGAGCGCCGAGGCGATGGGAATTAAATTTAAATAGGACGCGGAGCGCAAAGCAAATAAACTTCTCGAGCGGTCCATAGGCCTCGTTCCCAAACCGGTTCATGGAGGCGTCTGGATCTCTGTTGGCCCACCATTTCGAGACATCATGAAAAGGGAAGCCCGCGTTCCAAACGCGAAGCGGCTCCCATCCCGCCCCTCGAAGAAGGGCCTCTAAGTCCCCCCGGCTGAAATGACGGTAGTGCCCCACGCGTTTCTCGGTTTCCCACACGCGCCCGCTTTGGGTGGAGAGGAAGAGCCGTCCCGTTCCCGGTTTGGCCAGGGCGCGCGCGTTTTTTAAAAATTGATCCGGATTTTTAACGTGTTCGATGATTTCAGAGGCCAACACGACATCAAACCGCCCCGCCAAGGCGGGCGCAAACGCGTGCGCCTCATCCAAATCCATCACGCTCCATTGAAGGGTCGGATAACGCCGCCGGTTGGATTCAATCTGCATGGACGACAGGTCAATCCCGCACAAATTCATGTTGGGAACCCGCTCATGGATGTCATTTAACAATTCGCCGTTGCCACACCCCAAATCAATCAGCGTGGACACCAATTGTTCTTGAAGAAGCGCCGAAAAAACGGAAATGCGAAACCGGGGCGCGGCCATCCGCCGCCAATAATCGAGGCGGCCGGGCGATTCCCGAAGGTAATACGCGCGGTTCACCTCAACATCCTCAGCGTTTGGGAGCCCCCCATTATTTTTTTCAGTTTCCATCGTGATGGGCAGAATATCAAAAAGCCGCCCCTTTAAAACCTGAAACCATTTGCCCCCCTACGCCCTCCATAGTCCGCCTGCGGCGGACGTCGGAGGGCTTCGGGGGATTCACTCGGGAGCTATAGTGAAAGCAGATAAAATGGCAAAATAAGCCGAGGAGGAAATTATGCACGTTTTGCCGTTGCTCATTATCGTTTTAGCCGTCCTCACGCTGACCTACCGGACCTACAGCGCCTTTCTGGCCTCCAAAGTTTTTTTGCTGGATGACGCCCGCCCCACGCCCGCTCACACACTCAAAGACGGACAAAATTATCACCCGACGAACAAATGGGTTCTCTTCGGCCATCATTTCGCGGCGATCTCGGGCGCGGGGCCCTTGATTGGGCCGGTGCTCGCGGCGCAGTTCGGGTATCTTCCGGGACTTTTGTGGCTCGTGATCGGGGTCGTGATTGGCGGCGCGGTTCAGGATTTTGTGATTCTGGTCGGCTCCATGCGGCGGAATGGAAAATCTCTCGCGGAAATCGCCAAACTGGAAATGGGCCCCGTCGCCGGGATCGCCACGGCCATCGCGATTCTCTTTATTGTCATCGTGGCGCTCGCCGGGTTGGGGTTTGTGGTTGTGAACGCGTTGGCCGAGAGCTCCTGGGGGACCTTCACAATTGGGGCCAGCATCCCGATCGCTCTTTTCATGGGGTTCTACATTTACCGGATTCGGGCGGGCTCCCCCTCGGCCATTCGAGAAGCCACGATCATGGGGGTCACGGCGCTCTTGGCCGCTGTTGTGCTCGGCCGCTTTGTTCCCGAAACGCCGTGGCTCAACCGGATTTTTCTTCTTAATCGTTATGAGATCATTATCGCCATGATGGTCTACGGGTTCACGGCGTCGGTTCTCCCCGTGTGGCTTCTTCTTTGCCCGCGAGATTATTTGAGCTCGTATCTCAAAATCGGCACCGTGGGCGTCCTTATTATAGGCGTGTTCTTTTTGAACCCGACCCTCAAATTCCCGGCCGTGAGCCAATTCACGGCGGGCGGACCCGTGGTGCCGGGGGCGCTTTTCCCTTTTCTTTTCATCACCATCATGTGCGGCGCCATCTCCGGTTTTCACGCGCTGGTCTCCTCCGGCACCACCCCCAAAATGATTTCCTGTGAAACGGACGCGCGGACCATCGGCTTCGGCTGCATGCTGATGGAGAGCCTCGTGGGCGTTGTGTGTTTGATCGCGGCCTGCTCCATGGAGCCCGGCGACTATTACGCCATCAATATTCCCGTCGCCGAATGGGCGGCGGCCGCGAGCCGCTACGGTTTTCAGGAAGTTCACTTGACCGCCTTGACCCAAGCGGTGGGCGAGGCCACGCTTCGCGGTCGGACGGGCGGATCGGTTCTTCTCGCCGTCGGGATGGCGCAAATATTCAGCGGCATTCCGGGCTTAAGCGGTCTCATGAAATACTGGTATCACTTCGCCATCATGTTCGAAGCGCTTTTCATTTTGACGACGATTGACACCGGCACCCGCATCGCCCGCTTCTTGATCCAGGAATTTTTGGGGAAGGTCTACAAACCCTTTGAGAAAACCGACTGGGTTCCGGGCACCATCCTCTCCAGTGTTCTTGTGGTGGGCGCCTGGGGTTGGCTCATCTGGAACGCCAGCGTTCGGAGCATTTGGCCCATGTTCGGGATCGCCAACCAAATGCTGGCCGCCATCGCCCTCGCCATTGGCACCTGCATCTTGGTCAACACCGGGAAAGCCCGTTACGTGTGGGTCACGATCATCCCCATGGTCGTTGTCACCATCACAACCACCACCGCCGGAATTCAGATGATCACGCGCAACTATTGGCCAGCCACGGCCTCCCGGTTCGCGGTGGGGTGTAACGTTGGTCTCATCGTTTTGATTCTGGGTTGCGCCTACATAATTTTCGGCGCCGCGGCCCTGACCTGCTCAAAAGCCCTCAAAACCCCGCGACCAAATTGACAGTCTCCCCCCATCCCAAAAGAAATAGAATGGTCAAGATTTGTTATCCTATCTCTAGAGGTTTTCATAATGAAAAGTAATCTCAAGATTGATCAAGCTAAGATCGCTGGGTTCTGCCGGAAGCACCGCATCCAACGGCTTGCCCTTTTTGGATCCATCCTTCGAGAAGATTTTGGGCCGAAGAGCGACATTGATGTTTTGGTGGAGTTTGAGGCTGGCCATATCCCCGGGTTGGCATTCTTCAGTATGGAAGAAGAACTTTCCCAAATTCTTGGCCAGAAAGTCGATCTCAATACACCCAACTTTTTGAGCCGCTATTTTCGTGAGAAAGTTTTAAAAGAAGCCCAAATCCAATATGAAGCAGCCTGACGATTCCATTCGCATTAAGCACATGCTGGAAGCGGCTCAAAAAGCCGTGAGGCTTATTAAAGGAAAAAGCCGACCTGCATTTGATGAAGATGAAACCCTTGCCCTGGCCCTGACGAGACTTCTGGAAATTGTCGGTGAAGCGGCCAACGGCGTCTCCCCCTCCCTTCGGGAAACCCACCCTCATATCGCCTGGAAAGAAATAATCGGGGTCCGACACCATCTTATTCACGGCTACTTTGAAGTCGATTACGATATTGTTTGGCAAATTTTGACATCCGATCTTCCACCACTCATCGCCGACCTCGAAAAATTGACTGGAAAATAGTAATAAACCGACAGCTTCACCGGAGGGAATAGATCTATCGAAAAATCATGGTCTTCTTCGAATAACTTTATGGACAAAGAAATTCATTTCCCCAGCATCAAAGGAAAAACGCCGGAGGCGCCGCGAATGAGCATGGACGAATACTTCCGGTTTGTTGTTTTCAACATGGAACACGCGGTGGACCAGCCAACGCTTGAAAAACAGCTGGCGGAAGAAAAGCGGCGGATGAAATACACTCTCTTCCGAATCCTGAAGGAGAGTGTATGAGAACCATTTCCTGCGGGTTTTTCAGCAAGAAAGGGTAGTGAGGAGCTGAGTGATTAAAAAGCTCGTTGGCTTAATTCTTGCGGGTTGCGTATTGGTTCTCTGGCTGTTTTACTTTACTTCCCTGCCGTATTGGCCGATTAACCACCTTCTCTCAACATCCAAACAATTCTCAGGACATGTCTCGGGCTCGGTCTTAACAGGAATCCGCATCGAAAACCTCAAGATCATGGGATCTCCGCTAGGGGAGATCTCGGTCAAAGACATGTCCTCCCGTTACAAAGCCTTCGACTATTTATTTCACGATCGCCTCATCATCACCGAAATAAAGTGGGAAGGCGTGAAAGTCGACCTCCCCCAGGGAATTTTTTCCAATTGGGTTCAACTCCAGCACCAGATCGAAGATCAGATGTATCTGATTCCACCCGTTCCTAAAAGATCACCATCAACAATTGAAATCCAAAACTTTTCAGCCCAAGATATTGATATCAACATGGGGAAAAACATGGATCCGTCCGTTCCTCCGTTGTTTCCATTTATGATGATGTCGTCGCGTTTGCTCGGCCAGGGAACGGCCCCTGGGTTTGTGCCGGGCGGCTTAACGCCGGCCATGCCTTCTGCGCCAAAACCCCAAAATAACTTTGAATCATTCCGACTCAATCATTTTGAAATAGCCAATGCCCGGTTTGGATCCCCTCTATCAAAACAACCGTCGACGTTGTCCAAGATGAAAATTGAAAATTTGGTGATCGAAAAAGCAAAAGTTGACTTGGGCCGGCTTGAGGTGGATAGCGACAAATTGAGTTTAACGGTCCTCAAATCTCCGCAGAGCGGAACCGCCTGGGAAAATCTTATCGTCGATTTGAACGGCATGGTCAAACAAGGGGCCAATGAACATCTAAAGAAAGATATTCGGTTCTTGGGGCGCTTCGCAGAGAGTCAGTTCACTCTATCGGCCTTCGAAGGAAAAGTGGCGCTGAAAATCGGAAAGCCGGCAGGAGGCTTCATGCCGGCCGTGGAATTAAATGCGAGTGGACTCAGCCTGCCGGATTATTTTGTGAACGTCGCGCCTATCACCGATATTAACTTCTCTTTTAAACCTGAAAATTTCATTGTTATCAGTGATCAAACCCTCGTCAAATTCAATTTGGGCGCCGGCCAGTTCGAAGGGACCGCCAAGATTCCGACTCCCTTTAAAAAAGGAAATGACTATGTTGAACTTCTCACCGGTCAGCACACGAAGGTTCGGAATCTCTCCGCCGCGGTTGTCATTGATTCCGCCGTCCCGGGCAGGCTGCGCGTGAAATTATGGAACCCGCCTTCATCTCCGCCTGAAAAATATCTTTTGAGCAAGGTGTGGTATGGAAAAAACTTTACCTCGCTGACATCTGATGAAATGGAGTTCCTTAAAACCATTTCTGTTTATTTTGGAATTGATCCCAAAGAATTTGAGAGGGTTCCAAAGAAACAACCAAAGATCCGCAAGGCGACGAGACGAAGAGCTGGCTAGGAGCTAAAGAAGGGTTATAATCGACACTGCGGGAAAATTTATGGCCCCCGCGGAAAAGACACCGCAGGGACCACTCAGCTTCAATCATTTGAATCTGAGGAGCTTCGTGGAGAGGTGGCAGAGCGGTTTAACGCGCACGCCTTGAAAGCGTGAGTACCTTCACGGGTACCGGGGGTTCGAATCCCTCCCTCTCCGTACTGATTGTACTTACCG
>PLLH01000084.1 GCA_003140895.1 Elusimicrobiota bacterium
GTGGCCGAAATGGTCATTGAGAAAGCCAAACGGTTGGTGGAGCACGGGAAAGAAGTCGTGATTCTCTTGGACTCCATTACACGGCTCGCTCGCGCGTATAACACCATTACGCCGTCCAGCGGCCGCGTGTTGTCCGGAGGTCTTGATTCCAATGCGCTTCAGCGTCCGAAACGGTTTTTCGGCGCGGCGCGAAACATCGAAGAAGGGGGAAGTCTGACGATTCTTTCGACCGCGTTGGTTGAAACGGGATCGCGTATGGACGACGTGATCTTCGAGGAATTCAAGGGAACCGGCAATATGGAGGTTTACTTGGATCGGAAATTGGCGGATCGCCGCGTGTTTCCGGCCATCGATATCAACAGGTCCGGCACGAGAAAAGAAGAGCTTCTTCTTTCTCCCGAAGAGCTCAACAAAGTGTGGATTCTACGGAAAGTCCTTTCATCCCTTAACCCGGTGGAAGCCATGGAACTCTTACTTGAAAAATTGGGCGCCACGAAATCAAACAAAGACTTCCTCAAGTCCATGGAGGTATCCGGCAGCTAATAAGATCCAGTCGATTCAACGTCTTTCGCCGTTCGTCGATTTATCGCCGAACGGCGATAAAATTCTCGTTGAATCCCATCGGATTAATTATTATCATCCGCTCTCTTATGCAAACAGACATACATCCCAAATATCAGCCAGCGACGGTCAAATGCGCGTGTGGCAATGAGTTCGTCACGCGTTCGACGTTATCCGCCATTAAAGTGGATATGTGTTCCGCCTGTCATCCTTTTTTCACCGGACAGCAAAAATTGCTGGACGCCGCCGGCCGCGTTGAACGGTTTGGTAAGCGGTTCTCCAAAACCGCTGGAAAGACGATTGAACGGAAAAAGCAGGTCCAGAAACGGATCGCCGCTCCGCTGGTCAAAGTCCTCAACAAGAAAGTCCTTTCTACGACACCGACAGCAACCAAAAAAGATAAGAAGAAGCCCCATTAAATTATCCGCTCAGGTGGTGTTTGTTGGTTCCCTTCGTGCGTCCCAACGAATCTCATCTGACGCCTGTTTCCCATGAAAGAAAGAATCTTATCCATCATAGATGACTTCCAAGCCCTTGAGACCAAGTTGGCGGATCTCTCCGCTGGCGACAGCGCTCAAATGGCTGTTTTGGCCAAGGAACGGAAGAAGAAAGAGCCGTTGGTCCAAACGGCTCGGGAATGGATGCGGTTGTTCGATGACATCCGTTCCCTGAACGACCTGATTCAGGGGAACGATCCTTCCATGGCCGAATTGGCGCTTCACGAGAAGGCGGGGTTGGAATCACGATTTGACGTCGTTGATAAAAAACTGAACGAGATGTTGAATCCTCCGGATCCCCGGGCGGATCGGGACTCGATTGTTGAAATCCGAGCCGGAGCCGGCGGCGACGAAGCGGGCCTTTTTGTGGCCGATTTGGCTCGGATGTACACGCGGTTTGCTCAAAATAAAGGGCTCGATGTGCAAATGTTCACATCCAATCCGACGGGAATCGGCGGGTTTAAAGAAGTCATTTTCGGCATATCGGGTCCCAACGCCTACGGTTTGTTTAAATACGAACAGGGGGTCCACCGGGTTCAACGCGTTCCCGCCACGGAGGCCCAAGGGCGCATTCATACGTCCACCGTGACGGTGGCCGTTCTTCCGGAGCCGACGGAAGTGGAAATTAAAATTGATATGAAAGATCTTCGAATCGATACGTATCGCGCTTCCGGGGCTGGAGGCCAGCACGTGAACAAGACCGATTCCGCGATACGGATCACGCATATTCCGACGGGCGTTGTCGTTCAATGCCAGGAAGAGCGCAGCCAGGGGCAAAACCGGATGAGAGCCATGGCCCTTCTTCGGGCGAAGCTTCAGGAGGCGGCGGAAGAAAAGGTTCGGAAAGTTCAAGGGGATATGCGGAAGAAACAAGTGGGGACCGGAGACCGGTCTGAAAAAATCCGCACCTACAATTTTCCGCAAGACCGCATCACGGATCATCGAATTAATGTGTCTGTCTTTAACATCGAAAAAGTCATGGACGGCGAATTGGACGAAATGATTGCCGCTCTGCGCGCCAAAGAAGAAGAGCTTCGGCGGGACATGCCGCCGTCATGAGCCCAACGGAGGCGCCGGTTGTGGAAACGGTGGGTGAGGCGCTGGTCTGGGGCGAAAATCAGTTGGGGTTGCCTCATCATTCTTCGTACGTGAATGAGGCGCATGAGATCCTTTGTTGGATCTTGAAGATCAAACCGACCGATCTCTTTCTTCGTATTCAAAACCGCCTCACGGCTCGGGATAAAATCAGATTTTTCGACATGATGAATCGCCGGGTCCGGCAAGAGCCGGTGGCCTATATCACAGGGGAAAAGAATTTTTTTGGACGGGATTTTATTGTTGATCCATCGGTTTTGATTCCGCGTCCGGAGACGGAACTCCTCGTTGATCAGGCGTTGACTCACGTGAGGAAGAGAGGCATTGAGGCGCCCAGGGTCCTGGAGATCGGGACCGGCTCCGGTTGCATCGCGGTCACGCTGGCGCACGAAATGCCGCGCGCTCACATTGTGGCCATCGACATTTCTGAAGAGGCTCTGCGCGTCGCTTCGCGAAACGCGGCCCGTTTTAAGACCGAGTCGAATGTCACGTTTTTACACTCCGATTTATATGGGAAGCTGGGCCCGGAATGGGAAGGGGATTTTGATATGATCATTTCCAATCCACCCTATGTTTCAACCGAGGTTTACCACACGTTGGAGGCGGAGGTCCGGCGTGAGCCGCGGTTGGCATTGGATGGCGGGCCCGATGGGCTTGGGCTCATCAGGCCGCTCGTTCAACACGCGAAACGATATTTATCGCCGAGCGGGATTCTTTTGCTTGAAATGGGATACGACCAGGCTCTTTCTGTCCGCCGGATTCTAGAAGAGAACCATTTTTTTCAGATTGAGATCATCAAAGATTACGCGCAGCACGACCGCATCGCCAAAGGGGAAATGAATGGACCAGTTTGAAATTGTGGGAGGACGGAAAATAAAAGGGACCGTCAAGATTTCTGGTTCCAAAAACGCCGCCCTGCCTTGCCTTTTCGCCACCCTTTTAACTGACGAGCCCTGTCAGCTCGATCATGTCCCTCAGTTGGACGATATCGATATCGCGATCAAGCTGTTGGTGGTGTTGGGGAAACAAGTCACGCGGGACCGCGATCAAGTGGTGATCACGCATGGCACCAATCTCACCGGCAAAGCGCCCTATGAGTTGGTTCGGCGCATGCGGGCCAGCGTTCTTGTGATGGGACCCCTTTTGGCGCGCATGGGGCGAGCCCGGGTCAGTTTGCCGGGGGGGTGCGCCATTGGCGCTCGGCCCATCAATTACCATCTGGAGGGTTTTAAGCGGATGGGAGTGAAGATCGAAATTGAAGAGGGGTATGTGAAGGCCGGATGCGATTCATTGAAAGGCGCGGTCATTTCTCTTCCCTATCCCAGTGTGGGGGCCACGGAAAATTTAATGATGGCGGCGGCGTTGGCCAAAGGGGAAACGGTTATTCAGAAGGCGGCTCGGGAGCCTGAAATCGTCGACCTCGGACGTATGCTCATGGGGATGGGGGTTCCGATTGAAGGATTGGGATCGTCCCGGATCAAAATTACAGGGGTCTCAACATTGTCCGGGGTGAACCATCGGGTCATTCCAGATCGGATCGAAACCGGGACGTTTCTTATCGCGGCCGCTGTCACAAAAGGAGATCTCACTCTCAAAGGGGTGGATTTGTCTCATTTGGACGACGTTGTTCAGGTGCTGCGAAAATCCGGCCTGTCGATCAAAGAAGTGGAAGGAGGGGTTCGCGCCCGGTGGGTGAAGAAGCTTAAACCCATCGATGTGGCGACCGCCGTCTATCCCGGTTTCCCGACGGACATGCAGGCTCAGTGGATTGCGCTCATGAGCGTGATTCCCGGGCGTTGCCGTGTTCGGGAAACGGTGTTTGAAAACCGGTTTTTGCATGTTCAGGAGCTCTTCCGTTTCGGGGCGGACATTCACCTGGATGGGCGGGACGCGATTATTCACGGGGGGACTCATTTGTCCGGCTGCTCCGTGATGGCGTCTGATCTTCGAGCGGGGGCCGCTCTCGTTTTGGCTGGTTTGGCGGCCAAAGGGAAATCAACAATTTTGCGCGTCTATCATCTGGACCGCGGATACGAACAAATGGAAGTGAAACTTCGCAAGTGCGGCGCCCAAATTCGCCGGACGAATCCGGTCAAATAAGGCTCTTATGCCCAAGAAAAAACAAGATGTTCAGAAAACAGTTCAGAGAGTGATTGAGCTTGTCCGCCGGCAGGGGGATAAAGCGTTGATTGATTTTTCAAAGAAGTTCGATGGCGTTCGGTTGACGGCGAAGACCATTCGCATTCCGTTATCTCGAATTAAATCGGCGGCTCGGCGCGTGGAGCCGGACCTCATCAAGTCCCTTGAAGCCTGCGCCCGGCGGATTCAGGATTTTCACTGGCAGGAAAAAAAGCACATTACCCAAAGCTGGACGTATTCCAAAGACGGCGTCCGGTTGGGACAAATTTATAACCCCGTGGATTCCGTCGGCCTTTATATCCCCGGCGGGCGGTTTTCATATCTGTCAACGCTGCTCATGACGGCGATCCCCGCGCGGTTGGCGGGGGTACCGCGTATCGTGGCCGTGACGCCGCCCGCGCGCGTGAGTGACGATTTGTTAGCGGCGGCCCATATCGCCGGCGTGGAGGAGATGTATCAAGTCGGAGGCCCGGCGGGAATTGCCGCTCTGGCTGTCGGGACCCCCATGATTAAGAAAGTGGATCTGATCGTGGGCCCCGGGAATGCCTTGGTCACGGAAGCCAAACGGCAACTGTTTGGAGAGGTGGGAATTGATTTGTTGGCGGGCCCCAGTGAATTGGTGGTGTTGGCGGACGCCTCCGCTCCGGCCTCCTTCATCGCGGCGGATTTGGCGGCCCAGGCCGAGCACGATCCGGACGCTCGGGGGATTCTCATCTCAACGTCGCGCGATTTGGTGAAACGAGTGAAGGATCTTTTGCCGAAAGAGAGCGTGAAGCAGATTCAATTGATTTTTCAACCGGACATGATGACGGCGATGCTCTTGGCGAATGAATTCGCCGGTGAGCATGTGGAGCTCATGGTGGAGCGGCCGCAAACCTGTCTGGATGTGATGAAAAAAGGCGGGACCTTTTTTATTAACGAATGGTCCCCCGCCGTTATGGGGGATTATTGGGCCGGCCCGAGCCATGTTCTCCCGACGGGTCGGTCGGCCCGTTTCGGATCCGGGCTCTCTGTTATGACGTTTTATCGCCGTTCAAGTTTGGTTGAAATATCGTCGGCCGCGTTTAAAAAAGGGTGGCCGTCCGCTATCCGACTGGCGGAAGCGGAAGGGCTGAAGCAACATGCCCAATCCTTAAAAGTGAGAACCACAGGGGACTTATGAGAAAAGCAAACGAACGCCGTGTCACGAAAGAAACCGAGGTGTCGCTCTCGCTCAATTTGGACGGGCAAGGCCGGTACAAGGTTTCGACGACCATTCCGTTTTTTGACCATATGCTGGAGCTTTTTTCCAAGCACAGCCTGATTGATTTAACGATTGCGGCGAAAGGCGATACGCACATCGATCAGCACCACTTGGTGGAAGACATCGGGTTAACGTTGGGATCGGTCCTTTTGAAAGCTCTGGGGAATAAAAGGGGAATCCAGCGCTACGGGTTCTTTTTGCTCCCAATGGATGAGTCCCTCTCCTATGTGGCGTTGGATTTGTCGGGGCGTCCTCATGTTGAATACGAAGCCATCTGTTTTAAACCCAATTGGCCGACGTTCGACCTGGATCTTCTGGAAGACTTCTTTAGAGCGGTTGGAGCGGCCGGTCAGATGAATTTGCATATCCGTCTCTTACGAGGCCGGAACAATCATCACATGGCGGAATCCATCTTTAAGGCGTTTGGACGGGCTCTGTCCATGGCCGTGGCCAAAGGCAAACGGATCAAGGGGGTTCCTTCCACAAAAGGAGCGCTGTGAAAACAAGAGTTGGCGTTATCGATTATGGGATGGGGAACCTCCATAGCGTTTCAAAAGCGTTGGCCTTGCAAGGGGCGAGCGTGGTCGTCAGCGACAGCCGCTCCCTCTTGAAGACGGCGGACTTGCTGGTGCTTCCGGGAGTGGGCGCTTTTGGAGCGGCCATGGTGACGCTCGCCCAGAAAAAATTGGACGATTTCGTTCGCCGTTGGATCGACGAGGGGAAACCCTATCTGGGCATCTGCTTGGGATTTCAATTGTTGTTTGATCGCAGCGAAGAAAGTCGCCGCAGCCGGGGGCTGGGGGTGATTCCCGGAACCGTGGTCCGGTTTCGGGAAAAAGATCTGAAAAAAGACCAACAGATTCCTCATATGGGATGGAACACGGCTGTTCCCGTGAAAAAAGAGGAACGCCGTTTGTTCGATGGTATTCAACCGTCGGATTATTTTTATTTCGTTCACTCGTATTTTCCGGTTCCGTCGGATCCGTCATGGATCATGACCGAAACACCCTATGGGTCTCGGTTTTGCTCCTCCGTGTTAAAGGGGAATTTATTTGCTTCCCAGTTTCACCCCGAAAAAAGCGGGACGGTTGGACTTCGTTTATTGAAAAATATACTGAAACGAACAAATGAGCAGACGTTCGCTGAACGTTCGTTCGGTGAACGTTCGTTCGGCAAACGTTCGCCAAAAGGATAGTTCCATGATTGTCATCCCCGCGATTGATATCCGTGAAGGAAAATGTGTTCGACTCAAATATGGAAAGGTTGAACAGGAAACGATCTATTCCAATGACCCGGTGGAGATGGCGAAAAAATGGATTTCAATGGGAGCGAAACGGCTTCATGTCATTGATTTGGACGGCGCCTTTACCGGGAACCCCAAAAATCTTCCCTGGATCGTAAAGATCAAACAGGAAACCGGCGCGTTTATTCAGATGGGGGGCGGGATCCGGACGATGCGAAATATTCGGTGCGTTTTGGACGCCGGGATCGACAAGGTGATTTTGGGAACCATCGTTCTGGAAGAGGCGGGACTCGCCAAGATGGCCTTTGATCAATATAAAGATCGGATTATGGTGGCGCTGGATGTGGATAAGGGGATGGTGGTGATTCGCGGATGGAAAGAGAGCTCCGGTTTTCCCGTGACGGACGCCTTGTCGGTCGTGGAAAAGCTGGGCGGCCAGGAAGTTATTTTTACCGATGTGACGCGCGATGGGACATTGGAAGGCGCCAATGTTCAAGCCGTGGCGAACATGATGAAACAGACAACGATGAATATTTACGCTTCGGGTGGCGTCACGACGCTGGAAGACATTCAAAATTTAAAAGACATGCATTGCCCGGGGTGTATCGTCGGGAAAGCGATCTACGATGAGAAATTGAATTTGGCCAAGGCCATTCGCCTCGCCTCCCTCTGATGCTGGCCAAACGAATTATTCCATGCCTCGACGTCGATAAAGGGCGGGTTGTCAAAGGAACAAAGTTTTTAAATTTGAGGGATGCCGGGAACCCCGTCAGCGTGGCGAAGCGTTACAACGAGGCCGGGGCTGATGAGCTGGTTTTTTTGGATATCACCGCGAGTTCGGACCAACGCCCGATTTTATTGGATGTCGTTCGTAAGACCGCTGAACAGGTTTTTATTCCACTCACAGTGGGAGGCGGCGTTCGAACCGTTCAGGATTTTCGAACGCTGTTGTTTTCCGGCGCCGACAAGGTGTCGATCAATACCTCGGCCGTTAAAACCCCGGGTTTGATTCAAGCGGCATCGAAAAAATTCGGGAACCAGTGCGTGGTGGTGGCGATCGACGCCAAGCAGAAGAGCCGGTCCTCCTGGGAAGTTTTTATTCACGGAGGGCGAACGCCCACGGGGTTGGACGCGGTTTCCTGGGCCAAGGAAGCGGAGAAGCGGGGCGCCGGGGAAATCCTTTTGACCAGCATGGACGCGGATGGAACCAAAGCCGGGTTTGATTTGGGTCTTCTCCACCTCGTGTGTCAGGCGGTTCGAATTCCCGTGATCGCCTCGGGCGGGGCGGGCCGGAAAGAACATTTTGCCGAAGCGTTTGAGAAGGGGGCCAGCGCGGCCTTGGCCGCCTCTCTTTTTCATTACCGGCAGTTGGACATCGATGATCTCAAAGCGTATTTGCTGAGATCTGGCTTTAACATTAGAAAGGGTGGGAAATAAACAATGGGACGTTGGAAATCAATTGATATGACGAAGTTGAAGTTCGACGATCGCGGGCTCATCCCGGTCGTGGCGCAAGACGCCAACGACGGGGTCGTCCTGATGGTCGCATACATGAACAAAGAGTCGTTGCAGTTGACGATCGACACGGGGGTCGCCACCTACTGGAGCCGCTCCCGGCAGAAGCTGTGGAAAAAAGGGGAGTCGTCCGGGAATATTCAGAACGTGGCGGACATTTTGACGGACTGCGACGGCGACACGCTGGTCATCAAAATTGAACAGGTGGGGGACGCGGCGTGCCACACGGGACGACGAAGTTGTTTTTTTAACCGCGCCACGTCGGAAGGATCGTGGGATATTATTTCGGATCCATTGAAGGATCCGAAGGAAATGTATAAGAAATAGGCTTTAAGGAGAATTGCGTTGAGTTCCATTCATCCATCATTCGCGGAATTTAAACAGTTGGCCAAACGGGGAAATCTGATTCCCGTTTACATGGACATTATTGCCGACCAGGTGACGCCGGTGTCTCTTTTATCGTCTCGGTGGAACTCCAGCGATCATTGCTTTCTTTTGGAAAGCGTCGAGGGCGGGGAAAAGCTGGGGCGTTACTCCCTCGTGTCTTTTCAGCCCGAAGCGCTGTATGAAAAAATCGGCGGGCGAGGACGGATCGTGTCTCCTCGCGGAACGGTGTTACATGAGTCAACGGCGCCCACAATCGACGTGTTGCAGCGTTTCATGCGGGAGTTGAAACCGGCGGACGTGCCGGGAGTCCCTCGTTTTTTCGGCGGCGCCGTGGGGTATTGTTCCTATGAAACGGTTCATGAGATTGAGCGGCTGCCCCGGACCAAACCGGATACGCTCCACTGGCCCGAAGCCCATTTTTTTATCACCAATGATCTATTCGTCTTTGATAACACGCAACAGTTGTTGAAGCTGATCACCTGCGTTCGGTTGGATCAATTTTTAACGTTGGAGGCCGCTTATGCCTCCGCCAGAAAACGCCTCAGGGCGCAACTCCGGATCGTGGAATCGGCGGGGCGCGCCGCGCCGCCGCGTGCCACGCCTCCCCGTCGCATGAGACTGAAATCCAAGGCCTCGGCGGGCTACGAATCCAATGTGACCAAGAAACAATTTATGGATTCCGTTCGAAAGGGCAAAGAGCACATTGCCAAGGGGGATATTATTCAGGTTGTGTTGTCTCGCCGGGTTTCGAAGAAAACGTCGGCCTCGCCGTTGGATATCTACCGGTGTTTGCGCGTCGTCAATCCCTCTCCCTATATGTATCTTTTGAAGATGAAGGATCGCGCCATCATTGGATCCAGTCCAGAGCTGTTGGTTCGCCTCCAAAATGGCGTGGCCGCCACGCGACCGATTGCCGGAACGCGAAAACGCGGCCAAGACCCGGCGCAGGATTTGGCGTTGGAGCGAGAACTTCTCAAAGATCCCAAAGAACGGGCTGAACACGTGATGTTGGTGGATTTGGGACGGAATGATTTGGGGCGCGTCTGCCGTCCGGGAAGCGTTCGCGTGCCGACCTTTATGTCTGTGGAGCGCTATTCTCATGTCATGCACATCGTGTCTGAAGTGACGGGACAATTAAAACACGGGAAAGATGGATTCGATTTGATGCGGGCGTCGTTTCCGGCGGGGACGCTATCGGGAGCGCCGAAGATCCGGGCGATGGAGATTATTGACGATCTTGAAGTGGATCAACGCGGCCCCTACGCGGGCGCGCTGGGCTATTTTTCTTATTCAGGGAACATGGATATGGCCATTACCATTCGAACGATTCTCTGGAAGAAAGGGACTGTTTCCATTCAGATGGGAGCCGGTATCGTGGCGGATTCAGATCCAGCCAGGGAATATGAGGAAACCGAAAACAAGGCCGCCGGTATGCTGAAAACGATCACCCTGGCCGAATCCGGCGACTTGTTTTGGGGGCGGCCATGATTTTGATGATCGACAACTACGATTCCTTCACGTACAACTTAGTGCAATATTTCGGCGAATTGGGGCAAACCGTGAAGGTGTTCCGCAACGATGAAATCACCCTCTCTCGCGTTCGCGCGTTGAAGCCGACTCATATCGTGATTTCTCCGGGGCCGGGGCGGCCGGAAGACGCCGGCCTCTCCATCGATTTGATAAAGACCTTCGGAGGAAAGATCCCGCTTTTCGGCGTGTGTTTGGGGCATCAAGCCATTTGTCAGGCCTTTGGTGGGAACATTGTCCGAGCGAAACGGCTCATGCATGGGAAAACCTCGGAAATCCTCCATGACAACAAAGGGGTTTTCAAAGGGCTTCCTCAGAAATTTAACGCCACGCGTTATCATTCGTTGTTGGCGGAACCCCGCTCCATCAAAAAGAATTTTATTGTGAGCGCCACAACCGAGCAGGGAGAAGTGATGGGGGCCCGGCATAAAACCCTCAAATGCCTGGAAGGGGTGCAGTTCCATCCGGAATCTATTTTGACGGATTCGGGGAAGCTTCTTCTGTCGAATTTCCTCCGAATGAGAATTTAAAGGAAGAACGCGATGATAAAAGCCGCCCTGGCGAAACTAGTCGACAAAAAAGCGCTCACGAAACAAGAAGCCTATGCCGTTATGAAGGGCATTATGGCCGGAGAGGCCACGCCGTCTCAGATGGCTGGTTTTTTGGTGGCTCTGCGCAACAAAGGGGAAACAGCGGAAGAGATCGCCGGATGCGCGTTGGCGATGAGGGACGCGGCTTTCCCTCTGATGATTCATTCGAAGCATTTGGTGGACAATTGCGGCACCGGCGGCGATCAGCAGGGGAGTTTGAATATCTCAACCGCCGCCGCTTTTGTTGTCGCGGGCGCCGGTTTTACCGTTGCCAAACATGGCAATCGGTCGATTTCGTCTCATTGTGGAAGCGCCGACGTGTTGGAAGCTCTGGGGGTTCGCATCGACCCCCCGTCGGCGGTCGTTGAACAATGCATCAATATGATCGGCATCGGGTTTATGTTCGCTCCCAGCTTTCACACGTCGATGAAACACGTGATGCCCACCCGCAAGGAGTTGGGCATTCGGACGATATTTAATCTTCTGGGGCCGTTGACGAACCCGGCCCGGGCGCAGGTTCAATTGATCGGCGTTTATGATGAAACGCTTTTAAAGACCATCGCCTCCGTCTTAAAGGAAATGGGCCAAAAGGGAGGCCTGGTCGTTCACTCAAACGGTTGGGACGAGATCACGCTGCATGGGAAAACCCATGTGGCTGAGATGTCTAAAGGGAAAGTCAGCACGTATGCGTGGTCCGCCAAGGATTTCGGTCTTCCTGAGATATCGCTTAAAGATTTAAAAGGAGGCGACGCGGATCAGAACGCCGCCCGGATCAAAGGGATTTTCGAAGGGAAAAAAGACCCGGCCTCTTTTGTCGTGATCGCCAACGCGGCGGCTCTCATTTGGGTGGCGGAAAAAAATTACGGGAGAAAGAAATGTTCTCTCAAAGACGCCGTTCAAATGGCGACTCATTCAATCCAATCGGGGAGCGCGCTTAAAAAGCTGAACGAGTTGGTTGAAATGACGCACATGATTGAGTGATATGGTCGATTTTCTCGAGAAAATACTGTCGGCCAAAAAAGAAGCGGTCAGCGCCTCCAAAGAACGCGTTAGTTTGAAAGATCTGGAGGGGATGGCCGCGAAGGGGGGCGATTCGTTTGGTTTTCTGGCGGCGGTCAAACAGGAGAATTCGATTGCCGTGATCGCCGAGATGAAGGCGAAAAGCCCTTCGGCGGGGGTTCTTCACGCCTCCTATAATATTGAAATGCTGGCCAAAGCGTATCGAGATGGGGGCGCGTCCGCTCTTTCGGTTTTAACCGAAGGCCCTCATTTTGGAGGAGAGCTAAGCCATATCGGCCGGGCCAAGAAAGCCGCCTCGCTTCCTGTTTTGCGGAAAGACTTTGTTTTTGATCCATATCAGATCGTTGAAGCCAAGGCCTTCGGGGCCGATGCCGTTCTTTTGATCGCGGACATGCTTGACGCGGGACTTCTCAAAGAATTGGTAGCCTGCGCGTTTAAGGCCAATATTGAGCCTCTTGTTGAGGTTTTTATGTCGGATGCCGTTCCGGCCGCGCTCAATTCAGGATCCAAGTTGATCGGCATTAATACCCGAAATTTACGGACGTTGGAGATGGTTCCGGATAACGTTTTCAGGCTATCGCGTCTCATCCCGTTGGACCGGGTGATTATCGCTGAAAGCGGGATCAAGAGTCCGGACGATATGGAGAAATTAAAGGTGGTTCGCGTGTCGGCTGTTTTGGTTGGGGAATCACTTCTTCGCGATAACGAGCCGGGAAAAGCGGTACAGCGGCTTGTCGATGCCGGGAAACGGGAAGCGGTTTGAAAGAGAGGAACCCATGAAAGTAAAAGTGTGTGGACTCACCAACAAAGAAGATGCCATTTGGGCGATTAACTATGGCGCCGACTATCTCGGACTCAATTTTTTCAAGGAAAGTCCAAGGCAGGTATCGTTGGCCACCGCCGCCAAATGGGTGCCGGAATTACCTTCGTTCGCTTCAACCATCGGTGTTTTTGTGAATGCAGCCAAAGAAGACATCGTAAAAACATGTGACAAAATAAATTTGAAGGGGATTCAGCTTCACGGAAATGAAGACCCTGATTTTCTCAAGGGCCTGCGCGTGGCGTTTGAAGGACAAGGACGGCAGGTTTTCATCATCAAGGCGTTTCATATGTTAGACGAGGCGAGTCTTGACGCCCTTCCCGCTTTCGTGGATGTGGCGGATTATTTTTTATTGGATTCAAAAGTGGAAGGTCTGGAAGGGGGAACCGGGGTTCGTTTTAATTGGGATTTGGCGGTGAAGGCCAAAGAACTGGGGAAACCAATCATTCTGGCCGGCGGCCTCACTCCGGAGAATGTCAAAGAGGCGGTTAAAAAAGTGGCGCCCTTTGCCGTGGATGTGGCTTCCGGCGTCGAAAGATCGCCCAAAAGAAAGGACGCTCAAAAATTACAAGCCTTTATCACGATTGCGAAAAAATAGCATGAAGATCTATAAAAAAAATCAATTGCCGGATAAAAATGGATATTTTGGCCCTTTCGGCGGGCGTTTCGTTCCTGAGACGCTTGTCGGGCCTCTCAATGAAATTGAGCGGGGATTTAAAGCCGCCATCAAATCGGCTTCGTTCCGGAAAGAAGTGAACGATTATTTGACGTCGTACGCGGGCCGTCCGACGGAACTGTTTGAAGCCCGCCGCTTTTCCAGCGCTATTCGTGGCCCCCGGATCTTTTTGAAACGGGAGGATTTGGCTCACACGGGGTCTCATAAAATAAACAACGCCATCGGCCAATGCTTATTGGCGAAACGGTTGGGAAAGAAGCGGGTCATCGCCGAAACGGGCGCGGGCCAGCATGGCGTCGCCACGGCCTCCGCCGCCGCTCTCTTGGGCCTTAAGTGCGCCGTGTACATGGGGGAAGAAGATATCCGGCGGCAGGCGCTCAATGTATTCCGAATGAAGTTGCTGGGCGCCGAGGTTATTCCGGTCTCCTCCGGGACTCGAACCTTAAAAGACGCCATCAACGAAGCCATGCGGGACTGGGTAACGAACGTCCGCACCACGTTTTATTGCATCGGATCAGCTATTGGGGCGCATCCGTATCCCCTGATCGTGAAATATTTTCAGTCGGTGATTGGGAATGAAGCGAAACGGCAAATTTTAAAAGCGACGGGTCGTCTGCCTTCGGCTCTTGTGGCCTGCGTCGGTGGCGGATCAAACTCCATCGGACTCTTTGCTCCCTTCTATTTTGATAAAAAAGTCCGTTTCATCGGCGTCGAAGCGGGCGGACGCGGCATTTCGTCCGGAGAACACGCGGCGTCCATCTTGGGCGGACGCGTGGGCGTTTTGCACGGAACGAAATCCTATATCTTGCAGGATTCAAACGGTCAAGTGGCGGCGACTCACAGCGTTTCCGCCGGATTGGATTACCCAGGAGTCGGGCCTGAGCATGCCTTTTTTAAATGGTCCGGACGGGCTGACTATGCGGCGGTGACGGATAGTGTCGCGTTGGAAGGGTTCCGGGTCTTGTCAGAGACCGAGGGCATCATTCCCGCCTTGGAGTCCTCTCATGCCATCGGTTATGTTCTTAAAAACGCGCGCCGGTTTAAAAAGACCGATATCCTTGTCCTCTGCTTGTCCGGGCGGGGAGACAAAGACGTGGATGAAGTTGAGCGTATTCTCAAGGCTCGGACGTCATGAAAAACGGAATTGATTCTCTTTTTAAGAAGAACGGTGGCCGCAGAAAGGCGTTGATCGCCTATTTAACCGCCGGTTATCCGTCTTTGAACGCGCAGCGGGCGTTGGTGAAAACGCTTATTAATTCCGACATCGATATCCTTGAATTGGGCGTTCCCTTTTCAGACCCGATCGCCGACGGACCCACCATCCAATATTCATCTCACGAAGCGTTGATGAAGGGGATTTCCCTTCACAAAATCATCGAGTGGTTGACCCGGTTTAAACGCGAGATCACCGTCCCGGTTGTTTTGATGAGTTATATGAATCCGATTCTTTCCTATGGGATCGACGCTTTTTCCAGAGACGCCCAAAAGGCGGGGGTGAGCGGCTTGATCATCCCCGACTCAATCCCGGAAGAAAACAAAGAGATCAAAAAAGTTCTTGAACGCCGAGGAATTCATCTGATCGCGCTCGTGGCGCCCACGACTCCCGAAAAAAGACTTCGATGGGTGTCGACGAAGACGGCCGGATTTTTATACGCGGTGTCGGTGGCCGGCGTCACAGGGGCTCGGAAGAACATCTCTCCTCAAACAAAACGGTGGCTTTCTCATCTTCGGAGCGTCAGTCCCTCGCCGGTGTGCGTTGGGTTTGGTATTTCAACGAAGGATCATATAGCCTCTCTTCGCGGGTCCGTTGACGGTTTTATCGTCGGGTCGGCCTTAATTGAACTCATCCGGAACAATCGATTTCCCAAGTGTCTTGGCAAATTAAAAACATTCGTTAGCACATTGTCGAAGGAGTGCCATTATGGCCGCGGAAAATAAACCGGAAAAGAAAGAAGAGAAACAGGAAGAGCCGAAAGCGACTGAGGAAAAGAAAGGCGTTCCTGAAGGATTGTGGACCAAGTGCGCCAAATGCGAGCAAATCGTTTACAACAAAGAACTGAGCCAGAATCTGAAAGTGTGTCCGAAATGCGGATACTGCTTTCCTCTCTCGGCGGCGGAACGAATCAATTTACTATTGGATGAGGGCACCGCCGTGGAAATGGACGCCGATATGGAATCCACGGATCCGCTCCAGTTTTTGGACGGGAAGATTTATTCAAGCAAGCTCGAGGCCGCCAAGAAAAAATCCGGCATGAAAGATGCCGTTTGGACGGGGACCGGGAAACTGGACGGTTTGGACGTGGTTCTCGGCGTCATGGACTTTAAGTTTATGGGCGGAAGCATGGGAAGCGTGGTGGGGGAGAAACTGGCGCGGGCCGGGGAACACGCGCTGGACCATCGGATCCCGCTCATTATCGTGTCCACGTCCGGCGGGGCGCGCATGCAGGAAGGAATTCTTTCTCTTATGCAAATGGCCAAGGTGAGCGCCGTTCTTTCAAAGCTCAAGGAGAAAGCCATTCCGTTTATTTCTCTCTTGACGGATCCAACGACGGGTGGCGTGACAGCCAGTTTCGCCATGCTGGGAGACGTCATTTACACGGAGCCGGGCGCACTCATCGGTTTCGCGGGTCCCCGCGTGATTGAACAAACCATTCGCCAGACGCTGCCGGACGGTTTTCAACGCTCAGAGTTCTTGCTGAAACACGGGATGGTGGACCGCATCATTCCCCGGAGCGAATTGAAAAAAGAGCTGCGTCAAACGTTGAAATTCTGGGAAAAGGCCACCAAAGGGAAGTAATTATCTCATCGCCTCTCGCCTACATCGATTCGCTGGGGCCGTCCATCATGAAATTCGGCTTGAGCCGTATGGAACAGGTGATGGACCGTCTTCGGAACCCGCAGGACACGTTTCCTTCCATTCATATCGCCGGGACCAATGGCAAAGGGTCGGTGGCCGCCATGCTGGCTTCGATCCTTCGGGAAAGCGGACTTACGGTTGGACTCTATACCTCTCCCCATTTAGAAAAAATCAACGAGCGATTCCAAATCAACGGCGCTCCTATCAGCGATGCCTGTCTTTCAGGACTGATCCGTCGTTTGCGCGAGTCGTGCCGCCCGCCGTCCTTAAAACAGGTTTCCCTGAAACAGGTTTCCCTGGAACAGGGTTCCCTGACGCAATTTGAATTTTTAACGGCGCTGGCCTTTCTGTGGTTCGCGGAAGAAAAAGTGGATGTGGCCGTGGTGGAAGTGGGGTTGGGAGGACGTTTGGACGCCACCAACATCATGAACAACGTGATTCTTTCTGTGATCACCACCATCGATCTCGAACATCGCGAGTGGCTGGGACCCACGATCACGTCAATCGCCCGGGAGAAAGCGGGAATTATTAAACCCTTTGTTCCCGTCGTGACCGGGGCTTCCGGCGCGGCCCTTCGGGAAATCAAGCGAGCGGTCCGCCGACACGGCGTTCGCCCGAACGGCGTTCACCGGAACGGCATGCGCCGGAACGGCGTGCCGGTGTCCGCGGTTCCCGTGAACGAACACAGGAGATTTCCTTATCGGTTGGGGTTGAAGGGAAGCTATCAAAAAACAAATGGCGCCATTGCGTTGGCCTGCATCCCTTTCTTGAGAGAATTTTTCCCGAACATTCACGCGCGGCATGTGGCGGCGGGGTTGGCCAAAACGGTGTGGCCGGCTCGGTTCGAGTCTCTGGCGTGGCGCAGCGGCAAAGACACGTTTTCTGTTTTGTTGGATGGGGCTCATAATCCTGCTGCGGCGAAGGCGTTGGTCTGTTCGCTTAAGGAGAAAAAAATCCGGAAGGTCAATTTGTTGTTTGGCGTTCTTCGCGATAAAGACTATAAAACCATGGCGCGGATGTTAGCCCCGGTGGTGGACCGGGGGGTGATCGTCCCGGTGCCATCGGATCGTTCAGCGCTTCCATCCGCCGTGGCCAACCAGCGTGCCTGGAAAGGACGGATGAGAGCGGCCCAGTCGATCCAAGACGGCATGAATTTGATAAAAAGGTTCCCCAGAGAGAACCCCATTCTTATAACAGGGTCTCTTTACTTGATTGGAGCGCTGCGGAAACAATTGATTGGACCATCATCCTAACAGTGGGAGTGAACTCGTGAGCTATAGATTGGGAATCGATTTGGGCGGAACCACCGCGAAAATTGCGTTGGTGGACGAGAAAGGGCGGGTCGTGAAAAGTGCGACGGTGCCGTCGCATGGTTTTCCGGTGCCTCAGGTTTTGGCCCGCCAATGCGCAGAGACCTGTCATCGCTTGTTGGACGGGAAAAAGATCAAACGGGTCGGAGTGGGCGTGGCCGGTGATATCGATTTTGATCGTGGCGTTGTCCGCGTCTCTCCCAATCTCGGATGGAAAAACGTGCCCTTAAAAAAGATGTTGCAGGCGTCATTCCGTTGCGACGTGATTGTGGACAACGACGCCAACGCGGCCGCGTGGGGGCTCTATAAAACCCAGGTTCCCAAATCCGTCAAAAATATGATTGCCGTGACCTTGGGGACCGGCGTCGGCGGGGGGCTTGTTCTGAATGGAGAGCTTTATCGCGGCGGAACGGGAAGCGCCGGCGAAGTGGGGCATATGACGATGGATGAAAACGGCCGCCTCTGCAATTGCGGGAATCGCGGTTGTCTTGAAACCTACGCCGGAGCCATTCATTTGGTGCGACGCGTGAAGGAAGATTTGGCCCAAGGACAACGAAGTTCTCTTCAGAAAATTTATAAAACGGCGCCTGAAACGATCACGCCTCTTCTTTTGTCTCAAGAGGCTCGAAAAGGGGATTCCTACGCTCGGAAGGTGTGGGCGGATGTGGGGCATGTGCTGGGGCTCGCGTTGGGAAACCTGGTGTACGTTTTTAATCCTGAATTCATTATTTTGACGGGCGGGATCGCGCAGGCCAAGGGGCTCATTCTCACGCCTCTCCTTAAAACGTTGCGAAAACGAACGTTCAAAACACCCATTCGCCATGTGAACGTTCACGTGGCCGACGAAGCCCCGAATATGGGTGTCATCGGGGCCTCTCTCCTTTAATTCATGCCGTGTATTTCCTCGACATGATGCCTTCGCGTGTCCGTTTCTTCTTAGCTCATTTTTTTCTGCTCGTTTCACTGGGCTTGGCCGGTTCGGCGTTCGCCGGAACGGCGTTCGGCGGCGTGGACGTGTCGACGGCGACGGGCGACTCGATTCAATTCGATTCCTCTTCCGGCATGGCCACCGTTAAAGGCCACGCGGCGGTGGCCTCATCAACCGGAACTCTGGAAGCCGATCAAATCACGATTAACACGAAATCCAAAGAGGGGCATGCCGTCGGGAACGTGGTTCTCCACCAATCCTCCGCGACGCTCACGGGCACCGAGGGCGATTACGATTGGAACACGTCGACCGGCGTTCTTAAAGACGGGAAAGGGGTCAGTCCTCCGTGGCGTTTTTCAGGCCGGGAAGTCATTCAAACGTCTCCGGACGTGTTTCGGCTGAAGGACGGCAGCTTCACGAGCTGCGACATGGATCCGCCCCATTACAAGTTGAGGTATTCCCGGTCCCGGTTCATCAAAGGGGACCGGATCAATTCAAAAGACACCCGTTTGGTGATCGACGAGACTCCCGTTCTCTTCACGCCGTTTTACACGAGGTCCTTGGTTCCCAAAAAATACGAATTTCGAATCGAACCCGGCCAATCCAGTCGCGACGGGCTTCGGCTCCTCACCACATTCGGGTATCCCTACACGGTGCATTCCTATACGCGGCTTAGTTGGGATTGGCGGGAGAACACCGGAAACGGCGGAACCCTCGACCACAGGTACAATATTCCGGGTGTCGTCGACGGGACTCTCGTGATGGATTATTTCCGGGATACCAACCCCGATCCGCAGCCTCAGGAGAAGCGGTATAAAGTCCAATGGGGCCACTACCAAAAGCTCACCCCCAAGCTGACCACCCGCGCCCATTTCTTCTTTCAAAGCGATTCCAAGTATGGGAGCGATTTCGATCAGCAAAATTTACAGGGACTTGTTCAAAACAACAATCGGCCGATGCAATCCCAGGGGGAGTTCACCTATCAATTTTTAAAGTCCACTCTGTTGGCTCAGTTTGAGCGGGATGATTTGTTTGACAGCAGCGTTTCATCCCATTCTTTTGTAAGCCAGTTAATCGCCCCTAAGATTGTGTTCAATACGATTCCGCTCAAATTCCGTTTCTTCCCGTTTTATACCAACGTTTCCGCCAACTACATCAACCAAACGCAGACTCGGACCAGTCCTCAAACGGCGCTGGTCTACCAGCCATCGGCGAACTCATCGGTTCAAATTTCCCGGGATTTCAGGTCCTCCTGGCTCGGGACGCTCACACCGCGGTTTTCCTTCGATGAGACATGGCAACGAAACGTGCAGATCAGCACCATGATGCCGGGCGATATCTATTCGGGGCGGTATGGGACGGGGGTGGCGCTCCGCCGGAAGATGACGCGCACCTCGGATGTCACGCTGAATTATGATTACCGCGTTCGGTTTAAAAATAATCGAACCGATTTTGACGGAGTGGCGGACGATCATGGGGTCGAATCCAATGTTTTCGCCGGAACGTTTTTAACCCGGATCGGACGGAACACCCGGTTTCAATTGAGTTCCGGCGCTGATCTCAGGGCCGCTCCGAAAAGCGATCCGCTGAGGTACAATTCGAAAAACGAGCGCATCACGCCTCCGGCCCTTGATATGCAATGGCAAGCCAGCCGCCGCGTGAGCGTTTTCTTTCGTGAGACCTATTCGGTTTTTGATGCCACCACGAAAAAAATTGTCCGAACCCCGCTCAACACGTCGGGGGAAATTCAGGTGGGCGACGTGTCAAAAGCCACGTTCTTCTCCCAGGGATTTAGTTTTATGAAAGGGGCTCCGACCGAACTCTCGGCGCTGACGATGTCAAACCGGCTGAAGTTTTTTCTGACGCCGCATTGGTATCTTGATTTCAATCTGACCTATCGGCTGCTTGCGGACCACGGAATGCAGTATCGGTCGTGGGCCCCGACATCCAAATCGTTGACGGTGGCGCGGGATCTCCATTGTTGGCTCTTGCGCATGCAATTCTCTGGCATTACCAGCGGATCAACGACAAAAACGGAAGCCATGTTCTATATTGATCTCAAAACGAACGTGATGAGCTCCAATAACGTTTTCAACCAAAACAAAGATCAGCCGTTGCTCCCGACTCCCGGCCCGGCGGGTCCACAGGCGCCGCCCGCGCCCCCTCCGCAAGCAGCGCCATAAGAGATTATCACAGATCATTAAAACAAGATTTGTTAGACTCCGTCCCATCTTCGTTCTAAAAGGAGACAGCCTTGGCACATTGGTTGGTGACCGGCGGCGCCGGTTTTATCGGATCGCATCTTGTTGAGACGTT
>PLLH01000071.1 GCA_003140895.1 Elusimicrobiota bacterium
GGCGGGAAGCATGACGGATCCCTCCGCGTTGGCTTTCGCCGGGCGGCTCTGCGGATCAGATGAATCTTATCGTTCCAGTGCGGCCGTCTACCCGCTCACGATGATTTTACGGATTCTCACCGCCCAACTCCTCGTATTGTTCTTCTATAAATGAAATAATTTCCATCGTTATGACCGATGGAAAAAACAGGCCTCTCATTCACTTATCGTCGAAAACATTCTTGCTCTCTTGTGTTCTGTTGTCATTCGTTCTATGGAGAGTGGGCCTTCATCACCCGTTTCCTTCCTGGTTGGTGGCGCTTGAAGTCCTCCTGACGGTATTGGCCCTCTTTATTTTTGGATCCATTCGAATCCGTCTTGATAAAAACGCGCTCACCTATGGAGCTGGTCTGGTGATTGGCGCCACCGCCTGGGAAGGTTGGTGGCAGGGGTCTCTGTTAAAACAGGAGGTTTCAATCGAGGGGTTCAGGGCCGTCTTGTCATTCGTGTATCAACATTTTCTCACGCTTCATGGACTCGAGCAGCTTGTTCATGCCGACACGATGCTTTTTATTTTGGGCCTCACCTTTTTCGTCTCCGCCATTGCCCAGACCCGACTGTTGGAAACGGTGAGTTTTATTGTCTTAAGGAAAACGAAGGGGTCGGTTGTGTGGACGGTGGCGCTCCTGGCGGCCATCGTGTCTTTTTCATCTGGAATCTTGGACGGCGTTTCGATGATTGGTCTTATGATTCGGACCCTGGTCATTCTCCTCTTTTTGGCCAAAGTGGAGGACGCCTCTGTCATCTACGCGGTGATTGTTTCGACGGTGATCACGACGGTCTGCGGCATGTGGCTGGCCTATGGCGAGCCGCCCAATCTCATCATGAAAACCAACCTCCAGCCGCATCTCACCAATTCTTTTTTTCTTCGTTATTGCCTTCCCGTGGCGGTCGGTAGTTATTTCATCGTGTTGTTCAATGTCCGAAAACGACTTCGGGCCAAGCGGGTCATTATGGAGTCGCTGGATGTGTTAGACCTTCAGACAGCGGATGTCCGGTATCTGCAAGCGTCTCGTCATGGGCAGGTCCTGACGCCCGTTGATATCGTTGAGGACTTCTTTGCGGAGTCAGATTCTCGGCGAGAGAAAATCTTGAAACGGCTTCACAGTGGTGAGCCTCTAGGCCTGTCAATGGTCCACGAAGCCGTTCCCGAGAATAAACGCCTGGAGATTTTGGGGCATTACGTGTCGGAGGAACTGGCGCCGGTCTTGGATCACCATTATCGGATGACTCCCTCTGAACGAACAAGTCGTGGAGGGGATTCTGAACAGGCGATCTATAAAACGCTCCACGATGTGCGCGGACGGAGGGTTCGAAGCCAATGGATCGGGGCTCTTTCGTTTATTCCCTTTATTGGATTGCTTGTTTTTCACGCGATCAACCATGCCGTTCCCTTGTTTTTGGCTTCGTTCGCTGGGTTCTGCGTGGCCTTTTCCGGCGTTTTTTTTCAAGAACGGATCCGGCGTCTCGTGCTCAAAGATGCCTTCCATGAATACGCCGAGTACCTTTTTCTATTTCCGCTCTTCTTCTCCATCTTTCTTCTTCAAACGACGGGTTTTTTCTCTCAGCTTTCCGGTTTGTTGATCACCGGCATTGAAAAGTTGGGGGTTTCTCTTGTGGCCCTCATCCAATATGTGGGAGCTGTCGTTCTATCGGCCATGCTGGACAATAATGTGGTGGCCGATTTTTCCAGCCGCGCTCTCCAGGGGCTGGAAGTGAAACTGATTCATCTCTTTTCCATGGCTCAGATCGCGGGATACGCGGTGGGCGGGTGTTGGACCCACATCGGGTCGGCGCAATCGGTTGTCGCCTATGCCTTTATCCGTAAAGAGGTCAATGAACACTACACGCCCTTTCAGTGGATCAAGGCCATGACACCGATCGTTTTTCAAATGTTTATTTTTATGATTCTTGTTGTTTTTCTCGAAGGCTGGTTCTTAAATTAATGATTCCGATTGAATACATTATCACGGCGGTGGCCTGCGCGCTGATTCTGAGCGTGGCGGGCAGCAAAGTCTCCGCTCGCTTCGGTGTCCCCGCCTTGATCCTCTTTCTTTTCATCGGGATGATGGCCGGTTCTGAGGGGCCGGGGGGAATCTACTTCGATAATGTCCGGGTGGCCCAGGGATTGGGGGTTGTGGCGCTCTCCTTCATTCTTTTCGCCGGCGGCTTATCCACGGATTTTCAATCGATTAAACCGGTCTTGGTTCCGGGGTTGCTCCTCTCTTCGTTGGGAGTGTTTATCACCTCTTTCATTGTCGGATTCTTTGCCAAATTCTTTCTTTATTTTAATTGGTTGGAAGGGCTTCTCCTCGGTTCGATCGTGGCTTCAACAGATGCCGCCGCCATTTTTGCCGTTTTGAGGTCCAAGAAAGTGAGTATGAAAGGGCGTTTGACCCCGCTTTTGGAATTTGAATCCGGAAGCAACGATCCGATGGCGGTTTTCTTTACCATCACGTTAATAACGCTCATTACCCACGCGAGCAAATCGATCCTCGAATTGATTCCGCTCCTTTTCTTTCAAATTATTCTGGGGCTTGGATTCGGAATCGGGTTTTCAAAACTCTTTATCCGGCTCATGAACCGTCTTCGGTTGGAATATGAAGGGCTGTATCCGGTCTTTATGATATCGATCGTCCTCTTCATATATGGGGTGACGACGTCTCTCAAGGGAAGCGGGTTTCTGGCCGTTTATTGCGCGGGGCTCGTCATGGGAAACACCAATTTCGTCCATAAAAAGAGCCTCGTGCGATTTCAGGACGGGTTGGCGTGGCTCATGCAAATATCCATGTTTTTGGTCCTGGGTCTCCTTGTGTTTCCCAAACAGCTGCTTCCGGTCGCCACACGCGGTTTTCTTGTTTCGATGGTTTTAATTTTCGTTGCCCGGCCCGTCAGCGTTTTCGCTTCGCTGGCTTTTTCGAATTTTACCGTTCGGGAGAAACTTTTGGTGTCGTGGGTGGGGCTTAGGGGGGCCGTCCCGATTGTTTTGGCCACGTTTCCTCTCTTGGCTGGAATCCCACAAGCCTCTTTTATGTTCAACATGGTGTTTTTTATCGTGATCACCTCGGCTCTCCTCCAAGGAACCACTATTCCGCCGCTCACTCGTTTTCTTCGGCTGGACGGCCCTCTGGCTCCCAAGCGGTTTTTCCCGATTGATTTTGAATATACGGAAAATTCAAATATGCAGCTGATCGAACTCATTGTTCCTTATGAGTCGGCGGCCGTCGGGAAAGCCATTCTGACGTTGGATCTTCCCAAGGAAAGTTTGATCGCCCTCATTTGCCGGGCGGAACAATTCCTCATGCCTCGGGGCGATTCCATTCTTGAGGCGGGGGACGTTCTTCTTATTTTGGTGAGTGATGCCACCTTGCCGAAAATCCGCGAGTCGATTCTAAAAAAAGCCGACTAACGAACATGTCCTTTTCTCCTTCGGATTCCCCGTCCGCCGCGTTTTCATTTCAAGAACGTCCCGTGGCGGGGGTCCCGCTTCGGATTCTCGTTTGCGAACCGCTGAAAAAGGCCGGTTTTTTAAACGCGTTTAGCACGCGGTTGGGGGGCGTGAGCCCGATGCCGAGAAACGACCTGAACCTCGCTTACCGGGAGGATTTATCGCAGCATGTGGATGAAAATCGCCGGCGGTTTGAGGAGGCTCTTCGNNTTTTGAGCCGGATGGGGATGCGTTGGTGTCGTCTTATGTCGATTTGCTTCTCGCTGTCAAAACGGCCGATTGTTTGCCAATCCTGATTGGAGACCCGATAAGCGGGAGCCTAGCGGCCGTTCATGCCGGATGGAAGGGAACGAGCGACCGCATTGCCCAAAAGACCGTGGAGCGGATGGCGGAACAACAGGCTGTGGATCCCCGGCATCTGATCGCCGCGCTTGGGCCGTCGATATGCGGGACGTGTTATGAAGTCGGAGAAGAGGTGGCGAATTCGTTGGGGAGAACCGCGTCTTTCCTTTCTAAAAGAGAAAGCCACCCCGGGAAATATCTTTTGGATCTTCCGCTGGCCAATCGGGAACAACTGATGAACGCGGGGGTTCTCCCTCAAAATATTCACGTGTCAGGGGCCTGCACGTTTCTTGAACCCGCCCTTTTCTTCTCTTACCGCCGGGATGGAGCCAATCCATCCTTGAAAACAGGCCGGCTTCTCTCGGTGATTGGCCGAGCGGCATCACTGAGCTGATAAAAATATGTTTGGCTGGATTTCGAACGCTGACCTCTGCTACTCTATGACTATGAAACGATTCCTTACTTATTTTTCTTTTTCTCTTCTTGCCCTGGTGTCGGGAGTCCCGGCCTCTGCCAAGGAGGCGGCGCCCTTGATCTCAACTCAAAAGGTCAATCGCCTGTTGGAAAAACGGCTGGAGGAGGCGAAGAAATCGTTGTTGTCAGAAGGGAAAGGCCTTTTTGTCCAAGGGGAACCTCTGACCTCGCTCCCTTCGCTTCTTCTCTTTTATAAGGAACGTCAGCACCGCTGCGCCTGGCTGAGAGATTCCGGGCTGTCCGTTGATGCCGATGATCTGTTAGGCGCGGTAAAACAGGCTGATCGAGAAGGGCTTCGGCCCAGTGATTATCATGCCGAGGTCATTGGTCAAATCAAGGCGGAATTAACGCGGAAACAGATGGCGGGGCAAAAGCTGTCCTTGTCCCAGTTGGCTGATTTGGATCTCTTGTTGACGGATTCATTTTTGACCTATGGCTCCCATCTCCTGTCAGGTCGGATTAACCCTGAGTCCGTTCATGAAGAAGAATGGATTGCCAATCGCCGCGCCGCCAATTTGCCCGCCGTTTTGGAAAGCACGTTTGATCAGGGGCATATCCGGGCTGTTTTGAAGGATCTTCTTCCGACACAGACCGCGTATGGCAAGCTCCGGTCTATGTTGGCGCGCTATCGGGTTCTTCAGCAGGAGGGGGGGTGGCCGTTGATCCTCTCGGGGTCTCCTCTGAAACGCGGCGCGCAGGATCCGCGGGTGGTTCAGCTTCGGGAACGTCTGAAATTAGAGGGCGATCTCAATCAAAAGCCGAACGACGATGACATGTTTGACGAGGCCGTTGAACGAGGGTTGATCAATTTTCAACGACGTCATGGCCTTGACCCGGATGGCGCGCTGGGCCCCTCAACGTTGGCGGCTCTCAATGTTCCGTTGGAGGCGCGCATCCGGCAGATTAAGGTCAATATGGAGCGTTGCCGATGGCTTCCGCAGGATTTGGGGAATAGATATATCGCTGTCAATATCGCCAATTTTTCCCTGGACGTGATGGAAGAAAATGAACCGGTGCTTTCCATGAGAGTGGTTGTCGGCAAGAAGGTTCAGCGGACACCGGTTTTCAGTAGCGAAATTAATCAGATCGTTTTCAGTCCCACCTGGACCGTTCCGAAAAAGATCGCCGGAACGGAGCTTCTTCCAAAAGTCCAGAACGACATAAATTATCTTGCGCAAGAGAATTTCACTGTCTATGATAGCTATGAGGACGACGCTCGTGTCGTCGATCCCACGCAAATAAACTGGTCCCATATGACAGCTGAAACCCTACCCTTCAGATTTCGTCAGCGATCAGGGCCCTTAAATGCCCTGGGTCGAGTAAAATTCCTCTTTCCCAACACTTTTGATGTGTATCTTCATGACACGCCAGCCCGGGAACTCTTCCACCAAACCGTCCGAACCTTCAGCCATGGGTGTATCCGCGTCGAAAAACCCATTGAATTGGCCGCTTATCTGCTGCACAATAATAAGAGCTGGACCGACGAGGCCATTCGATCCGCGACCAAAAGAACGGAAGAACAATACGTCGATGTCTTTGATCACATGCCCATCCATATTTTGTATTGGACGGCGTGGGTCAGTGAAAGAGGAAAGATGGAGTTTCGAGACGATATTTACGGTCGAGACGAAACACTGGCAAAGGCGTTGGAGAGCCAAACCTTAACTCATGAACTGGACAAGTAAGACCCCTTATCGGCGTTTGATCATGCTGGGAGCTCGAATGCTCTTTGTTCTTGTTTTACCGGCTCTCGTGTTCTGCCCGCCCAATGGAACCGCCAATCTGACAACGGGTCTTTCAGAGGAAAAGGCGTCTTTCTCGATCAAATTTCAAGACGAAATCAATCCGTTCCATGTGACCGCTGTTTTTGTCTTACCAGGTGAGCTTTTGAACATCGGAGTGGTCTCCCCCAAGACCCATCATCAATACGCTCTTGAATCGCGGGTGAAGGATTTCTGCTTCGATGGCGAGGCCACGTGGCAGTGGCATGCGCCGGAAAAAACGGGGCTGTATCCCGTCAAGATTAATGATGTGACGTCCAATGAATCCATGCTTCTTAATGTCTTTGTGATGGTGCCTTTGAACGCGTTAAAGGACGGCGTTCTAAATGGATATCGAATTGGTCAATATCCGGCCAAACCATTAAAAAATCTTCCGTTGTATCGTCCTCCTCTCGGATTTGTGGAGGTGACGCCGGAGAATAAAAACACGTTGGTTTCTCCTCATTTTAAGTTGAGTCAGTTTTTGTGCAAACAGGAAGGACAATATCCCAAATACATCGTTTTGCGTGAACGGTTGATTTATGATTTGGAGCATATTTTGACGCGCGTCAATGAGAGCGGTTATGCGTGTCAGACGTTGGCGGTCATGAGCGGCTACCGGACGCCGTATTACAATCAGGCCATTCGCAACGTCCGATATAGCCGGCATCAATGGGGAGATGCCGCCGATATTTACATTGACAACAACAACGACGGCGTCATGGATGATTTAAATGGGGATGGGAAGGTGGATTATAAAGACAGCGTGTTGTTGAGCCGGCTCATCGAAGGAATGGAGAGTAAATCCGCTTATGACCGGTTTATCGGCGGAATCGGAACCTACAAGCCGACCCGGAATCACGGACCTTTTGTTCACGTTGATACGCGCGGACAGCGCGTTGAATGGTAAGCCCGCCCGCCTGATTTTTTTCTCGCCTTATGACGTCTGGGCCCTCTTCGGAAATAAAAGCGACGCTAGAATTGACGTTCCCAAGATGGCTACGATCGCTCCCAGCGCGATCCCAATGGGGATCGTATAGAAATCTGACACCAGCATCTTTATTCCAATAAAGGTGAGTACCGCCGAAAGCCCATATCCCAAATGATGGAACATCTTCATGAGGCCGGATAAAGCAAAATAAAGAGAGCGGAGACCGAGAATCGCGAACATGTTGGATGTGTAGACGATGAACGGGTCATGGGAGATGGCGAGAATAGCGGGGATGGAGTCGGTGGCGAACAGGACGTCCGTTGTTTCAACCGCAAGAAGGACGACGAAGAGGGTGGTGGCCATCCATCGTGAGTCTCGTTTGACGAAAAACTTTCCTTCCTCGTGATCGGGGCTAACCGCAAAGAATTTTTTGAATAGTCTCAGGACGATGTTGTTTTCAGGGCGGACTTCTTCTTCCTTTTGAAAGGCCATCTTGATTCCGGTGAAGACGAGGAAGGCTCCGAAGAGATAAATGATCCAGTGGAATTGATGGATCAACGCCACCCCAGCCACGATAAACAGGGCCCGCATGAAGATGGCCCCGATAATACCCCAGAAGAGAATTTTGTGCTGGAAGCGCGACTCCACTCGAAAGTAAGAAAAAATCAAAATAAAAACGAACAGGTTGTCCACGCTGAGGGAGTACTCCAGCAGATAGCCGGTGAAAAATTCAAGCGCCTTTTGAGGCCCGCGCGTGAAATAAAGGCCCGTATTAAAGAGAAGCGCCAGCGAGATCCACACAAGAGACCAACTCAGGGCTTCTTTGAACTTAATCTCGTGCGTCCGGCGATCGACGATAGATAGGTCGATCAGGAGAAATCCCAGGAGGACGGCGTTAAAAAGAATCCATTTCATGGAGAATCCATTTCATGTGCGGATTTTACGTGTTGGCTTCATTATTGGCAATGAAAGGATTAGTTGGTCAGGTTTGGGATGTGTTTGTGGTGAGCGGAGAACAGAGTGGCTTCGTCTAAGCGGCGGTTCTCATTGAGCATCTCTTCAAAATCGGAGGCGGGGATGGGCTCGCTGAATAGAAAGCCCTGCATTCGGTCGCATTTGAGGTTCTTCAGCGTTTCCAGTTGTCCTTCTGTCTCAACCCCTTCAGCGAGAACCGTGAGGTTCAGCCCATGGCCCAATGTGACGACGGCGGTGGCGATCGCCAAATCATCTGTGCTGGTTGTGAGATCTTGAATAAAAGAACGATCCATTTTGAGGGTGTTCACGGGGAAGCGTTTTAAATAACTGAGGGATGAATAGCCGGTTCCGAAATCATCGATGGAAAAGCGAACTCCGAGAGCTCTTAAACTGTGAGGGACCGATGTGGAGGGCCCGGCGTTTTCCATAATCACCGTTTCCGTGAGTTCCAACTCGAGGGAATCCGGCGGGAGGTTTGTGTCGGCCAGAACCTTTTCCACGGTACTAACCAGATTTTTTTGTCTGAACTGCAGTGCGGACAGGTTGACCGCCACCCGAAGTCTCGGGTGCCCGGCCATCTGCCATTTTCTGTTTTGTTCGCACGCTTGCTTCAAAACCCATTCCCCCAGGGGAATGATGAGGCCGGTATCCTCCGCCCAATGAATGAAGCGTTTGGGGGGAAGGACGCCAAATTCAGGGTGTTGCCAACGAACCAACGCTTCAATCCCGACAATTTCACCGGACTCAATGTTCAGTTGGGGTTGGTAATAGACGACAAATTCATCCCGGTCCAGCGCCCGGCGGAGGCTGTTGGTGAGTTCGAGCTGTTCCAAAACCTCTGTTTCCATCCCGCGGGTGAAAAGCTGATAGTTGTTTCGCCCTTGGCCTTTGGCGCGGTAGAGGGCGCTGTCGGCATTTCTTAAGAGGGTGTTGGCGTCTTCGCCATCGTGAGGGTAGATGCTGATCCCGACGCTGGCTGTAATGAACAATTCATGACCGTCCAGGTTAAAGGCCGGTTTTAGCGACCCCAATATTTTTTCGGTTAATTTAACGACATCATCCATCTGGTTGACGCCAGGAAGAAGGACGATGAATTCATCGCCTCCGAGCCGCGCGATGGAATCGCCTTCCCGAAGGCATTCTTCCAATCGCCGTGCCACGCCGACGAGGAGGCGATCTCCGATGTCATGTCCAAGCGTGTCGTTGATGATTTTGACGCGGTCCAAATCCAAGAACAGGACGGCCAATAATTTTTTGTTGCGCTCGGCTTGATTGATGGCTTGTTTGAGTCGATCTCGAAAGAGGGCTCGGTTGGGGAGGTTGGTCAGAGGGTCATAAAAGGCCAGGTGACGGATGGTTTCTTCGGCTTTCTTTTGTTTCGAAATGTCCGAGAAAATTCCGATGTAGTTCGTTATCGTTCCCTCGTTGTCCCGAATGGCGCTGATGGTTCGGGATTCGAGATAAATGGATCCATCTTTTCGGCGGTTCCAGATTTCTCCTTTCCAGAATCCTCGGTCTGCGATGGTTTTCCACATGCGATCATAAAAGGACTTGGTATGTTTTCCAGATTTAAAAATTCGAGGGTTTTGACCAATGACATCTTCGGGGGAAAAGCCGGTGAGGGAACAGAAACAGGTGTTAACGGCTTGAATAAGCCCTTCCGCATCCGTGATGATAATGCCTTCGCGGATGCTGTCGATAATCTCACGTCCTGAAACGGCCAAAAGTGGTGGAGCGGTGTCCATGTGTGTGTCCAGTTTCAAGGAAATTTTAGACTGTTATCATACAAAGTGTCATTGGGGGTTGGGTATCGTTTTGTTGCGAAATATCGACGGTGATTGAGTTGTTTTAATTGCATCATTTGATGGGGATTTAATAGAACCAACGTTATGAACGTGACCAAACGGATAACAATCAAGGGGGATGTCCAGGGAGTTGGATTTCGATATTCCATGTTGGCGGAGGCGCGGCGTTGGCACATCTCGGGGTGGGTGAGGAATGGGAGGGACGGCTCGGTTGAAGCCGTTGTTCAAGGGGCAGCGAAGGACGTTCAGGCGATTCTCTCTTGGGCGGCACATGGCCCCGACATGGCCCGNNACACGATTTAATGAAAATTCGATGTGATATTCATCTTGGCTCCACCGTTTCCAAAGTCCTGCTGGTTCCGAGGCCCGAGGAAAAAGACGAGCATTTGGCTCTGAAATTGGCGGCCTACCTGATGTTTCTGGCGAAAGACCCGATTGTCGAGCCTTCAGCGGATCATCCCTGCCTTTCCGGGATCACTCATCGGCCTGATGTTTGCACTCTGGACGCCGGAGGACAAATAAATTTATGGGTCGATTGCGGCTCCGTGACGTTAAATAAGTTAGATAAAGTCACGCGCCGACTCCCCGGAGCGAGGGTCATCGTGTTGAAAGCGTCTTTACGGGAAGCCCAGCGGCTGCGTCGGGATCTTCAGGAAACCATAAAACATGAAACGAGAATTGAAATCTGGACCTGGCCCGATGGACTATTTGATGTGTGGCTTCACGCGTTAAACGATAAGACGGAAGTTTATGGGGACGCGCATGAAAAATCGTTCAACTTGGTCGTTAACGAAATTCCTTACGCCGTCGATTTGGTTGACGTGTAGGGGGACGCATGAGAAGCGGCTGGGCCATTCTCTTCGGAGATGACTAGTTCGTTTTTGTTGTCCGCCGGAAGGCGTGGCGTTTGAAGATGAAGTAGAGAGCGCCGAATGAGGGAACAACGATAAAGACTGTTCCGAGCAAAACCGCGATCGTGATAGGCCATAAAACAGAGGCCGGCGCCGCGGCCACCGAGAGGGAAAGATCCGGCGCCAGGATGTAGGGATATTGCGCCGCGGCGCCGGCCCCCATCAAGATCGTCACGAACGTCCACGCCATGAGACGTGACCATCCATATTTTTTTAAATACAGACCTGCCATATCTCCCACCAGACTGAGTCCAATCAAAAAAACAAAAACCCAGAAGAAAGTCCCTTTCACCGCGTGTTCAAACAATAAGCGAGCTCCACTGGAAGCGGTCCAAAGAGAAAGAAGCAGCAGCCCGGCCGTTAGAGATCCCGTGATGCCCGCGCGTTGTCTGAAATCTTCTTGAAGGCTCGGATCCGTTGTTTCCAGCGTTAAGTAGATAGCGGAAAGATGAAGGACGGAAGCTGTCATGAAAAGTCCTGCCACGATTGGAAACGTCGCGGCCCAGCTCGAAACAAAGTTTGAGGCCACCCATCCGCTCGCGGGGTCCACGCGTATGGTTCCGGAGAGGATGCTTCCGACGGACACGCCCAACATGAAGGGGGCCGCGAGGCTCGACACTCCAAAGGTGAGCGTCCAGATGGCTGACGAACAGACGTCGCCATCGGCGTAGGCGCTGAAAGCGAAGGCGGCGCCCCGCAGGACAAGAAAAATGAGCGTTAAGAGGAGAGGGATAAAAAGAGCGACGGACATCGCCGAGAAGGCCGTCGGCATTGTGACGAAAAGAAGAACGACGACAATAACAAGCCACACATGGTGAGCTTCCCAGACAGGGGTGAGGGCCTCTCGAATGAGGCGGCGATAAGAATCCGATCTCTGGCGCGGGGGAAAGAGAGACCACGCCCCAGTCCCCAAGTCCGCGCCTCCCGTCAAAGCGTAGACATAAAAACAAAAGACGATGAGGCTGTAGACCAGAAGGACGATACCGGGAGTTGTCATGGCGTCCCCTTCGGGCTTTGTTGGATTAATTTTTTAAGAACAACCACCAGCGTGAAGGTTAAGAGCGCATAGATCAACATGAATCCGATAAAGGGGATGATGAGTCCCGGCATGGGGGTGACGGCGTCGGCGGTTTTCATCAAGTTGTAAATAATCCAGGGTTGCCGTCCCACCTCTGTCACGATCCAACCGGTTTCAACCGCCACAAAGCCCAAGGGACCAAAGAGGAGTGTTAATAATAGAAACCATTTTTGATCAGGCAACCGTTTCATGCGCCAGGCTAAAAAGAAGCCCAGGAGTCCCAGACCCATTAACGCAAATCCAATGCCGACCATGATGTCGAAGGAGGCGTGAACCAGTGGGGAGAAGGGGCGCTCGTCTCGAGGAACGGATTTGAGTCCAATGATTTCGGCGTTGGGGTTGTGAAAAGCCAGCAGGCTCAATCCATGGGGAATTTCTATGGCAAATTTTGTTTTTTCTTCATTCATGTCGGGATAACCGCCGATTCGAAGGGGCGCTCTCTTCTCCGTTTCCCATTGACCTTCCATGGCCGCCAGTTTAATGGGTTGGTTCTTGGCGACGTATCGCGCGCTTACGTCTCCCGACATGGGTTCAAGAACGGCGAAGATGGCTCCCACAGAGAAAGCGATGGCGAAGGCCCGTTTATGGAAAAGGGTGTTCGAATCTCGAAGGATCATGAGGGCGTGGACCGCTGCCACGCCAAATCCGGCGGCCAGAAAGGCGGCCAGGGTCATGTGAAGGGTCTCGGTGAAGGCGGCGGTGTTCAGCATCGCGGCCCAAACGTTGATGTTCGCCGCTTTGCCGTTGATGACGTCGAATCCGGCGGGCGTGTTCATCCATCCATTGGCGGAGACAACCAAAACGCCGGAGGCGGCAGCAGCCCCGGCGACCAAACACCCTGAAAGCCAGTGAAGCCGGGGGGGGACCCTGTCCCACCCATAAAGATAAACGCCGACGAAAATCGCTTCAACGAAAAACGCGAAGCCTTCCAGCGAAAAGGGCAGACCGATGACGGGTCCCGCGAAGGCCATGAATTTGGGCCAGAGAAGGCCCATTTCAAATGAAATGACCGTTCCAGAAACCGCGCCAATGGCGAATAAGACAGCGAAGGCTTTCGACCATTGTTTTGCAATGGCGAGATAAACGGGCTCACGCTTTTTCAGCCAAAGCCCTTCGGCAATAATCATGAGAAGAGGCATACCGATGCCCAAGACGGCAAAGACGATATGGAACATGAGCGTCGTGGACATCATCAGGCGGGCGGTCATGAGATTTGTCATAAGCATGATTTTAGTTTCTTTTGCGTTCGTGGGCCAATAAGAGTGTGAGTCGTTTTACTTTAACGTTTTCAAGAGCGCGTTCACGTTATAATCAATGGTCGATAAATAGTCCGTTGTTTTCGGAGCCGCCCCGGGGCCGACGGCCATCGGGATGATTTTGGCTCTGGTGGCTTTCGCGATGGATTCCGCCGTTGTCTTGTCGCTCCATGGGTCTATAAGGAGTATCTTCACCCCGTTGGATTTCATGCGGCTCGTGAGGGCCTGGACGTCGGCCGCCGAGGGGGGAATTCCAGGTTTGGGTTCAATTTCGCCCATCGAACCCAATTCGAATCGTTTGGCAAAATAGGTCCAGTTTTTGTGGTAGCTGACGAAGGCTGTCCCTTTAAGCGGGGCCATCTTATGCGTCCATTCTTGAATCCGCATATCCAGACGGCTTTGAAAGGATTTCCTGTTCTTTTCGAAGAAGCCCGCGTTGAGCGGAGCCAACTCCGTTAGCTTTTTGGCGATGAGGTCGGCGACGAGCTTCCCATTTCCCGGGTCTGTTAAATAGTGGGGGTTTCCGTTGGGGTGGATGTCTCCGGACGGTTGGGTTGAGTCAGTTGGAGTGTCGACCGGTGTGATGACGCCGGAGGCGTCTAAAAAGCCTTTGGTTCCAGGTTGAATGCTCTTGTTGCGTGAGCGTTGAATTAAGGAGGGCGCCCATCCGGATTCAAGGCCCACCCCTGTTTGAATGAAGAGATCAGCGCTGGCCAATGTCTTGATATGAGTCGATGCTCCGTCGAAGAAATGGGCGTTTTGATTCCCCGGGATGAGAGGTTCGACACGGACATCGCTTCCGCCAATGTCGGCAACGATGGCGGCCAAGTCCGACGTTGTCGTGACCACCTGGAGCGGTTTGGCGAAAACGCGGGGCGCGGCCAGCATCACGCTCGCGAGAAATCCCAGGAGAAGTTTTTGAGTTCGCATAAGGATTGTTGTGTCTGTTTTATATTAAATTTTTTATCCTGTCGGCATTCCACATCGGGAATCCTTTTAGAAATAAGTCGAAACTCAATCGGATGTAATCTGTTAATGATGATTCCATATATCGCCATGGCGTTCGACGCTTATCTGCCGAAGACAGGCGGGACGCGTGTTTTTTCGAGAACGGTGTGAGGCCGCCGTCCCGCGCTGTTCTTCTCATTAATTTGGGCGGCCCTCAAACAATAGAAGGGGTCCGCCCCTTCTTGTTTCATTTGTTCAATGATCCGGAGATTCTTCGCCTTCGTCCGTCCTGGTTAAGATGGTTGGTGGCTCACGCCATTTCCCTGGCGCGAAATAAGACCTCTCAAGACATGTATCGTCAAATAGGCGGCGGGTCTGCGATCCGCCGGCTCACCGAGGCTCAAGCGTCCGCGTTGGAACGGATGTTGGCCGCCACGGGGGATCCCTGCTTGGTTAGAGTGGCTTTCACGTGTTCCGAGCCCTTTATCGAATCGGTCGTGCAAGAGGTGGCGGCGGTGGGCGCGAACCGTTTATTGGCGCTTCCGCTCTATCCTCAGTACTCGTTGTCGACATCGAAAAGCGCTTTGGATCGATTTGGGCGAGCGGTTCGCCGGTGGATCCCCTCCGCCGATTACGATGAAATCGCGTCTTACCCCGATGAACCCGGTTTTTTGGACGCTCATGCGGACTTGATTCGGACCGAATTGGCCAAGATGAAACCGGCGGATGAGACGGGGCCGCATCTCTTGTTCTCGGCGCATTCCATCCCTGAACGTTTTGTGAGTCGATATGGAGATCCCTATCCCGTTGAGGTTCGGCAATCGGTTGACGGCATTCTGAATAAATTGGCCTGGAAAGGCCCCTGGAGTTTGGCGTGGCAATCGAAGCTGGGACCGCTCAAATGGATAGGACCGTCGGTGAAAAACGAAATTGAGCGGTTGGGGCACGTCGGAGTCAAACGGATTCTCATCCATCCGGTGTCGTTTGTGACCGATCACGTTGAAACGCTCTATGAGATTGATATTCTTCTGGCGGAGACGGCCAGAAAGGCGGGGATTCTGGAATTCCGCCGGACCCCGGCGTTGAATGACCACCCATTGTTTATTCGGTCTCTGGCGGATTTGGTCAGGCGTCATCCGTCCTTTATGGAGAAAAAAGTTCATGGTTGAACGCGAAGGCGTCATTAAATTCGATCTGCAGTATAAACAGACTCCGGCGCTCACCTATTCTGCGCTCAGAGAACTCAATGCATGGCGGACTCTTCTTCATCGGGCGCGGTTGATCGGTCTGGACCCGTCCCGGTATGGGGGTGTCGGATACGGGAATATCAGTCAGCGTCATAAGAAAACCTTCGTTGTGAGCGGGACACAAACGCAGACTCGTCCGCTCTTGACGGCGCAACACTACTCAATCGTCATGGAATGCGATCCGGACATCAACCGGATCAAAGCGCGTGGGCCGGTGGCGCCTTCGTCGGAGGCGCTCACGCACGGTACGGTTTATGATCGCGACACCCGCGCCCGGTTCGTCATGCACGTGCATTCGCCGATCATCTGGAGAAAGGCCAAATCCCTCGGAATTCCTCTGACGGATAAACGGGCTGCGTTTGGAACGCCGGAGATGGCGGCGGAAGTTGAGCGGCTGTTTAAAAAAGGAGTTCTTCGAAAAAGGCCGATCTTCGCCATGGGAGGGCATGAAGACGGGGTGGTGACATTCGGTCGAACAGGGGCCGAGGCGGGTTTTCTTCTTCTTCGGACGCTTGTTCAGGCCGTCCGGTCTTAACTCGAGAGGCTTTCAATCACCTTCTTTGAATATTTGACGACGTCTCCCACGCTAATCCCTTCTCGATAATTTCCCGCGCACCGAAGTCCCTTCCACGTTTTTTCCATCTCACTTATTTTTTTCTGACGTTCCCTATGCCCGAGCGTGTATTGGGGAATGGATTGTTCATATCGGAGAAAGGAAATCAGAGCGGGATCTTTTAAGAGAGGAAGATGCTGTCTCAATGTTTCATTGGCGGATTGAATGAGGCGTTCATCCGATTTTTTCAACATGTCCAGATGGCTGGCTCCTCCCATGAACACCGTCATGAGATGATGGCTTTGGGGCGCGCGTCCTTCAAAGAGGGAGGAATTCCAAAGGCATCCCAATATCTCCGATTTTTCCGATGGCGCCACCAAATAACCGAATCCGTTCAGGTCGTGTTTGAGGGCGGATTTTTCAATGGAACAATGATAGGCCGCCAGCGGGGCGTAGGGGATGGCTTTGAGAGCGGTTGCGGCCTGGGATGCGAACGAAGAAATAAGGCTCGCGGCGTCATACGCCGGTAAGGCCAGGATAAGGGAGGTACTGTTAAATCGCCCTTGAGAGGTCGAAATAGTCCATGACGTTGTTCCGATGGGAGGCGTGATGTCAATTCTCTCTGAGTTAAGGTGAAGATGGCCGGCGAAGGAGTGAGCCAGCTTGATGGGAAGAGTTTCGAGTCCGTTTTTAAATGACATGAGCCCCTTTGGGACTTTCGTCCCCGTTTTCTTTTCCGATTTTCTTCCTTTGATCGCTCCCCAAAGGAGGCTTCCATATTCTTTTTCCCATTGAACGAGACGGGGGAACGCTCCTTCCGCCGACAGCTCAGCGGGATTTCCGGCCCAGACCCCCGACACATAAGGGGACAGAAGCCGTTCGTACACGGTTCGGCCCAATCGGCGTAGAGCGAAGGATTCCAGCGATTCCTCTTTGGATGATGTTCTGGCTGGAATCAGCGGTTCCCGCAAGAGCCGCAGAACGCTTGGAAAATTGACGAGTTTTGTTTTGAACAACGCTTTCAGCGACATCGGGACTTCGTGAAGCTGTCCGCTCATGCGGATATAACGAGGGATTTTGGGATGGGCCAGCAGAAGATGGGAGGAGAGGTCCAATCCCTCCACCATGTCCATGAGCTCATTTGTGGGGAGAACCGTGTTGGGACCGAATTCGAGCAAAAAGCCGTTCCGGCATTCTGACTTTATCACGCCGCCGGGGCGATCGCTCGGCTCTAAAATTTCAACGGAAAACCCGCGCTGACGCGCAAAAAAAGCGCAGGCCAAGCCGGCGATGCCGGCTCCGATGATGGTGATGTCTGAACGATGCTCGGATGAGTTTGTTGTCATGGCTGAAGGAGGGGATGATATTACAAATCGGGGGGCTAGGCCATTTGGGCCAGGAGGCGGGCGGCCTTGATGAATTGGTTTTCATCAAATCGGAGAAGGGGAATCGCCTGCAGCCATTGGTTGATGAAGATAATCGCGGCGGAGCGAAGGGGAGAGTCGGCGGGGACACCGTCGTAATCAAGCACAACACGATAAGAAACAACCAATTGATAATGGACGGCGCTTCCCTTGTTCAAGCGCGCCAGCCGCTGCGAAAAAGCAGACATATTCAGAAGAACCGTCTCTCCGGCGCTGGGGGTTCCGAAGAGTCCTTCGTCGAGGAGAACCACTCCTCTGGAGCCGGCCCGCCCGGATAGTTGTTCCTGAAGCCGGGATGTGGCCGCCAAAAACACAGGTTTTAAGCCAGTGCCTTTGCACGAGTCGATCGATTTCTCGACGAGTTTTGACAGAGCGTTTTCGGTCCACGGGGTTTTGTCGTCGATAATGATGATGGGCTGCGCCGGCGTTTCAAGCTGGGTTTTGGCGACGGCGTTCGTTCGCTGAAGCGCCTCTTCCAATTGCATCGCATTGATGTCATCGGATGTATGTCCGGATTGAAGCGGGGCCCCAATGGATCGATCAAGAGAGAGAGTGGGATTCATCCCTTCCAGCACCGCCGCCGAATTTCCCTGAGCTATCGCCTTGGCGAGGGTTTCTTCCTTTGACTCAGAAAACCATCCCAATCGGGATTTGAAGAAATGGATGAAAGGGATGGCCATGAGGGCCAATGGAGCCGCCCCGCCGGTGGCAGATGGGGGCGTTGGCGTTTCTTTCTTTATCGTTTTCTCCAATTCGCCTACGATTTCGGCGATGGGATCAGGAATAATCGTTGGCGCGATCGATTCATTCGGAGGCTTTGAATAGATCTCCAGTTTTTTGAGCTCACCGAGCGTGTCTTTGGTGAATTGCTTGAGTGTTCCTCGGAATTTCATGAGGATGAGATCCCATAGACTGTATTGAAACCCGGCGTAATTGATGAACTGAGGGCTGGACGTGTTCCATTCGGCCCAATGGGGAACCACTTGTTTTTCGAAGGCGGCTTTCATTCGTTTCTGAAGAAGAGGCTGCTGGAACGCGAGAATTGTTTTGGGATGAAGGTTGTTTTTCTTCATGACTCCCGCCGCGTAATTTACGTTCTCAATGGAGGTTGTGGATTGAATTTCAACGCGGATCGAATTGATGGGGATTCCTTTGGCCAGGCACAGGGCCAGGAAGAGGATTCCTTCGGGAATTTTGGTGTCGTATCGGGTCTTTCTGTCGAGGAGTCGTTCCATGACCAATTCTTCGATGGTCTTCTGCTCAAGCTCTTCCTCGGAAAAGACGCCTTTATAAAATTGTTCCCATAGCAGTTCTCCTTGCTTGAGGCCACGACGTTTTTTCTCCCGGTCCCATCCGTTGATGAGGTTGAAAGTCGTTTCCATCTCATGCCAGAAGGCGTTGTCGCCTCGTTTTTTTAACGAGGCAAGGGCGTCCAAAAGATAGTCCACTTCTTCAAATGTTTTCTTCTCGAGTTGAGCATCTCCCAGGCCCTTCAGCTTTTTAATTTGGTTTAGCGTCCATGTCCCGGATCCAACGCCTCCCGCAATGAGAAGCATGGGTTTGGGGCCTTTTATGCCCATCCAGATGTCAGCGGCTTGATTGACAACGCGAAGAAGGTAATTGCCGAACACGACCATCACGTCAATTTGTTGGGGGAAGGGTTCTCGTTCGCCCAGGAAATTGGCGACGGTTTGGACGCGCCTGATATTTCTAAATGGAGAAAGCCTGGAGAGGGCTTGGAACAACCGAGTCGAAGGGGCGCCAACGCCGAGGGGAAGTTCAATTTTTTGATGAGCTATTTCATTTTTCATCGTCATCCCATGCAGGTCTTTTAGAAGGTGGACTGCGAACGGAAGAAGAAAGACCCAATAGGGGAAGGCCGCCGGGGACTGGAGGTAGAAAATAAACGTCATAAGATAGAGTCCGAACGTGACGAAATGAGCGGCGGCGCTTTTTATGGGCGGGGCGCGCTGGAAGAAAGGAGATTGAATCCGGCTTTCCACGAGCGTGTGGCGCTCGGAATAAAATGCAACCGAGGCTGTGACCAGTGAAATTCCCAGGGCGGGACCCAGCAGCGCGGTCAATCCCAATGAGAGCAGAAGGATGCCGATTCCTTCCACGATGGCTCCCCCGAATCCGAAGCCCGCTTTCGCTTTCCATGACGGTTTAACGTTTGGATTCAGCATGAGATACATGAGATAGGGAAGAGAGCTGATCGAGGCGGCTGATTGCGCGTGGGTTACGTGGTAGACCCGGTTACGGACCCCGCCCCGTGATTCGCCGAAGATAGCGCCCCTTGTATCTGAGACGATTTCGACCTTCATTTCTTCTCTCAGTGGACTATAGCGGTTGAACATAAACATGGTAAGAAGGGGGTCAACGTTGGCCACGACGGCTGACCATAGGAGCGTCACTCCATGCGGATTTCTTAGGCGATACGGGAGTCGATACGAAAATTCGGCGAGATCATTGGGGCCGAAATATCCGTCGTGGAGATTTTCTAGCCGGGTGTTTTCCGTTTTGCTTGTTCCTTGCGGATTGAAGCAGGGCATGTTCCAGAGGATGAGGTCGTATTCTCCTGTTTCGGGGAGGTTGTCTCCCACGTCGGCGTGGACTTGAAACCCGGCATTCTTCGCCATGATTCGGACATTGGCGACGGCAAAGGGGTTGATATCCCGCACGTGGAAGCGGGGTTCTTGCGCTTTCTCGCCGGGATGATTTTGCGCCCACTTTTTCCACATTTCGTGAGCCAGCCAGGTGTCGAAGCCGGAGCCGCCGCCCATAACGAGGACATCTTTTATCGCTGGGAGAGGGCGACCCCGTTGTTTTTGATAATCCTCGTCCAAGTGCCACACGGCTTTCACGTATCCATGGTCGGATTTGATGGCAATGTCTTCACCGGGGGAGTAAACGGTGGGAAAAATCGGGAGAATGATTCGAGGATTGGATGTGAGTCGGCTTTTTATCGTTTCGATTGTTTTTGAAAAATCGGATAAATCAATGGATTTGACTTCAATCCGGTCTGATTCGTGGATCTCCACATAAACGAAGGGAGGCGTCATTAAACTGGGCTCGACCGAGCGCAAAGCGATGCCGGGTCGCTGGTCTTCGAGAAATTGTTTTATCGCTTGATGTTCGGCTTTTTGTTTTTGATGGAAGGCGTCCCATTTCTTGACGAAGAACGGGTCGTCGAACGAAGGGATTTGAAAATAATACGGGGTGAGGTCAAAATATTGGACTGCCTTTTCGTCGCCGTATTTTTGGTTCTCTGCGACGGGGAGCCTGGTTGTATCTTCGGTTGGGATGATGGCCAGTAATTCTCCGGCAGCATTGAAGAGAAGATCAAATTCATCCACGTTTGAGAGTTCTGTTCTGAGAATTCGTCGGGTCTCCGGTGGACACCAATGGGAGGCCACATTAATTCGTTGAACCAGGTGCCCCTTCATGTTGGTTGGGGTGCCGGCGGCGATTTTTTGAATGAGGCCGGCATCTTCAAGCCCCAACACCGAAAGGAATTCCCACGCCGGCATCTCCTTCAGTGAGTCGGGAAACCTGATTTTGTTTCGATCCGGAGAGAGGTGCTGTTGGATGATGGCCAGAGCCTCATCCTGTTCTTTGGCTTCTGTTAAATCAAAGAGATTGATCAAGGCCCCGTCGGCGTTGTGAACCCTATTTTTCGCCAGCGTGTCGAGTTGTGGTTTTGAATATCCGTTATGAGCTAGAAGAGCGCCAAACGAGGTTTCATCGAGAGAGATGTCAAAAAAGTTTGACAGTTCCGCCATGGCTTCCAGGGGGCCCGCGCTGAGATGGGCTAAGTTGTGAGCCCCGCTCAACTGGTCTCCGCGCTCCACTGGAACTTCCCCTAAGACCGCGTCACGACGGAAACTCCCCATCATGGCTGTGTGCGGGTTGGTTCCACCTAGAAATTCCTCCCTCATCATTTGCCAGGATTGTCCTTCGTGGTTCCGGCTTCGAATGTACAGGACGATCGTTTTAACGGGCTCGTTCGATGAATTCGTTGATTGAGCGAATAAATTTACGAGGCTCGTGAAGTGCCCGTTGACGAGAATCAGGGTTTTTACGTGCCCCGTTTGAGGATCTTTGATTTGAACAGGCAGGGCGTAGCGTGCTCCCATGGTTTTTATTTTTTTTGTCCCATGGGGGAAGCCGGTTTGCCAGAGCGCGTCCACCTCGTCCCAGGATAAGCCGAATCGTTTCATGAGTTGGCTTCCGCTCACGATCATATCCGCGTTAAAGGCCGTACCGTATTTTTCTTCAAAATCGGTGCTATCAAAGAGGTTTCGAATCCCTTGGATCAATGTGGGGGATGGAGTTTCTTCGCTAAACCCGGCGAAATGCTCCCGGTAGTGGTTCTGTAAGATGTCTGGATGTTCATGGAAATCGTCTCCATCAATGACGCGAACGGCGATGGGGTCATAACCGAAATAATCCAGTCGACGGACGGCGTCGAGAATGACTTTTCTGTTGAATCCATGAGGAGGTTTAAGGATAAAGCACATATCTGTGTCCGTGAGTTGAGGTTGTTGGTCCTCGTGTGGTTTTCGGAAAACATGGTGCGGGGCTTGAGAACCCATAATGAGACTGACGAGTTCATCTGCGTTTCTTGTCAAATTTCCAACGAGGATGTGTTGAATCCCCGGCAGGGGATTCCGTTGGATGGAGAGAGCGATGGGTTTGACGTTCATCATGAATTTTTTCCAGTCATCGCGTGATTCGTCTCGCTCTTCCGCGCGGTTGGCCAGGTTCATGATGACGTTTCGAACCGATGGGGATACAGGTGAATTGAGGTCGGACCCAATAAGGGCGTTCTGGGTCGCTGCTTTTGTTCCATTTATATAGGTGTGAAATAAATGAAATGCCTTCCGGATATTGGCGTACGTTTCATCGCCCGCGTCGTTCAGAAGGCCGAGTATGTCTTCGGGTGAAATCGAAGGGGGAATCCCGCGGCTTGTTAATTTGGCGTTTAGAGGAGATTTTGAATCCACGCCTATAAAGGGAGTTGGGTGAAACAGGACGAAGTCATCGTAGAAAATGTGAATCAGAAAGGCGTCCAACGCTGAGAGTCCGATGAGCGGAAAAAGAACGTAGAGTGAAAAAACAGCGAAGCGGAAAAGTTGTCTTAAGCTCAATGGAGGGGCGCGAGTGAAATAGATGTTGGTGATATGGCTTTCCGTGACCATGTGGAGAACGGCGTAAGCGATGAGAACCAGTGCCAATATGAGAGACGCCTGAATCGGTCCCATCCACGCTTTCAATGTACTCGAGAGGATGATGGCCGTCACACCCTCCAATAGGGCTCCTCCTAGGCCAAACACGAATTTGGTTCTCTTTGTGGGTTTGGCACGCGGGTGTAGGAGAAGATAAAGGAGATAGGGAAGCGAAGATAAAACGAGGTTCGGGCTCCATGAAGAAGGTGAAATAAACGCCGCCGGGGCCGGAGTGGGGTCTTCTTGTTTGTCTCCGCCATCGCCTCCGTCACCCCTTTCTTTCGTGATCAGAACAATGGTGGCGAGGCTTAAATCTATTTGGGGATCTTTTGAATCAAGATAGGCGGCGAGAGCTTTATTGGATGTAATGGGGATCCCAATGGTGGGAGGGATTTTATTGTCAGTGCGATTCGTTTCTCCCCAACCCAATTCTTCTTCAGCCAGGCGAGTCCCGGCGGCTGTGAGAGCGTGAGTCATATAAGTCGCCTTTGTTTTGAAGAGGAGAGGTGCGTTGCGGCTGTGTAAAATTCGAAAGTGGGTCGGAAGATTAACGACGTGTTGGCTGATGATAATTTTGGACCCGGGGGTATGATTCCACCAATACTCAAGCATGGCATCGGAGAAGAAATTGATGCCGGATTCAAGGTGGATTTGCGGGGCCATTCCTTTGCCCCGAGCTTTTTGTTCAATCATCTGAAGCTTGACCCAAAATCGCAGGTTCTCTTTCACGCGGAGGGGAGTCGGCCCGCTCATGTCCATAATTTGGCGGAGCCTATTCAGCCGGACGTCTTCATTTGGGTTGGTCGGGAAATCGGATTCTAAAAATGAGGTGAGTCGATTTTGTAGATCGACGTGCGACAATGGTTCTCCCATTTGTCTCCGTTCTTCCAAAAGCTCAAGACAGAAAAGATCGAAATTTTCAAAATAAAATGATTTGTGCCCCATCGTTGTCATGGCATCCATCCAGGACAGGAAGAAGAGGGTCGACTCGGATAACCGATCGTCGAGACCGATCTTGGAGGTCTGCATGACGTAATTAAAGGATTGGTCCTGTTTTTTCTGGGTCTCAACTGTGACGGTGTTGAACGGGGACTCCCAGGCTTGAAATTGATCAGGTGTGGATGGTCGGATTAGAGTTCGTAAGCGGGATGTTTCTTCTTTGAGATCCGGCATGTTGACAGATTTTGCCTGATCATTCACCAGTTTTATGAAGACATCTTCCCCCATTAATTCGAGCCTTTTTCGTGTCGTTTCGTCGATGATAAATGGGGTTATGATGGGACCCAATGGTTTTTGTTGAACGGCCAAGTGAGTCAGTCTTCTTGTGAAGTCGTCCCACCAAGAGCTGTTTTCAGCATCGCTGTCATTGATCATTTGGGCCATGCAAGCGATGAAACCCTGAAGCATTTGGATTTTCATCTTAACCTGGTCATCCCAACCCAGGGTCGCCATCATGTGCTCGTTTTCAAATTCCCAAACAAGGGCCCGGACCAAGTACGGATATAAAAAATCGGACGGTCCGTCGTAGTAAAAAACAGCTTCGATGGCAGCGTTAATGAGATCGGCGGCCTGTTCTGGTGTGTTTGGAAGCGGAAGATTGATTTCGGAAAAGGGGTCGAAACTATTCGAAGCGATATAATCGACGGTGATCGGCCCATCGGGGCCGATAATGTCCGCTTTTTTAAAATGTTCAGATTGATCCTCCGGCTCGGACCCAATGGAAAGCGGGGCTTCCGGGAATAGAAATATTTGAACTTCGTGTGTGATGATGTGTGTGGCGAGGAGAACGAGGACGGTGCCGCTCAAAAGGAGTCCGATGAAAGGAGCCCAATTCTTGGATCCCCATCCAGCCAGAATGGCCAGGGCGGAGGCGCCCAGGGCGATTCGGGACATCTGTTGTATCCATCGAGCGCCGATGATGCGTTTCGCCATGAGACCCAGATCGTTTTGATTCGCGTGTTGTCTTACAAACGATGAGATGCGATTGGAGTTGAAAACGATGGAGAGAGTGGATGGGAGTTCTCTGATAACCGTTGGGAGTTGTCTCCACCGGTGAAGCGTTCCTGCCATTGAGCGCGCTCCGCTGACGGACACCGATTCAAACGATCGGGTGGTTCGCGAGAAGGATGATTGGACAGTGGCTTGATTGTCGATGGTGACGTGGACATCACCTCCGTGGATTTGAATGTGGAATGAGCGGGCCGGAATCCCTGTTAGTTGTTCCAATGTGTTCTTAACGGTCTCGGGTTGAACCGTTCCGAGGCGTAGCCAGAGAGAGCGACTGGCGGTCATGACCCCGGCCAGGATGCGAGTCGATTTGGTCCAAACGGGGGGAGAAAGGAAAAGTTTCTCACCTTGGGCCAGTTTTTCGAGAGGCGTTTTCTCTTGAGTGAAGACGCTCAGAGAGGTTGCGCCGTTTCCGGTGTCGATTTTGGATATTCGGGGGACAAATGAAATGGTCGTGAGCCCGGAATCCCGCGCCTGCCGATCTATACCGTCTGAGTGGAACCCGCCCGTCACGAGCACGGCGACCTTCGCGTTATGCTTCTCCATCGCTTTGAGGAGGTTCTCCGTCATCGCTTGGTCGCGCGCTTCGGCTTCGGAGTAGAATCTTTCAAAAGACGAAAGATTCAGTTTGTAGTCTATAGTCCATGGTCTATAGCCTATGGACTTATATTCTTTCCACTCTTCCCGCGTCAGTGAGAAATCCAGCAGTTTCCCGATCAACGAGAGCTGTTTGGATTCGTCAATCAGCCGCTTCTCGTACTCCGAGGTGATGAGCGAAGCGTAAACGATCTCTTCGCCTTGTTGAATTTCTTTGAGGAGGGCTTCGGTGTCGAGAGAATCCGACATAAAGACATACCGCAGATAGGCGTTCAAGGCGGTGAATTGGTCCAGGTTTATTTTTTTCTTTGAGCAGAGATTTTTGACGAAGCGGAAGAAATCCGCCTGGCCTACCCGGCCGAGGCGAACTCCCACGCTCATGCTGAGAAGTGATTGTGATTCGACGGGCGTCAGCTTCTTCGCCAACCGTTCAATGAGCGCTCCTCGTTCCGATTCAACGCGTTTAAAATCCATCGATGATTCAAGCTGGACCGCTTGTAGAAAGTCAGTGATATTTTTTGTTTGGGATGCGGGGGGCGCGAAGGTGGTTAGCTTTTTGACGTACTCGCTCAATGGCAGCGTTCCATTCCGATAGGCTTCGACTTGGCGGTCGAAATCCATTAAGGCCGGGTTGAGGTTGTTGATTTTTTCTTTGGCGAGGCGGGAACGGTGTTTTTGGTTCTGTGTTTTATAGGAAGGGATCAGTGGGGCCGATTGTCGATAGGCTTGAACGTTGGCCGCGTAATGGGTTGGATCGTCAATGCCGACGATGGGAGGGATGTCGGCGGGGCTGGTTAAGGCCGTGAGAATTGGACCTGAGATCTTGTTGTCTTTGAGCAAGCTGGCGGCTGTTTCGTTCACCGATTCGTGATCGGAGAACCGGCGGAACGCAGACACGTCAATGGCCCCGAAGGCCCCTTCAAGCGCGATCAAATCAATTTGTTTGTTCGTGATCAGCTCTTGAAGGGTGAGGCCGATGTTCGTTTGGGCGTCGTTGTTTAAGTGGACGTCTTGGATATGAAGGAGGGTTCGAGCGTTGGTTTTTGTCGGGGGAAGGCTGATTTTTCGGATTGTCCCGCGGGAGGAGCACAAGGATGAGATGAGCCCGGATAACCGAGCTGAGTGTGGGGCTTGGTCTATTGAGCGTGGTAAAAAGCGAGTTGAGGACAATTGCCGTAAGTTAAATTGTGTTGAAACAGGCAAGGGATTCCCTGGAGCCAACGCCAACTGGTTCGCCGGAGGCGTTGCTTGAAGGGATTTCTTCCGTTCGGCCCACAGACTGGTTTCCGGCTTGTGAGCAAACAAGCAGTTTGTGAAGAGGAGAAAGGAAGCCAAAAGGAGACTGATGGCTTTGGTAATGATTTTCTTTGATTTCACCACTCAATTTTAAGCTCTAGCCATTAAGAACTCATTAAGAATTGGTAACCGAGATGTAAAAATTTAGATTAATGTAAGAGGTGGTGGTATTCAGGTCGTGTGCTAAAATCACGCATTCGTGAACCGATTGAGAGATCAATGTGGAGGAAAAGACGTTATGAATACGACAGATAGAAATTTGTGGTCTTCTTTTATTGGGGAAGCCAAGGCCAACCGCACGTACATCGCGTATGGGATCAAGGCGTTGGAAGAAGGTCACCCGGAGGTGGCTCAGATCTTTTTTGAGGTGGCCGGCGCTGAAACCATTCATGCCATCCAACACTTAAAAGCGGTGGGGGCCGTCAAATCAACCATGGAGAACCTTCAGCAGGTGGTTGAGGAAGAACAGTATGAGGGGCAAACCATGTACCCGCGGTTTTTAAAAGCAGCCCAAGCCGAAAAACGGTCTGAGGCGCTGGCCGCTTTTCAATTGGCGATGGAGCGGGAACAACATCACATGGAAATGTTTACCACCGCGTTGGAGGGGTTGAAAAAGAAGCTGGCGGTGACTTCCGTGCCGCGTTCGGTCTCGACTCCGATCCAGGTGGCCGAACATGTTTCCGGAAAGAAGAGTGAGCCCAGTCAGGAACTCGTGAAAGAAAAATTGCGGATCGTGAAATTGGAGCGAATCCGCGAGGTGGTTTTTGGGATGCAGGATGGCATTGTCTCGACCGTCGCGGTGGCGGCTTCGGTGATGGCGTCAACGCGATTGGTGGGGCCGACGCTCGTGGCGGCGTTTGCGTCCGGTTTGGCCGGCATGATTTCGATGGCCGCCGGGAGTTATCTTGGGTCCAATGCGGAGCGGGATCTTCATTTGGCAGAGATCAAAAAAGAAGCGCTCGAAATCAAGGAAAAACCGGAGGAAGAACTGGCTGAATTGATAGAGGTCTACATCCAAGAAGGATTTAGCCGGGAGCAGGCGGAAGAAGTGGCCAATAAAATAGCGCAAGACAAGGATCTGTGGCTTAAAACATTGGCCGAAAAAGAATTGGGGATTTCAATTGATGCCACTCAAGAACGGGCTCCGTTGAAAGACGCCCTGGCGATGGGGGTCTCATTTATTATTGGGGCCGGGTTGTCGGTACTGCCCTATGTGTTTGTGGCACCGGCTTATGCCATTCCGGTTTCCATTGGTCTCAATTTGGTCCTCTTGTTTATTTTGGGGGCGGTAAAAAGCCGGGTGACGCGGGGGAATCTGTGGTTGTCTGGACTTGAAGTGGCTGGGATTGGATTGTTAGCCTCTCTCGTCGGCTACTTTTTGGGCCGTCTTTTCCCTGTGCAGGGAATGTAAAAGAGATATCTTCTAAAGGAGGTTTATTTGTTGGTTATGAATCGAATTAAAAAATCACGTCTTCTTTTTTTGGGTGGACTGTTGTCTCTCTCTGTGTGTCTTTTCGCTTCCAATGGGAGCTGGTGGGACCGGTTTATCCCGAGAAAACAACCTCAGGTCCTCTCAGGAGGGGCGAAGCCGGTTCCGGTTCAGGTGCCTCAGGCCGTGGTCAATTTGCAGGATTCGTTCGCCAACGTGGCGGAGGTCGTTAAGCCGGCGGTGGTGAATATTTCAGCGGTTCATATCACGAAAGTGGAGGATGAACCCAATCAATTCTTCTTCGGGGACCCGAATGAATTTTTCTACCGGTTCTTCGGCGAAGAAGGCATGCCCCAGCAACGGCGGCCCAAGCCAAAGGAATTTCGAAGCGAAGGAACCGGATCGGGCGTGATTATCGACCCGGAAGGCTATATCCTCACGAACAATCATGTGGTTCAGGGGGCGGATCAGCTGACGGTCACGCTCAGTAACGACAAAAGCATCAAAGGAAAGGTTGTGGGAACGGATGCTCGAACGGATTTGGCGGTGATTCGGATTAAGTCCTCCTCTCCCTTGTCCTATGTGGCGTTGGGCGATTCTTCTCAAATTCGGGTTGGAGATTGGGTGTTGGCGGTGGGCTCTCCGTTCGGACTCGAGCAGACCGTCACGGCTGGAATTATCTCGGCCATTCGTCAAACGCTGAACATTGAGGGCAAAGCTTATCACAACATGCTTCAGACGGACGCCGCGATCAACCGGGGGAATTCCGGCGGGCCGCTCGTGAACCTTAAAGGGGAAGTGATCGGAATCAACACGGCCATTTACGCGCCGACGGGCGTGTTTTCCGGAATTGGATTTGCCATTCCCGTGAACGAAGCCAAAGCCGTTTTAAAGGACTTGATCGAAAAAGGATTTGTGGAACGGAGTTGGATGGGCGTTGAGATCGTCGAAGTGGACGATGTGATGGCCAAACAATTCGGACTCGAATCGTCAAAGGGGGCTTTGGTGAATAAAGTATTGCCAAAATCCCCGGCTGAAAAAGCCGGCGTGAAACGGGGCGATGTGATCGTAGAATTTGGCGGGAAAAAGATGATCAGCGTGCAGGAACTTCAAGACGTGGTTTCGAAAACGCCGCCCAAAAAGAGCGTTGGGATCAAGGTCATTCGTGGGGGGAGAACCCTGGCATTGTCGTTGACGACGGAGGTCATGCCCAATACTTCCCCGGACGAAAATGAAAAAGCGCCGGGGAAGGAAAAGGACTCCAGCGCAAGCGTGAAATGGCTCGGAGCGACCTTCTCAAGCCTGACGGACGCTCTTAAACGAAAATATTCCATTGAGATAGATTTGGCGGAGGGCGTTCTTGTTACCCATGTTCCGGCGGACAGCGTGGCGGCCGACGCGGGCTTAAGCGAGGGGGATGTGATTTTATCGATGAGTCAAAAAAAGACGGGCACCCTCCCCGAATTTGAAAAAGTGACGAAGAACGTCGACGTGAAGGAAGGGGTCGTGTTCGATGTGATTCGAGAGGGGCGCTCTTTCTATCTCAGCTATAAGAGTTTGCAGTAAGAACGAGCCCCGCTAAACAGGTTGGAGAATTTTTTCGCCGGAGGAAGCGGTGTGTTGAAGCCCGAGCCGCTCCGAGAGCGCTTTTTGTTCCGCCCAGATTTCCCGGGGCGTCGCAGGGCCGAACAAACCAAAGAATTTCTTCTGGTCCTCGATTTCATTTCGCCACTCGTCCTGGTCAATCTCGAACAATTGTTCCCATGATTCAGCGGAGAGGTTAAGTCCAGTCAGGTCGAGGTCACCCTTGTTGGGGATGGACCCAATGGCGGTTTCGGTGGCGGATTTTTGATATCGGCACCGGTCGATCATCCAGAGAAGGACGCGGAGGTTTTCTCCATATCCCGGCCAGAGGTATTTTCCGTTCTCATCCTGTTTGAACCAGTTCACGTGGAAAATGCGAGGGGGGGAGGCGAGGTTTTTCCCCATCTCCAGCCAGTGTTGGAAATACGTTCCCATGTTGTATCCGCAGAAAGGAATCATGGCCATCGGGTCGCGGCGGAGTTCTCCGACTTTTCCGAATTGAGCGGCGGTTCGTTCCGAGGACATGGTGGCTCCCAGATAGACGCCGTGTTGCCAGCTTCTAGCTTCGAACACAAGCGGTGTGAGCCGGGCTCGCCGGCCGCCGAAAATAATGGCGGAGATTTTGACGCCTCGCGGGTCTGAAAATTTCTTTGACAGAGAAGGGCATTGCGCAATGGGCGCTGTAAAGCGGCTGTTGGGATGTGCGCCCAAACTCGCTTTGCCGTTGGAATCCAGTTGCCCCCGGTGCCAAGGCTGGCCTTTCCAGTCCCATCCTTCCGATGGGACGTCGCCGTCCATGCCTTCCCACCAGACCGATTTATCGTTTTTCAGGAGGACGTTGGTGTAAATCGCGTTCTTTTTGACGGTGGCCATCGCGTTGGGATTCGTTTTGGAATTCGTTCCCGGAGCGACGCCGAAGACGCCGGCCTCGGGATTAACAGCCCGAAGGTTGCCTTCGTCATCAATACGAAGCCAGGCAATATCATCGCCCACCGTCCACACTTTGTACCCTTTCTTTTTTAATTCGTCGGGGGGAACCAGCATGGCCAAATTGGTTTTTCCGCAGGCGCTTGGGAAGGCGGCGGCCACATACGTGGTCTGGCCTTTGGGGTCTTCGATTCCCATGATGAGCATATGTTCCGCCATCCACATTTCATTTCGGCCCAAGTGACTCGCGATCCGTAGCGAGAGGCATTTCTTTCCGAGAAGGGCGTTTCCGCCGTAACCGGAGCCAACGCTCCAAATGGCGTTGTCTTCTGGGAAGTGAAGAATGAGCCGCCGGGATTCGTTTAAGTCGGCTTTGGAATGGAGGCATTTCGTAAAGGCGCCTTTGGTTCCCAATTTTCCATAGACCCTGGAGGTCATGTGGGTCATGATTCGCATATTGAGAACCACATAAAGACTGTCCGTCAATTGAACGCCGATTTTGGAAAAGGGGGACCCCACCGGCCCCATGGAAAAGGGGATCACGTACATGACGCGCCCTTTCATGGCTCCTTTAAAATACGGGGTCGCTTTGTCGTAAGCGTCTTTCGGCGCCATCCAATTATTGGTTGGGCCGGCGTCTTCTTTTTTGCTCGTGCAGATATAGGTTAAATGTTCCGTTCGGGCGACGTCATTTTGGGCGGTTCGGTGGAAGAAACTCCCGGGCAGCGTTTTCGGATTTAATTGAAGGAGTTCGCCGGTTGAAACCGCTTCTTTTTCAAGCCGCTTTTTCTCGCTTTCAGACCCATCCAGCCACACGATTTTGTCAGGCGTGCAAAGGACGGCCATGTCTCGTACCCATTTGTTCAACTGTTTGTGCTTCGTCACTGGTTTCATGTGTTTCCCTCTCGTGTCATGTGGCACCCTGCCTTCCTGAGCGAATTATGGATGATGATGTCCTAACGCGGATTTGTAGGCGGTGGATTATAAGAAAAAAAGTCGATTTGAGTTTATTTTTCTTTTCCTCTCGATATATTAATATCCGTTTCATCTTTTTATGATCACGCGGATTTTAAACATTGCATGTTTTAAACATTTTATAAGTTGAGGTATCACAATGGCCAAAAAGAAACCCAAGAAATCTTCTAAAAAGAAACCGGCTTCAAAGAAAGGCAAAGCCAAGACGGATATGGGCAAACTTCCCAGGTTGTCCCGTTACCAGGAGATTGGCATGGATCACGCCATGGAGATCGAAGAAGAGGCGGAGGAGTCGTCTTCGGAGGAGGATGTGGTCGAATCGCCGAATAAAGAGGAGGATTTTTAGTCCCTTTCGCCCTCAAGGGGACTTCATTTGTTACAAAAGATTTACGACTTGTTAATCTCTTCTTAATCCCCTCTCGTTAAACTGTTCCGTAGATATTTCGTCTCGGCGGCATGTGCCGACATTGGTTGCCCCATAAGGAACGAAATGAAGCGGAACCACCCACTGATCAAAACCGTCTCTCTGGTGCTTGTGACTTCCCTGTTCACGACGAACGTTCTCCTGGCGAACGCTCCGGAGCGTTATTGGTGGAATGATCGTCAAAAGCAACGGGAAACGTCTTCCCTTGAGGATGTGGCCCCTCTCCAATTGGCGCGCCTTCCGTCTGCGCTTCAGGGGTTCGCTCAACCTTCCCTGAACCGGGGCGTATCCTCCTTGTCTCCGGCATTATTAAGGTCCCTCGGCCCATCGAAGGGGGGCGCGAATCAGAACGTTTCCTCGCTTCTTCAGTCTCTCTCCCCCTTGTTCGGCAATGTCCAATCCATTTCGACGCCTTCGAAAGGGAATAATAAGGTTGTTGTTCATATCCAAGATGTTCATATGAACGCCGAGGCCCAAGCCAATATCGAACAAACCGTGAAAGCCGTTGTGGAGCAGAATAAGGTTGATGTGGTGGCGTTGGAGGGGGCTTTCGGCGAGTTGGGAGTTGAACGTGTCCGCCGGTTTTATCATCAGGGGACCATTAAGGCCGTGGCGGATTATCTTCTAAAGAAGCAACTGATTTCCGGCCCCGTCCATTTTGCCATGACAAGTCCAACCGGCGTTCCGCCTTTCATTGGAGTGGATGACCGCCGCCACTACGATGCCAACGTGGAGGCCTATAAAACGTCGGCGCCGCTCAGCGACCTGGTTCAAAAGCAATTGGCCCAAGCCGAAGCAACCCTTGTTTCCAAAAAGAAACAGGTATTCAACTCCGCTCTTCTTTCATTTGATGCCGCCCTTCAATCGGTTCATCGTGATGATTCGACTTTGAGCGACACCATTCGATTTCTGGCCAGCCGGACCGACGACATCTCCACTCAGATGGAAGTCTTTTTGGAAGCGTTGAAGATGGAGAAATCCATGGATTTCTCCCGCGTGGAAGCGGAGCGGACGAGCCTACTCAAAAATCTTGTCGGGAAACTTCAAAAGAAACAAATTGATTCTCTCGTTCAACAAAGCGCGGCGGTCCGGATGGGGCTTCTCCGGCCCTCTGACTTTTATTCGTCGTTAAAATCGATCTGCGAGTCGTGCGGCATTTCTTTGGCGCAGTACCGCGCGATGAACAGCTACATCCAATATATTCTTCTTTCCGATGCCGTTAACCCGGATCGTCTCATTGACGAGGCCGCCCAGGTTGAGAAATCTCTTTACGCCTCCTTAATTCAATCACGAGAAGAACAATTTTTCATCGACCGATCTCACGCCCTTTCACTGACGAGGAAACTCATCAACTTCTCTCTCACTCAGAAGGAGTGGGGGGAATATAAAGAACTAGTTCCCAGTGCCCGGTGCCCAGTGCCCAGCGGGAACATCCTCGCTTCGTTCGAATCTTTCTACTCTGAAGCCGAAGAGCGCGATGCCGCCATTTCAAAGAATTTATTGAGCCGTATGGAAGAAAAAAACGCCTCGGTGGCGGTTTTGGTCACGGGCGGCTTCCATTCGTCCGGTGTGGCGGCGGCCATGAAACAAGCCGGGTTCACCACGATTACTTTTTCTCCCAAAATAACGAAAGTCGAGAAAGACGGCGGAACCGGTTATCTCAGCGTCTTCTCTCAAGAAAAGACCCCGCTGGATAAGTTATTCGCGGGAGAAAAGTTATTCTTATCTCCTTCTCCCGAAGCCAACCCTCTACTGACGGCCAGCCTCATGACGGGTGTCTATTCGGCAATCCCTGGACCTCATCAATTTTTAGATAGGGATGCGTTTAATCAGGTCTCTCCTCTTTCCGGTTTGACCGCCCACGTGGACGAGACGTCCTCGGGAAATCGCGTAACGGTTGAAGGCTCCAACGCGCCTGTGTCGATTGACGTAACGTTGGATCGGGCCGGTCTTTCACCCGGTGAGGCGCCGACGTTGATCAATCATTCGATCGTGCCGCCAGTATCGGTTCTTCATGTTTTATCTGTCATTAAACAATGGATGGCCCGCCGCTTCGCCCCGATGCAATTGATTCGTGTCGTGTTGCCGGTGCTTTTGTTTTTCGGGTTGACCCACATCGCGTTGGGGAGCGTTGGGGATTATGACTACACAAATTATTATCCGGTGGCGCCGGCTCCAACGCAGGCTTCGCCAACGGATGTATCGCAAACCCTTCAAAACCTGATGTCGTGGGCCCATAACATCGATTGGTCTCAGTTTCGCACGCCTCTCTTGTTCGCCTTCGTTTTTTCCGTGGTCAGCTATCTCCTCAAGGCGCTCAAGTTTGCCGCTCACGCCGCGGCGGCGTTGGGAGCGGGGCTGATTTACGCGAATTATGACGCGGTGGTGGCGGCGGGGGTCCGGTTCTGGCCTCAGACCGCCCTTCAATTCGGCGTTGTGTTGCCGTCGTTGATCGTTCTGTTTATCGTCGGGAGCCGTCACATCAAGAACACGGAAAATCCGGCGGTGCCGTTGTTGTGGACGGCTGAGGTGGTTCTTTTTGGAGTTCTTCTATCCATGATTGAAAATCAGCCGCTGGCGGTCACCTCAAATATGGTTTGGCTTTCTGTGGCGGGGGTCCTCTTTACGGTGATGTATGTGGCTGGGGCCGGCCTCCAATATGTGTCCAAAAATTTCCCCGTCCATTTGTTCGTGATCCTTACGGCCCTGGTGGCCGGGTATCGGTTTCAGAATAAATTGCCGCCGGGAGACTCCGTCCGAACGCAGATGGAGCAAATGGAAAGCCAAGTGATGGAGAAAATTCCGCAGATTGACGTTGAGAAGTTGCCGGGGCAGATTCCGTATATTAATGAAACGCCTGAGCGGCAACAACAAGCCAAGAGCTTTTTGGATTACGTTCTGTCTGGTTTTAAAATGCTTCTTATCGGATTTGTGGGATGGAATTTGATAGGGGGAACGTCATACGCGGCGGAAATCGGTTCTTCAAGCTTTCCCTCGGTTGCCGCCAGTTCCATGCCATGGTGGACGTGGCTTTTGGGCCCCGCTTTCGTTATGTCGTTTTTATATCGAAGTCATAACAATCCTTTTGATGAAGATCCTCTTTCCAATATCTCCTCCGCCGCCGCTGAACTCCTTGACCTTGATTTGAATGATCGGATCAATGTTGAGAAGTTGATGGATCATCTCGCGTATTTTTATCCAGAGAACCTTGAAAATCCGACGCCCCGGGAGATAACGCAGCCGCTCTCGTGGACGAAGCGCCTATATGAGGAGTTCGACGAGCACCGCGCTGAATTTATCCCGGAACTTGAAAAGATAATCAGGAGACAGTTTCTTGGGGAGCCATGGGAGATTTTTCAGAAATTGGTGGCTGCTAAACTCATTTTGCATGATGCGGAGCAAACTGGCGATTTATCAGAGCGAGATCACCTCCTGGCCAAGCTTGTTGATTTGGCTCAGAAAAGAAAGGCGTCGGAATTAAATAAATCCGAGGCGTTGTTCTTGGAAGGTCTCTTGTATTTGTTTGTGGATTTGGCGGATCGGGATGACGCGGTATGGCAGACAATCAAGCCTTTCTTGCTCGAAGAGCTGCATTCAGGCCGATTCGCTGTTGCCTATACCGAAGAGAAGGACGTGTACTCATTCCCTGTGTTCTTGCAGGTTCTGGATCAATTGCCGCGGCGTCTCAAAAGCGATCGGGACCTGATTTCGCAGGTCTCGCGACTCTTCACTCAATCCGATAACGAGATATCAAAATCGGTTTTGTCCGCCGTGGCTCTTATGGCGCCAGAAGACGGCTTCCCTCTCTTAAAAGAAAACATCGAGACAAAAAATATTCCCCATATGGGTCCGATGGTCGCTGCTTCTGAAATTCTGGCTGGGTATAATGACGTATTTCTTCGGGCTCAAGATGGATTCGCTGACTGGATTGTCGCTCAGCTTAATGCGGAAGGGTCAGTTGAAGTGCAGTATAAGCTCAATTTATTGAGTGCCTTATATAAGGTGGACCGGTCGAAGATGACGGAGCAATTCGACACGTTAGTGAAGTCGGGTAAATTCGAAAAGGCACAATGGGCGCGCATAGCGACGTTTGCATCGGATTATAAGCTGAGCCTGCCGGAAATCCCGATGGACAGCCGCGGGTTCCCCTGGGGAAAGGCGACAGGCCTGGCCGTGTTTTTTCTGGCGTTGTCGCCGTTGTCCTCCTATGGGGCTGAGGTTGTCCATGCCGTGACAGGGGCGGCGCACATTGTCGCGAATCATTCTGATTTATCGCTCCTATATTCACTTGCCGCTCTTGCCTCATGCTCCATTGTGGGGATGTTTGGTTTTGGACCGGCGGTAAGAAAATTTTCTCCAGATGAAAATTTAACTGTCATCATAAATTCTGATTCGTACGTTTTTCATAAGTTTCCGCCGCTGTTATTCGAAGCGATGAAAAGTAAGTTTAAAGCGGACAAGCAATACGATGATTTTACATTAGGGGCGGTGCTGCCTTATCAAATGAATGCTCGGTTAACTTTGTTTGTCAGGGAAAACCCTCAACATCCTATTTCGCATCTCGATGTGGATTTAATCAAGGTCAAATATTTTGGCGGCCATGTCTATTTGTTGGGAGCTGTGTTCAAGGGACACGTGATTCAACTTCCCCGAAGTACATCGTCACCTGTTGTGACGGGCCAGGCTAAGGCAACGAGCGGGGGGAATCCTCCTCATCATCAACCGATCCCATCTTCGCCTGTTCCTCACCAAAAGTTAAAACGCGTTGAGCCGCTGTATCCAGCGAAAGACGCGCCTTCAACGAAAAAATCAGCTTCACCGCGTGAGGTGCCTCTGGTTTTTGGTTCGGATGCACAGGCGGTTGATTGGATGGAGCATCTCCTCGCGTATTATCAAAATCCGTCAACGGTCAAACCGAGTTCAAAACCAAAGACGGAATCGAAAAAGCCGGATGAGTTAACCATGGGAGATCTTTATAGCGATTTTATTAATCATCGGAAAATCCCAAGCGCCATCTATGACGAAATGTTCCGGGCTTTGCCAATAGGTGAGGTGATTTACCTGTGCATCCTCACTATTTATGAACGGAGCCCACAGACGGCTCAATATGATAAACGGCATGCCTTGTTACATTCGAAACCGGCTCGCGCTATCAAATTTAATGATGGTGATCAGGTTCTCCATGGCGATGCGGCGAAAGTCCTGCGGCGATTAATCGCCATTTTGAAAGCAAGAGAGCAATTGGTGAAAACACAGGAGTACAAAGAGCTTGTGGGGTGGCATGCGGTTTTGGAGATGCGAGACCCCAGCAATAAGAACAATATCCGTAAAAAAGAACACCCAACTCCCGCTGAGAAAAATGAGAAATTAACTACTGGTGAGAACGTGATTGTTGATGATTTTAAACGGTTGTCGGCCAATCAGAAATTTAAGGATCTCGTTGAGAAAGACGAGAATGAATTTAAAAAATTAGAGCCCTTGATCAAGACGAAGATGGAGGCGTTGGAATCGCAGCTCGATGTAAAACTGGCCGAACTTCTTCCCGAGGAAACAGCCATTCTTCCTCCTGGAATTTCCGGCGCCGTCGCCACGATTCTTCTCCTGTGGGTCCTGCCATTTTCCTTGGGAAATTTCAATGCGGCCTCTGTTCACCTGGCTCCTCTTGTTTTCGCGGTGTGGACGGGAGCTGTGGCGCTCGCCGGCTTTCTTATGATTCGAGCCCGGATGCCGAAGACAGCAACAGCTTCACCATCCGTGTTGGACCCGGCCGTCCGGATCATCGAACAAAACTTGATTGGGGATCTCGATGGTCATTTGGCCGATCTCAATCGAAACGGGGTTGGATTGACGCAACTGAACTCGTCACAGATGTCAACGTTCATTGGCCGCATCAAAGCTCGATTTGTCGCAGATAAAACGTCCGCGCCGGATTGGGACGTCATCCAACAAAAAGTTTGGGACTTGGCCCTCTCAGGGAATGATTCTCAAGCTCTTCGAGGATTGGTGGCCGATAAGAACGTGAGTTTGGTTTTGGATCCATCATCCTTCGAAAAGAAAGAAATTCTGAAAGGGCTTCAATCTCTGGCGGAGGCATTGTCACCGAGCAGGATGTTGTACGTGATTACGAATAAATCGGATAGCGCGCGCATGAAATCCATCCGGCAGAATAATATTGTTTTGTTAACCTCAAATGAGGGGAGCAATGTGATTGACGGCTCTGATATAGATGTCGATGTGTTGGAGGGTGTTCTTTCGGCTCCGCAGCATCGCATCGATATGTCCAATCTCGTGGCGCTTCTGGCTCCCGGTGTTGGATTTAAAAAGTCAGAAGATTTGGATGTTAAACTCCGCCAGTTGGGCCTCACCTGGATTCGTCTCCAGGATTGGTTGAGCGGGATCCCCGTTAGCCCGCTTGGCGTGGGGAATATCATCGAAACGGCCTTGGCCACGCTTATTAACGCCTAACGAGCGTCTTCCTCTTCTTCTATCTCTTCTCCTTTCTTGCCAAGCATTTTTCACCCTCGATCTAAAATATGTGTAAGATGTTATTTGCCTCATTTAACTATTTTTTACTTTTCTTTGATTTTCCTGATTTTTTCCTGTATTTTGTCCTTGGAGATGTGTGCTGGAATTTGTGACGTTTCACATGAGATCAGCCAAGGAGCTTTTTTCACGTTCATGAGGGAAAAATTGATATTCAAAGAGAAGAAATCAATTCTGATTGTGGATGACGAACCGGGGTTCCACCATATGTTCCGGTTCTTGCTGGAACCCATGGGAATCGATGTCAGTTCCGCGTATGACGGGCTGGAAGGCCTTGAAAGTTTTAAGAAGGGCCATTTTGATCTCATTCTCTCCGACGTTCATATGCCGAAGATGCCGGGGCCGGAGTTGTTTGATAGAATTCGGGAAATTAAGCCTGACCAACTTGTGATTGTGATGAGCAGCGGGTCGGATCCTGATTACAACTTTGAGAAAGAGGCCCAAAATAAAGGGGCGGTCGCGTGTCTTTATAAACCGTTCGAGGTGAACCAAATCATTGACGTCATAGAGAAAGCGCTGAATAAAGGGAACCCTTGAATCTGATGAAAAAGACGATCCTCGTGGTTGATGATGAGACTGGGTTTCGGGAAATGATTTCGTTCGCTTTATCCGGATATGGATTTAATATCCTGACCGCCGGTGATGGAGCGCAGGCGGTCGAGCAATTCAAGGATCATCACATCGACTTTATTATCACCGACATGAAAATGCCAAAGATGGACGGGTTGGACGTCATCTCGTCCGTGAAAGAAATCAATGCCGACATTCCGGTTGTTATCATGACTGGTTTTGCCATCGAAGAACGGGTTCAAAAAGCGCTTGGATACAAGGCCGTGTCGTGTTTGCGAAAACCGTTCAATATTAAAGAGCTCCACGACATCATCCAGAAATCGCTTGGCGCAATTGATCGGCAATAACTGTTTTTGGTCGCTCTCCCTCTATCCGATGTCCGACAAATATTCTATTTTCATTATAATCCGACGAATCTTTGTTTTTAATTCAAATTTCTAAATCCTAAATCATTGTTTAGGGTTTAATAAGGAACGGGGTGTAGCTCAGTTGGCTAGAGCGCTTGCTTTGGGAGCAAGAGGTCGCTGGTTCAAGTCCAGTCACCCCGAGATTATATGTATGGCACGGGTGTTGGCTAGAGCGTCCGCCGCGGCGGAAGGTCGCCAGCGAAGAGTCCAGTCACCCCGAATTGTTTTTGGAAATATTAAGGAGAAAAAATGGCAGAAGATATTGGCAGAAATGATCCGTGTCATTGCGGGTCTGGAAAAAAATATAAGAAGTGTCACTTGGAGAAAGATGAGCAATCGGGTCGAAAAGAGCGGGAGAAATCTCAGATCGAAGCGGCCAAAGTGCTAGAAAAAGAGAAAGAAGCGGCGGAGTCCTCTGGAAAAGAAGTTTCGCCAGCGCATCAGCCGAAGCGGCCGGTGGAGTCACAGAATCCGGGATGGTTTAAGAAAGTGGCCGGACGAATGGGCTTTTCGGGGTCAACCCAACGTCGCGCCCCCACCAGCAATAAGGGCGGTTAGGAGTGGCAGCACATGATTAAAGAAATTGAGATTCTGGGGAATACGATTCCCGTTTGGATTGCATTGCCGGTGTTCTTCTTGCTTTGGGTGGTCATCGGAATGGTGGCGAAGAAAATTCTTTTTCCGATTCTGAATTTTCTGGCTAAAAAAACAAGTTGGAAATTCGACGATCTTTTCTTGGAATCGCTCGAAATACCATTCATTATCATGGTTTTTGTTACAGGCGCTGTTGTCGCCATTGAGATATTGACTCTTCACGGCGAGAAAGGGGCGTTGACCAAATATTCCATCGTCTGCCTTAAAGCGGGGACCATTATTGCCATTGTCGTTTTTATCGATCAATTCTTGAGTAAACTGATCGAAACGTATTCCCCAAAGGTTGAGCTTCTTCGCATATCCAAGAGTTTGGCATCGGGGTTGGTGCATGGGCTTGTTATCGTCATTGGTGGACTGATTCTTCTGGATAGTCTTGGGGTGTCAATAACGCCGATCATTGCTTCTTTAGGGATCGGGTCGTTGGCTGTCGCTTTAGCGCTTCAGCCCACGTTGGAAAACCTGTTTTCCGGTTTTCAGATTATTTTGGACCGGCCTATCATGCCCGGGCAGTTCATTAAGTTGAATACGGGTGAGGAAGGGTTTGTTGAAAGAGTGGGTTGGCGTTCGACTTGGATTCGGCAGCTTCCCAATAATATGATCGTGATTCCCAATAAAGAGCTGGTCAACTCCCGCGTTTTGAATTATCACTATCCCTCAGCGGAACAGGGGGTGACTGTGGAAGTGGGAGTCCACTACAACTCCGATTTGAAGAAAGTGGAGAGGTTGGTTGAGGACGTCGGGGGGCATATTATGAAAACCGTGAAGGGGGGGGTCCCGGAGTTTTTGCCTGTGGTTCGCTATCACTCATTTGGGGACTCTTCTATTAATTTCACCGCGGTTTTACGCGTCAAAGATGTCGTCGATGGTTCTCTCGTGAAACATGAATTCATCAAGTTGTTGGCTGAGCGTTTTTCGAAGGAAGGCATCGTTATTCCCTACCCTGTTCGGGCGATCAACACGGAGCAGGAAAAAGCTGTTCTTAATGGGATGAAAGCAAACTAAGTAGTTAAAACAGATAAAAAACAACGAAACTCTTGATATTCTTATTTTAATATTTTAAGACATACGAGCCGCTGAAATAATTCGTATAATCCTACATTGGTCACTTTGCCTCAAATCAATTAAGGAATTCGCGAATCAGAGAGAGTTTGTTTTATGATTAAGAATCCTCATGTTATTTGGGTTTGCCCAAATAGCGATATAGTTTATCGTGCTCAAGGCGAAGTAAAATGCCATCCCAGCTCGGTTATTCCCAAGCTTTCCGAGAAGGGGATGCGAATTAATCTATTTGTTCCATATAATCCAACTCTTCTTCCTAAAACAAAGCTTTCTTCTTCCCGTGTGACTCACCACAAAATCCGGCTGTCCCAGGATTATCCCGTCGATATCATTAAACTCAGCAAAGGTAACACGACCCCCGGGATTTTCATGCTTAAAACCACTGTTTTAGAGCCGGCTCTCCATGGAGCTGTGTTTGCCAAAGCCGCCATTGCGTTGGCGGAGCAGTTGAAACGCTCCGTCGATATATTCCATTTGTTTGAATGGAAGTCGTCGCTTCTTCCGTTGTTCTTGGAAATGGAGAAGAACGGCTCTCCGGTGTTGAAGAATACCCGGACGCTGTTGAGCGTTCGTTCGCTTGTTGAACAGGGGAATTTCGCGCCCGCCGTGATGTCCTATTTGGGAATTCCCGAGACGTTGTTTCATCCGGAAGGGGTTGAATTTTACGGGCGCGTGAGCTTTTTGAAAACGGGGCTTTTGTTGTCGGACGCGGTGAGCTTGATTGAAAATGTAAAGACAAATGGAATGGTCCCGGCCAGCATCAACGGCATGAGAGGCGTGTTGGACGCTCACGTGCATAAACTGAGACGATGGGTTTCAGATCGATCCGTTCGGGCCTATTTGGATATTTATCAGGAGTTGATGTCTCTTCCAAAACCGGTGCCGATTCTTCCGAAGTTGCTCAAAAAGCTTCACCAGACGAAAGAGGCGACAACGTCCTTTTTTGATATGTGGGGCCCGGTTCCCCCGGATCGATACAAGACGAACTATTTGGCCTTTTTGGTTCAGGCGCCGCGAAAGGCATTCGCTTTCTGGGAAAAGGCCCCGTCGGGATTTAAAGAATTTGGCCTTGTTTTAGAAGAGGCGTCTTCCGGGCAGAGACAATTGTTAGCGCGCGGGCTTGATGCCGTTTCGGATTATTGGATTGATGTGCGTCCGGACTCTTCCTACGCGGTTGAGCTTGTTGGATGGGACGATTCCGGTCTTATGAAGGTCTTGATGAGATCTCGGATCATCCGCACGCCGCGGGATTGGATGAGTTCCAACACGAACGCCATCTTTATCGATGTTCGTGATCGTCGTCGATTCAAGATGAAATGGGGCGGTCTTGGCGACGCATGGAAACGCCTTAAGATGGGCGCCAGCGAGCGGTTGTCGGAAATTAACGCCTTCGGACAAAATATTTTGCCTCTCATCCCCAGCTCGGTTGAAAAAGTGCCCAGTTCCTGGGGGAAAGTGGCCAGCTCATGGGGCAAAAAAGAAAAGTCATGAGTCAAGAACCGACCGGTTATTTAGCGCTTGTTCTTCACGCGCACCTTCCCTTCGTTCGTCATCCGGAATACCCCGACTTTTTAGAAGAAGATTGGTTCTTTGAGGGCGTTGTCGAGACCTACGCGCCCATTCTCATGCGTCTTGAAAAAATGCGGGGCGAAGGGCTTCGTTTTCGTTTGACGATGACTGTCACGCCTCCGTTGGCCACCATGTTAGAGGATGAACTTTTGCGCGGGAGGATGGCAAAATACCTGGATACCCGCATTGATCTTCTGAAGAAAGAAGTGGCCGGGAATAAAGGGCATCACGTCCACTCGTTGTCTGATCATTACCTTCGAGAATTCCAGGAAATTCGTGAGTTTATTTTTGGGCGGCATGGAGGGCGGCTTCTCAATAGTCTTCGCGGTCTTCAAGCCTCCGGTCATTTGGAAATCATTACGTGCGCTGCCAGTCATGGTTTCGCGCCTCTCATGAGCGGGGTGACGTCTTGGAGAGCTCAGATTATGACGGCTGTCCGCACCCATGAAACGTATTTCGGCGTTAAACCCCGCGGCATTTGGCTTGCCGAGTGCGGCTTTGACGATGGAATCGACAAGATTTTGGCTGAAGCCGGGTTGGAGTATTTTTTCGTCGACTCTCATGGAATTTTGTTTGGCGATCCCCAGCCGGTATTCGGTCCCTATGCGCCTGTGATCACGGAGTATGGAATTAGCGTTTTTGCGAGAGATTCCGAATCCAGCAAGCAAGTGTGGAGCCGGGAAGAAGGGTACCCGGGCGATTTCAATTACCGCGAGTTTTATCGGGATTTGGGATACGATGCCAACTATGACTATATTAAACCCTATCTCCATTCCGACGGTGTTCGCCGAGGCGTGGGGATCAAATACCACAAAATAACCGGGGGCGGTGGGCTTGGCGACAAACAGTTCTACGATGTGGCGAAAGGCATGGAGAAAGCCGCTGAACACGCGGGGAATTTTATGTTTAACCGGCAGCATCAGGTCCGTCATCTAAGAGATAAAACGAAATATCCGCCGATCCTCGTCGCCCCTTATGATGCCGAACTCTTCGGCCATTGGTGGTACGAAGGCCCCCAATTTATTGAATATCTCATTCGGAAGATTAATTTTGATCAGTCTGAGATTGAGCTCATTACTGGATCCGATTATCTGGATCGGCATCCGGTCCGGCAACTTCAACGAATTAATCCCTCGACGTGGGGATCCGAAGGGTACAACTTGGTCTGGCTCAACGGGGCCAATTCCTGGATTTATCGGCATCAGCATTGGGCGGAGAAAAAGATGGAGGAATTAGCAAGCCGGTTTCCTCATGCGGGGGGAGACTTGAAGAGAGCGCTGAACCAGCTCTTACGCGAGCTTTTGCTTCTCCAATCGAGTGATTGGGCGTTCATTATGACCACGGGAACAACGGTTCCCTATGCGACGAAGCGATTCCGCCAACATTTGGAGCGATTTCGCAAATTGGCCGAGCAGATTGAAGAAAATCGGCTTGATAGTGGGTTTGTTCGCCATCTTGAAGGGCAAGATCCCATTTATCCAACCATTGATTACACCGATATTTTCAAGAAAACAGATGTGGCGGATGAACCTCTGTACTCCTTTGCCTAAGGCCAAAAAAGGAGTTGACAGGCGGATTTGAAGCTTGTTATAAAGGCAGGCGTCGCAATGAAGCGGCTGTTTTTTTAGGCAACGAGGCCTTTTCCTCACGTGAGGAGAAGGCTTTTTTTTTTGTCACGAGAAGAATTTTCTGTCATTTCTTAAAAAATAAATTGAAGAGAGGAAGGATATGAGCATATTAAAAGATGTCACAAAAGCGATCGAATCATCGAACGGCAACGGGCAATTGAAATCAAGAGTGTCCGCTCTTGTTTCAGGAGCCGAGATAACGGAGATTTTCGGGTCCAACGTATTTAATGATCGAGTCATGAAAGAAAGGCTCCCGAAAGATACGTACAAAGCCCTCAAAAAGACCATGGAACAAGGCGCTCCCTTGACGTTGGAAGTAGCCAACGTCGTGGCGAATGCCATGAAAGACTGGGCCATTGAGAAAGGGGCCACGCACTACACCCACTGGTTCCAACCGTTGACCGGGAAAACGGCTGAAAAACACGATTCCTTCATTTCTCCGACGACGGATGGCGGCGTCGTGATGGAATTTTCAGGTAAACAGCTGGCTCAAGGCGAGCCGGATGCCTCCTCTTTTCCCAGTGGCGGTCTTCGGGCGACCTTTGAAGCTCGTGGCTACACGGCGTGGGATTGCACCTCACCCGCCTTTTTAAAAGAGGACTCGGCCGGAAACGTCACCCTTTGCATCCCGACGGCCTTCTGTTCCTATACCGGAGAAGCGCTGGATAAAAAAGTCCCTTTGCTTCGGTCCATGGAAGCGGTGTCGAAGCAGGCGATGCGTGTTTTGAAAGGCTTAGGAAACAAAACAGCCACTCGCGTCACGGCGACTGTGGGGCCGGAGCAAGAATATTTCCTCATTGATAAGGGGTATTTTGATCGGCGGATTGATTTGATCATGGCCGGGCGAACCCTGTTTGGCGCACCTTCACCGAAAGGCCAGGAAATGGAAGATCAGTACTTCGGCGCGATCAAAGACCGTATTTCTTCTTTCATGAAAGACTTGGACATTGAATTGTGGAAAATGGGCGTTTTGTCCAAGACGAAGCATAATGAAGTGGCTCCCGCTCAATACGAGATGGCTCCCATCTTCTCCACAACGAATATTGCGGCTGACCATAATCAGCTTGTGATGGAAACCATGCAGAAAGTGGCGCTCCGCCATGGCCTTGTTTGCTTACTCCATGAAAAACCGTTTGGGGGCGTGAATGGGTCGGGCAAGCACAACAATTGGTCGCTGGCGACGGATGACGGCTTCAACCTGTTGGAACCGGGAAGCACGCCTCACGAAAACGAGCAATTCCTTATTTTTGTGGCTGCCTTGCTCACGGCCGTGGATCGACATGCGGACATGCTGAGGGCCGGCATTGCCACCCCTGGTAATGATCTTCGGTTGGGCGCCAATGAAGCGCCGCCGGCCATCGTCTCCATGTTTATGGGGGAGGAATTGACGGAAATTCTCCAAAATATCGCCAAAGGTAAAAAGACGGTGGCGCGGGGGCAGAAGTTTCTTCATATCGGCATCGATACGATGCCGCCCCTCCCGAAAGATAACACGGACCGAAACCGGACCTCGCCCTTTGCTTTCACCGGCAATAAGTTCGAATTTCGGATGGTGGGGGCATCGGCGTCTATCTCCGGAGTGAATGTGATCCTCAATACGATTGTGGCTGAAACGCTGGATGAAATCGCGACGCGTTTGGAGAAAGCGAAGGATAAACATAAAGAAGCGGCCGCCATTCTTAAAGCGGCGGTGATCAAGCACAGCCGCGTCATTTATAACGGCAACAATTACACGGACGAATGGGTGAGAGAAGCGAATCGGAGGGGACTCCCCAATATCCGCTCCACAGTGGAAGCGTTGGCGGCCATGGCGACCCCTCAAGCGGAAAAACTCTTCTCGAAATATAAGGTTCTTTCGAAAGGAGAGCTTCACTCTCGCTATGAGATCTATTTGGAGCATTACGCGAAGACCATCAACATTGAAGCGATGGCGGCCATTGATATGGTGAGGAAGCTCTATATCCCCGCGGTCGTGGAGTTCACCGGACAACTGGCCCAAACGGTTGCTTCCCTTGAAGAGGTGTCGGCTTCATCGGAAATCCAGAAGTCATTGCTGGACAGTGTTTCTTCGCTTCTGGAAGCTGCCTCTGAAAAGCTCCACGCGTTGGAAGTGGCCACGAAGAAAGCTCAGGACATCAAAGAAGCGAAGGCGAAAGCCGAAGCGTATCGCGATAGAGTGTTTGTTGCGATGGGCGAACTGAGGTCTGAGATCGATGCGTTGGAGGGACTGATGCCTCGATCCTTGTGGCCGGTCCCAACCTATGCCGATATGTTGTTTAACCTATAACTAAAGAAAGTTCTTAATTGACCCCCGTTCGTCCCAGTCGCCATCGGCGACCAAGGCGAACGGGGGTTTTTTATTGGCGTGTTCACCTTCTTCCATTCTGGTAAACTTCGGTTATGAAGAAAAAAGACATGGCTCCCCGGGAATTTTCCGGCCCCGCTCCTCGCGGCCGGAAGGGGCTTCTTATTATTTACACGGGAAATGGAAAGGGGAAAACGACGGCCGCGTTCGGGGCGGCGCTTCGAACTTTGGGGCGAGGACATCGTGTGGCAGTCGTGCAATTTATTAAGGGACAATGGCTTTCGGGGGAACTCAACGCTTTAAAGAAATTCGGAAACCAAATTGAACTCTATCCTTTGGGAGACGGATTCACATGGAATACGAAGAACTGGGACAACGATGTCGCTTCGGCTCAAAAAGGGTGGAAGAAATGCACCGATCTTCTTGCCGCCCATAAGCACGATCTCTATATTTTTGATGAGCTGCTTTATGTGCTGAAATATCGTTTCTTGTCGGTTAAAGAAGTGACTCGGGGACTAAGCTTGAAAAGCCGTGATTCCCATGTGATTTTAACGGGACGTGGGGCTCCTCGGGCCCTTTTGTCCATGGCGGATCTCGTGACCGAGATGAAAGAAATCAAGCATCCGTACAAAAAAGGGATCACCGCTCAACCGGGCATCGACTTCTAAACCCTGTAAATCAAGCATTTTCCCATTTGCCCTCCATCGTTTAATTAATAGAATAAGCATGTCATTCTCCTGGTTCCCACCCGTAAATCGCAAAGGCGTTTCGAGGTGCCGTTTCATCCAGATTAGTGATCGCTAGGGAGCTTTTATGCAAGCCAAGTTTTATACGCAGGGTGATAGTTTCGTTATTGAAGCCTTCAATAACGCTTCTCCATTTTCCAGTTTCTTTCCCGGATTGGCTGGGGTTACCGGGAAACCGATGTGGGTGTTTTTTACCAATCGAGGCCAAGCGATCGCCGGTTTTGGAGTCAATGACAAAGACGGGGCGATGATGGAATTTCTCCCCGCTAATAAAGCCTATCAGGCCACCTCTCTTGTCGGATTTCGAACCTTTATCAAACGGACAGCTCCCCATCCCGATTTTTATGAACCATTTATTAATCACAACACAGAGTCGATGCAAATGATGATTATTCGTTCGCATGAACTCGAGATCAAAGACATTAATAAGAAATTGGGCCTCGAAACGAAGATAACGTATTTCGGCGTTCCACAAGAGGATGTCCCGGTTCTGGCTCGCCGATTAACGATTCAAAATCTGTCCAACCAAACAGTTTCTCTGCAGGTCGTTGATGGGATTCCGCGAGTGGTTCCTCTGGGGATGGATAATTTTCTCGTTAAAAACATGTCGAGGACGATTGAAGCGTTCGCTGTCGTCGAAAATATGAATGAGCGCGTGCCTTTTTTTCAATTAAAGATTCAACCGGACGATCGGGCCGATATCAGTTTTATGAAAGCCGGTTTTTTCTCGTTGGGCGTCACGGATTCGTCTCTTCTTCCGGTCATCGTTGATCCTAATTTGGTGTTTGGCCAGGACACCTCTCTTCTTAAGCCGGCTCATTTTATTGAGAAGAAGAATTTGTCGATTAACGGGCAACTGACCTCCAGCATCATGCCGTCATCCCTCTTTTTAACTCAAATGAAATTGGCCCCGCGTCAGACGAAATCAATTGAATCCTACTATGGTTACGCTGAAAATGTCACCAAGGCGAATCGATTCGCTTCAAAGATAAAGTCAAACAAGAATTATTTTGAAGAGAAACGGAAAGAGATGCATTCGACGGTAGAAGACGTGGTCGATCATTTTGGGTTTAAATCCGCCAATAAAACGCTGAATCAATACGCTGATGTGACGTTTATGGACAATGTCTTGCGCGGTGGATTTCCCATGTCTCTTGGCCCCAAGGGGCCTGTCGTTCATGTCTATTCAAGGAAACACGGCGACATGGAGAGGGACTACAATAACTTCCAGATTTCAGCCACGTATTATTCTCAAGGGAACGGCAACTTTAGAGACGTGAGTCAAAACCGGCGGAATGATCTCTATCTCAATCCTCAGGTCGGAACGGCAAACCTGGACTTTTTCTTTAACCTTCTTCAGTTGGACGGTTATAACCCTCTTGTCATCGATCCGGTTAAGTTCCTTGTCCCCTATGATCTTTTGACGAAAATGGATTTCAAGATGTCCGATGAATCCAAGTCGGATTTTGACCATATTAAGCGCGAGCCCATGTTGGCTGGCAAACTCTACGAATTCGCTCAAAAACACGCGGCGGACCCTCTTGGGGTGGACAATCTTTTTAAGGAAATGATTCGGGTGTCGGTCCCGCACTATTCCGTTCGGCACGGCGAGGGATTCTGGATTGACCACTGGATCTATAACCTGGACCATTTAGACCAGTATTTGTCTGTGTTCCCGGATAAAAAAACATGGCTGTTTTTTGAAAAGGATGATTTTTCCTATTTTGATTCCGATCACTTCGTACGGCCCCGACGGGAGAAGTATGTCGTTACTCCCGATGGACGCCTCAGGCAATATCAATCTGTTCAATTAAATCAGCAAAAGCGGGCGCTTATTTCTTCTCGGAAGAATGATCCCCAGAAAGTTCGAGTCGAGGCCGGAAAGGGCGATGTTTTTCAGACGACCTTTTTTATCAAACTGCTGTCTCTTGTCGTGACGAAAGTGAGCACCTTGGATCCTTTTGGCGTTGGTCTTGAAATGGAGGCGGATAAACCGGGATGGTGCGATGCCCTCAATGGCTTGCCCGGATTGTTCGGTTCTTCAACTCACGAAATGTTTGAGCTCCATCGATTGGTGAAATTGCTTAAAAACGACGTCTTGCCTCTATCCCCCAATAAAACCATTGAAATTCCACAGGAAATCTATTCTTTTTACCGTGATGTGGCGGCGGCGTTGTCTCTTGATTTTTCAAAAGATTTTAGGCCGGTGTGGAATGAAATGACCACGGCCCGAGAGATGTTCCGCGAAAAGACGTTTTTTGGCGTCTCCGGGAAAACACGCGCCGTTCGGCTATCCGATATCGTGGCTTTTCTCGGGGCCGTGTCAAAAACCTTGGAGCGAGCCGAGAAATTGTCCATCGATCCGATCACCAAACTCCCCACGTCTTATTTCTCTTACGAAGTCGATGTCCAGGCCTTGAGCGATGGCTGGCGGCAATTTTTGGATAAATTGCCTTGGAAACAACATCGGATTCAGCCTTTCTTGGAAGGCCCGGTTCACTACATGAAGATGCTTTCGACGCCCAAGGCCAAACAGCTTTATTTGGCTGTGAAACGTTCTCTGTTGGCGGATAAAAAATTAGGAATGTATCGTCTTAATGTGTCACTTCAGCCGGAATCGAGCGAGCTGGGGCGTATTAAGGCCTTTTCTCCTGGATGGCTTGAAAATGAGTCCATTTTTCTTCACATGCACTATAAATTTCTCCTGGAGCTGCTACGTCGCGGGATGACGGATATCTTCTTTAAAGAGATTCAGACGGGTCTTATCCCGTTTCGCGACCCAAAGACATACGGGCGATCCATCTTTGAAAATTCCTCTTTTATCGCGAGCTCTTCTTTCCCCGATCCCTCTATTCATGGAAAAGGCTTTGTCGCGCGGCTTTCCGGCGCGACGTCCGAATTCCTCAGTATGATCTTCTTCATGTTCTTTGGTCCGAAGATGTTCAAAATGATCGACAACCAAATCGTTTTTTCTCCGGATCCGGTTCTTCCGAAAGAATGGTTCACGGTGGACGATACTCTCGCGGTGGGGAAGAACATGATGGCGGTTCGTTTGTTTGGCGTCCCGATTCGATATGTGAATTCCCGTCGAAAAAACACCTTTGGGACGGGGGCTGTTAAACCCGTCAAATATGAGTGGATTTTTGAGGGGCGTTTTCATCATCATGTGGGGAGATCTTTGGTTCCGGAAGCGTCTGAACGGTTGAGAGAAGGGCAGTTGGAAAGTTTAACGATTGTGCTTGGCTGAGAACGGTCCCTGTTTTTTTAGCAATTCCTACCAGCGGTAAAAATACTCGCCGATCGTATCGTAATTTCCATTCGGGAAATAAATCAATCCTGTCACGTTGTCATAGGCGTATGGCGAGCTCAAGAAGGGCGTGTAGTCGGCGTCTCCCACGATAATGAAAATATCCTTCGGAGGGGTCATGGCCATCATGGTCTTGGCCATTTCATCAAAGCTTCCTTCCAATTCATTATAGGAACCCATGGGATCCAAAAGCTTGGGCACGGAGATCTCAGACATGTATTTTGGAACTAGCACCGAAGTGAGAGAGAGACCATCATTGGTGTAATGCGAGATCCCTTGTGGATAGCCGGAGAACGGAAATCTTCCATCGTGATCGGCATAATAGAGATTGATGGAGGTTCGCAGCATTCCAAGGTTGTTTTTTGCTTTTGATTGATAGGCCCGTTTTACAACCATATCGTAACGAGGCATCACCATGGAACTGACGATCACCATGATGCACATGACAAGCATGAGCTCCATTAAGGTGTAACCGCCGTTGGCTTTTTTTGAAAGGGCTCTTTTCTTTATCATAAGTCACTTCTGACGGAAATTCGCGAGGCGATCTCTTTTTGAACAATCACAGTGATGCCTCTGGCCGGTTTCAGCTTGACATGCCCCGATGGAACCGGTTCTGTCCAGGTTGCGGCGTTTTCATTGATTTCTTTGACCATGGTTCCGGGAAAACCGGCGGCCATGGATCGGTCCACTTCGATATTGACATTGTCTTTTTCACGAGACGCTTTGGCCACTTGAATCACGCCGCCGCTCCGGAAAAAAACCAACATGGGTTTTGTCAGATCGCGGGGCTCTTCGACCTTGGGCTTAAACCGGGGGCGTTTCGTCGGCTCGGGTGTTTCAGCAACGGGGAGAATCGGTTTTTCTTCAGCTCGGGCGATTTTCATTTCTATCGGCGGTTGGAACGGATTGAGAGCCAACGCCTCCGCGGGCTTCGATAGTCCCTTCTTGGCGTTTTCATCGGCTTCTAGGAATTTCGCTATCTGTTCCGGTGACAGCTTCGATCGTTGCGCGACCGGCATATTGTCCAGCATCCCCGGTAAATATCTGACTTTAACATTGGTGTGAACCGCTTTTTTAATGGGTTCTGGGTCTTTAACGATAAACCGTGCGATGAGGGAGACCACTATCAGGACAGAAAAAAATACAATACGCTTTTGAGTCGACACTCTTTTTTGATATTCACGGGTGTCGATGATTTTGGCGTTGCTATAATTGGATCTTGCCATACGTATCTAGTTTAGAGGATTTGCGTTGATTTTCCAGATCGAAAAAATGATTTTTGTCACGTCCTTAAGGTCGTTTTAGGGAGACTCTTGTCAGATATGTACCATAAAATCAGAAAAAACATGCGTTTTTCTTGCTTTAAATCACTGGAGTGCCTATTTGTGAGCGGGGGGCTCTTGTTGACGGCGGCGCTTCCGGCTAAAACGCAACTTATCGTCGATGATAGCGACCCTCAATTCTTTTCCGATACCAACCGCGAATTACAGGTGATGCGAGCCGGGGGGAGGGGCCTTGTGTGTAAAGAGGTGGTGTCCCGGTTGGACGCATCCTCTGTGGATACCCACATTAAGCCGGTCACGCAAGATGAGAAAACGTGGCATCCCAACGATCGAAAGGGAACGCGAAGCCATACGGTGGCGCTTGATAATAAAGTTCGGGGGGCGGAGCGCCGCCAGCCGACGCCCGCCATTGTATTCCTGCATCCCTCGCGAGTGGACAGAGGCATTTCTCTGTTTAAACTGGGCACATTTGTTTCCGAATTGGAATCCGCCATGGATTTGAACGCGGGGACGTTTTTCGGCGATTATAAAGTTCGAGAAAAGAGAGCCGCCTTTGTTCGAAATGCCTGGAGAGATTCGATGGGGTTAGGGCTCATTTCTATTTCAGATCGGGTGCCAACGGACGAATATCAACGAGCGAAACAGCTCGGTCTTATTAATGAAAAGGCGGCCGCTTTCTTTCCTATTTTGGATCCAGAAGCAATTCAAGGGAATCTATCGGCCGAGAGCGTCACAATTTCAACCCACACTCAATAAAGAGGAGACCTTCAGTGAAAAAATCAATCGTACTCATGGCTCTTGTTCTTTTTCCGGTGACGTCCATGGCGGCCGGCGATCCGCTCAAGAAAATGGCGAAAGAGTTGGGGAAGTCTCTCGTTCAGATAAAGGGGGTTCGGGTTGGCATCTTGGCGTTTCCGCATCACGATGGGAAAGTGAGCAGTGGTTCGACGATCGTGAGTGAACGATTGACCACGTATTTAGCCACAACAAAGGGCATTTATGTGGTAGAGCGGGGCCTGATACAAAAACTATTGGAAGAACAGCATTTAATGGACGTGGGGGTACTTGATTCCAAAACGGCGAAGAAATTGGGTCACGTGTTGGGGGTCGACGTCATTGTGTCGGGGACGTTGATCGACATGGGGGATAATAAGATTGAGGTGAACGCCCGTGGGATTAGAAGCGATTCCGGAGCCGTCGTGGCGGCGAGCCAAGCGGTGATTGAGCGGACATGGAAAGACAGGGCTCATAAACCAGGAGACGAATCGCGCGAAATGAGAATTGAACAACCGGAGCCGGTTAAAGAGAAGCCCAATGAAGAAGAAGCGATTGAAATCGGATACCCGGCATCCGGCGGTGGCCGGCCGGGTCGACCAGCCAGAGGGGGGAGAATGAGATAAAGAATTGAGGAACAACTGTTTTTCTCGTCTTTGGCGGAGACGTTGCTAAAGGCGTTGCTTGACGCAGCTGTCATAAATCAATACACTGCGTACCAGAAGTGGCTCAGAGGGCCACTTTTTTTATTTTGTAAGGACATTAACGGAGAATGAACGTGAGTCAGATGCTTGAGAAACTGGAAGCGTTGGTTCGCCCACTTCTCGAGCCCAACAACGTAGAGTTGGTGGATTTATCGTTTCAAAAAGAACACGAGACGTGGGTTTTACGCTTGTTGATGGACAAACCCGGGGGAATCACCCTGGACGATTGCGGGATCTGGGGAGACCGGGTCGGCACGCTGCTGGATGAGACGGATTTGATCTCTCAAGCCTATACGCTTGAGGTGTCGTCTCCCGGAGTGGACCGGCCTCTTAAAAAACTGTCGGATTTTATCCGGTTTTCCGGGGAACGGGTGGCGATCAAATTGTTTTCTCCGATCGACGGTCAGAAGAATTTTCATGGAACGTTGTTGGGAGCGGATGAAGAGAATATACGNNTCAAACCAGGTGGGTTTGACGAGGAGGACAAGTGGACATTAAGGGTAGTTTGATGCATGTCCTGGATCAGATTGAACGAGAGAAGGGCATTAAGAAAGAAGAGATCCTGAAGATGATTGAACAGGCTCTCGTTTCTGCCTATCGAAAACACGCCGGTGATGCGGTTAACGTGGAAGCTCATGTCGAACAGTCCGGCGAGATCACCGCTTCGGTGATTAAAGTTGTCGTCGAGAAAGTGAACGACGCTCTCCTGGAAGTGAGTCTCGAAGAGGCTCGCAAGATCAATGCCGAGGCCGCCATCGGCGGACAAATTCGTTACATGATCGACACCGAAGAATTTGGACGTATTGCCGCCCAAACCGCCAAGCAAGTGTTGACGCAGAAAATTAGGGAAACCGAACGTGAATTTATCTTCGAAGAATTCAAGCCGAAAGAAGGAACGCTGGTGAACGGGACTGTTCAGCGGTTCGTCAATCGAAATATCATTGTTGATTTGGGACGCGCCGAAGGCGTCTTGCCGGTTCGAGAACAAGTCAAACGCGAACGGTGGTCCGTCGGTGAACGGATTCGCGTTTTGATTCTTAAAGTGGAGAAAGGCCCGCGGGGGCCGGAAGTGTTGCTCTCCCGGTGTCATGATGATTTTGTCAAACGTCTGTTTGAACAGGAAGTCCCCGAAATTTATGAAAAAACCGTTCAGGTCGTGGCGGTGGTTCGTGAGCCGGGGCAACGGTCTAAAGTCGTCGTGAAATCGTCCAATCCGAAAGTGGATCCGATCGGCGCGTGTGTTGGCGTCAAGGGATCTCGCGTTCGTCCGATCATCAACGAATTACAGGGAGAACGGATCGATTTGGTCGCCGATTCAAGCGATCCAGCGACCTTTATTTCATCGTCGTTGGCTCCGGCCAAACCGTTGTCCGTGACCATCATTGATGCCGCTCTGAAGAAAGCGGAAGCGTTGGTCGCCGATGATGCGTTGTCGTTGGCTATTGGAAAGAACGGACAGAATATCCGGTTGGCATGCAAAATTACCGGGTGGCAAATCGATATTAAGACGGAGAGTCAACGGAAACAGGAGAGCCAGGCCAGCCTTTCTGCCGCCAAAGAACTTTTTACGGAATTGGAAGGCGTGGGGCCTCGGACCGCCGATGTTCTGATCAAAGGCGGGATGGACAGCTTGCATAAGATTGCCCGGGCGAAAATCGAAGATTTGACTGTGTTCTCCGGGATTGGCGAAAAAGTCGCCGAAAAATTGATTGAATCGTATAAAGCGCAGTTGGAGAAGTTGGCGCAACCTGTGGTGGCGACGCCGCAGTCGAGCGCGCCGGCGGCAATCGTGCCGGAGGCAACCGCGCCTGTGGCATTCGTTCCGGAGACGATCGCGCCGGCGGCGCCCGTCGAGACGAATCCAGTGGCCGTGGCGGACGAAACGCCACCAGAGCCGGCGCCAATAGCTGAACCCGCACCGCAAGCTCCGAAAGAGCCCAAACCGAAAAAGAAGAGTGCCTCTAAAGCGTTAGCCAAAGAGGAAAAAGAGAAATAACCATTATGGCGTTAAAAAAAGCACCAACAACGAAGAAAAAGGCTGTCGGCGAGACAGCTGTCGATGAAAAGGAAAAGCCGAAGAAAAAATCGGCGGCCGCTCCTCGTGTTAAGAAAGAAAAAAAAGAGACCGACGCCACGAAGTTGAAAAAGAAGGCGGTTCGGACTTCGGACGAATCAGTTGAGCCGGACTCTTTCTCGCCACGCGCTTCTTATATTCCACCCCCGGCCCCGGTCGCCCCTTCCCTCCCTGTCCCTGAAGTAAAAAAAGTGGTGGTGGCTCCGAAACCGGCGCCCGTTGTTGCTTCAGTTCCAGTCCCTGTTGCGCCTCCGGCTCCAACGCCCGTTCAGAAAGAAAAACCGAAGATCGTTCCGCTTCCTGTTCAGTACGTCGCAAGACCCACCGTGAAACCTGTTGAGAAACCGGTGGTCAAGGTGGCCAGACCAGAAACTCCGGCCGTCCAGGTGGCGGAGCGGGGAACGCCTAAAGCCGCGGAACCGGTTGCCTCACTGTCGACCAAGAAAAAACTGCAATTCAACGAGATGATGACGGTGAAAGATTTGGCCGCCGCCATGGACATGAAGGTGACAGAGGTCATTAAAAAGCTTTTGACGTTGGGAACTCCGGCGTCCATTAATCAACGGCTTCAGTTGGAATCGGCGACGCTCGTGGCCGATTCGTTTGGATTCGATCTTGTGCTGAAATCGATTTATGTCGACGAACGAAAAGACGATGTGGATGATGAAAAGGAATTGACATCGCGGCCGCCGGTGGTCACGGTTATGGGACACGTCGATCACGGAAAAACCTCCCTTTTGGATGCCATTCGTTCAACGCGCGTGGCCGATAAAGAAGCGGGAGGCATCACCCAGCACATCGGAGCCTATCAGGTTAAAGCGGACAAAGGATTGATCACGTTTTTAGATACACCGGGCCATGAAGCCTTCACGGCGATGCGGGCTCGGGGCGCGATGGCAACCGACATCGTCATTCTCGTGGTGGCGGCGGATGACAGCGTGATGCCTCAGACCATTGAGGCCATTGACCACGCTAAAGCGGCCAATGTGCCCATCGTGGTCGCCATCAATAAAGTGGATTTGCCGCAAGCCAACGTTCAGAAGGTGAAACAGGAACTGGCTCAGCACAATTTGGTGGCGGAAGATTGGGGCGGTAAAACGGTGATGGTGGAAGTTTCAGCCAAAACCAGAAAAAATATCGACAAGCTGATTGAAATGATTTTATTGGAAGCCGAACTCTTGGAGCTTAAGGCCAATCCCAACCGGTCTGCCAAAGGAGTTGTTTTGGAAGCGCGAGTGGATCCCAGACGGGGGATCACGGCGACGATTCTTATTCAAGCGGGAACTCTTCGTGTGGGAGATGTTGTTGTTTGCGGTTTGAGCCATGGCCGTATTCGAGCGATGGTCAACGATAAAGGCGAATCCCTTGAGACGGTGGGCCCGGCCACGCCGGCGGCTGTCCTTGGGTTGGCGCAGGTGCCGCAGGTCGGCGATCAGTTGTCGGTCGTGGGAACCGACCGTGAGGCCCGTGAGATCGCCGAACGCAGACAGCAGTCGGTGAAAGACAGCACGAACGCGCAAGGCGGCCATATCTCGTTGGAAAGCCTCCATTCGAAAATTGCCGAAGGAAAGATTCAGGATCTTCCGATTATTTTAAAGGCCGACGTACAGGGGTCGCTTCAGGCCCTTCAGGATTCATTGGGACGCGTGTCCGGGGCGCTCATCCAGCTTCGGTTTGTTCATGCCGGCATCGGCAATGTCAATGAATCGGACGTTCTTCTGGCGGAGGCGTCGGACGCGATTGTGTTTGGGTTTAACGTCAAAGTGGAAGGGTCCGCTGAGGCGGAAGCGAAACAAGCCGGCGTCGACATCCGAACCTATAAGATTATTTATGAAATGCTGGCCGACATTCGGGCCGCCATGGAAGGGTTGCTGAAACCCGAAGAGCGGGAAGCGGTCAAAGGCCGGGCTCAGGTCAAGACGGCGTTTAATTCCTCCAAATATGGAATGGTGGCGGGATGCATGGTTTTGGAAGGAACCCTGCATCGCGGATCCAAAGCCCGCGTTGTCCGGGATGGTCAAGTGATTGGGACTGGTTCGATCGGTTCTCTTCGCCGGTTTAAAGAGGACGTTAAGGACGTTGAGAAAGGATATGAATGCGGTTTATCGATCGATGGGATGAAAGCGTACACCGCGGGAGATCTCATCGAAGCCTATGTCATCGAAAAGCATGCCCGGCGCCTGGAAGGATAATCGAGTTTCATCATGCATCCCCGTCGGTTAACACGCCTCAACGAACTCATTCAACAGACCATTTCTCAGTTGGCGTTGAACCTCAAAGACCCTGATATCGGTTTCATCACCATTACCGGCGCTGAAACCACCAATGACGTTACATTGACGAAAGTTTATTATTCCGTCCTTGGAACGCCGAAGGAAATCAAAGCGACGGCGCAGGCCCTTGAACGAGCCAAGTCTCATATTCGTCGTGAAGTCGGCCAGCTTGAAAATCTGCGGCGGGTTCCGCAAATCCAATTTTATTACGACGACAGTGTTGAGAAGGCCGACCGGATCAACCGGCTTATGCACGTTATTGAAGAAGAAGTAAAGCCGGAGGAAGCAAAGCCAACGGAAGACATACAAGAGGACGAAAAACCAGATGAGTCATCCCATCCCGCCGACTGACGGCCCGGCCATCGATAAAATAGTAGCGGCGCTCAAATCGGCGAAAACGGTGTGTCTTTCCGGCCATGAGAATCCTGATGCCGATGTGATTGGTTCTCAAATCGCCATGGCGAGCTTGATCCGCCGCCTCTCCCCAAAGGCGTCCATTGATATCATCAATTCCGGACCCGCTCCCGCTTACCTTTCTTATCTTCCCCGCATGGATTCGATCCAGAGCGCCTCAAAAATCGTGAAGACGTACGACGTGCTTGTCGTGATGGAATGCTCCGGCGCGGATCGGATGGGGAATATCATCGATTTCAAGACGCAAGCGAAGACCATTATCAATATTGATCACCATCTGCATAATCCCAATTACGGCCATATTAATTTTGTTGAACCGGTCACCTCGTCCACGGCGGAGTTGATTTTTAAGATTTTTGAGAGAGCGGGTCTCACGTTGACGTCAGAGGAAGCTGTGTGCCTTTATACCGGCATCGTGACGGATACGGGATGTTTCCGTTATGGGAATACCAACGTGCAAACGCATCGCATCGCCGGGAAACTGTTGGAGCGTGACGTTCCCGTCGCGATGGTCAGCGAACGCCTTTATATGAGCCGGACCAAAGCCGCCATGGAGCTTCTGGCCTGGGCGCTGTCTCACCTTGAGTTGGTGATGAACGATCGGGCGGCCCTTTTAACATTGCCCGAAGAGGTCATGAAAAAGTCCAACGCGAAACCGGATGACATTGAAGAGCTTGTCAATTATGGATTGCAATGCGAATCGACCGTCATCTCCGCTTTGTTAAAAGAGAAAGAGGCGGGACTCGTCAAAGTGAGCCTCCGTTCCAAGGGCGATGTGAACGTCAATCAAATCGCCCGTCAGTTTGGCGGCGGGGGGCATCAAAACGCGTCCGGCTGCACGGTTCCCGGGACCTTGGATGCCGTCAAAGCATCGGTCGTTCATGCCATCAAAGCCATTCTCTGATTTCTTTTATGAATCCTCTCGCCACTCTGCGGTCCTCCGGTCTTTTGTTCGTCCATAAACCCTCCGGTCCTTCTTCGTATGACATGATTCGTTGGATTAAGAGACATCTTAAAGACGTGAAGATCGGCCATTCCGGCACGTTAGACCCGTTGGCCTCGGGCCTCATGATTATTCTTTTGGGGAAAGCCACCAAGCTCCAATCACAGTTTATGGGGCTCGACAAGGTGTACCGGTGCCGGATGCGATTGGGCGTCAAGACTGATTCGGGAGACATCACGGGAAACGTGCTGCAGGAGGGTCCCGTTCTTCCGGTCTCGCCCATTGATATAGAACGTGTGTTTAAGAATTTTGTTGGAGAGGTCAAACAGACGCCGCCCATGTATTCCGCGTTGAAACACGAGGGGACCCCGCTTTACAAGCTGGCCCGGCGTGGGATAGAGGTGGATCGGCCGGAACGAACCATTACAATTCATTCTTTGGTTTTTCTGGACATACTTTCTCCGACGGATATCGTATTTCGAGTTCACTGTTCCTCCGGGACGTACGTGCGGTCGTTGGTGGAGGAATTCGGGGCGGCGCTTGGAGCCTGTGCGACCGTGGTGGAGCTGGTTCGGGAATCCATCGGGCGGTTTTCACTGGATCAGGCGATTTCGGGTGAGAGTCTCAAAACGATGACGGCGGATGAGGTTTGGGCCAAGGCGTTAAATCCGGAGGGCGTGCAGTGAAGCCGGGACGACTGACGTCGGGACGGCTGACGCCGGGGCGGCTTGTGACCATCGGGTCTTTTGACGGGGTCCACCGCGGGCATCAAGCGTTGTTGGCCCGGACGGTGGCGGAAGCTCGAAAGAGGAACCTGCGATCGTTGGCGTTGACGTTTACCGTCCCTCCGAAAATGTTTTTGGAATCCCACTCTTCCTTGTCGCTTTTAAGCACCCCTGTTGAAAAAGAATGTTTAATTCGCTCGTTCGGGATTGATGAAGTCGTCAGCCTCGATTTTTCATCGCAGATGGCCAAGATGAGGTCGTTTGAGTTTTTTCGGCGCGTTCTCCTGGAACAGCTCAAAGCCAAAGGGTTGGTGGTGGGGCTGGATTTTCGATTCGGCGCGGAGCGAGGCGGGGGGGCGCATGATTTGGTCCGGTGGGGATGTGATTATGAAATTCCGGTTTGGGTGATCTCTCCCGTCAGGTACAGTCAAAAGATCGTATCGTCAACGCTGATTCGTCAATTCATCAGAGGGAACCGTCTTCGGGCCGCGACGCATTTTCTGGGCCATCCTTACGTCATTCATGGAACGGTTGTCAAAGGAAACGGGATCGGCCGGAGCCTTGGATTTCCGACGGCCAACCTGAAGGTCGCTCCCGGTAAGATTCTTCCTAAAGGGGTCTATGCCGTTGAAGCCTGGGTGGCGCCGGAACGGTCTTTGCCTTCGCTCCTGTCCGGTTTTGGCCGTCCCGGCAAGAGGCGGCGAGGCGTGTGTAATATCGGGCTTCGCCCCACGCTCTTAAAAAAGTCGGAGTTGTCCGTGGAAGTTCATTTTTTTGAGCCGGTGAAGAAAATGGAAGGGCATCATGTGGTTGTCCAATTGATGCATCTTCTAAGAGAAGAAAAGAAGTTTTCGTCAAAAGAAGCGCTGATCAAGGCCATCGCGAACGACGTAAAGCGCGGCCGGGCCTGTTTTTCCTGTCATAAAAAGTGACGTAATTTTCCGTCATTCCTCCATTCCTCAGACGAAACGCAACCGGGGAACCCCTGGATGGAATCATCTTTACACGAGGGGGGGAATTGCTTATAATTTGACTTTAATAAAGGAGATTTTGAAAAAACATGATATCTAAAGAAAAGAAAATAGCCGCTTCAGAGCCATTCAGACAGCATCCCACCGATACGGGGGGAACTGCCGTTCAAATCAGTCTCTTAACCGCTCGAGTCAATGATCTATCGACCCACCTGACCACAAATCAAAAAGACCATGCGTCTCGCCTGGGCCTGTTGAAACTTGTCGGCCAGCGTCGGCGGTTGCTGAACTATTTAAAAAAGATAGATGACAAGTATTATCAAAAAGTCATTTCCGAACTTAAACTGAGAAAATAAAATCATAAGAAACGCCGGTCTCGCCGTCATCCACCTTCCTGAAAATGAGTTTCATTGTTTTTAGGTCCTATGGTTTGTTGCGTGAGATTGATGTCGTTTTTTAAGGAGAAAAGAGCCACTTGCCCATTGGGTAAAGGGATGCATTCGCCTCTTCGATCGAAGGAGGGGAGAATGGATCCCTGCTTTGTTGGCTCTTGCTCCAAACCTAAAGGAGTCGCACATGTTAACTGAAAACACAAAAAAAAGAGCAGTCATTACACTGGCAGGAAAAGAAGTTATTGTTGAAACGGGAGAAGTGGCCAAGCAGGCCAGAGGGTCTGTGCTGGTTCGTTGCGGAGACACGGTTATTTTAGCCGCTGTTTGCATGAGCCATGAGCCCAAGGTGGGCGTTGATTTTCTGCCGTTGACCGTCGATTACCGGGAACGAACCTATTCGGCCGGAAAAATCCCAGGCGGTTTTTTCAAACGCGAAGCGCGTCCCCGCGAAAAAGAAATTCTCATTTCCAGAGTTATTGACCGCTCCATCCGCCCTCACTTTCCCGAAGGTCTTTATAACGAAATCCAAGTGTCCATTATGTTGTTGTCGATTGAGAAAGAGGTCGAGCCCGATATGCTCGCCATGATCGGCGTGAGCTGCGCGCTGGGACTTTCCAATATTCCGTGGGACGGCCCTGTGGCGGCGGTTCGAGTGGGACGGGTCAATGACCAATTCGTGATCAATCCCTCTGTTGAAGAACAAGATCTCTCTACCCTTAATCTGGTGGTGGCCGGACGAAAAGGCTCTCCCGTCATGATTGAATGCGGTTCACACGAGCTGTCGGAAGATATTATTTTGGACGCCATCAAGCTCGCTCAAGAACAAATCGATAACCTGTGCCAATGGCAAAGCGAATTCTTCAAAACTTACGGGAATCCGAAGATCGTATTCGAGCCGGCCCATTTGGATCCGGCCATCAAGCAGGACATGGAATCCAAAATTGTGGATCGTTTGCGAGCGGCCCTTCGCGTTCCTGAAAAGTTGGAACGGGAAGACGCCATCGCCAACCTGAAAATGGAAGCGATCAAGGAACTTAAAATCAGCCATCCCGACCATCTGGCGTACGCGCCGGGTTTGATCGAAGGGATTATTTACAACGAAGTTCGTCGGATGATTCTGAAAGACCACGTGCGGCCTGATGGCCGGCCTTATAACAAAGTGAGAGCTCTTTCCAGCCAGGTGGGCGTTTTGCCCCGGGCTCACGGTTCCGCTTTGTTCACGCGCGGTCAAACTCAAGCCTTGGTGACCACCACGGTGGGGACGCCGCGCGACATGCAAATCATCGACGATATTCTCGGCGAATACAAAGATCGGTTCTTTCTGCATTACAACTTCCCTGCGTTCTCGACGGGTGAAGCGAAAGGAGAACGGGCCACGGGACGTCGCGAAATCGGTCATGGAAATTTGGCGCGGCGAGCGTTGGAACCCCTCCTCCCCTCTGGAGATGATTTCCCTTACACGATTCGCATTGTGTCGGACATTATGGAATCCAACGGGTCTTCCTCGATGGCCTCGGTGTGCGG
>PLLH01000052.1 GCA_003140895.1 Elusimicrobiota bacterium
GTCGAACTCCTGACGCCTTTGATCAACCGGGTGGCCGCTTTTGTTCCGGCCCGCCGGAAAAGGCGTCTGCACGTGGGCCTTTTTGGTTACACGCGGGCCGTGGCGGGCAAACGCCTTCCGCGCGCCATCGGGTTTTGCGCCTCGCTTTATTCCATCGGGCTTCCGCCGGAACTCTTGGGACTCTCGGAGTTATCTCCCAACGACGTGAAAATAATTTCGGAGCATTATCCGAACTTCATTGAAGACATGAAATCGACCCTTTTGTTCTTCGACAGCGCGGTTTTTCAGATGGTACCTCCGAAGATCGCCGATGATTTGAAGAAGACGCTTCGGCTTCTGAAAGTGGATGTGACGCCGGACCCGATTCATCAAGCGCTGGTGCGCGCCATTCGAAAGATGTTTGAAAAAAAGGATTATGCGGCTCTTCCCGAAATTATGACGCAAGCCGCGCGGGAGAGACGTTTTCTCGGATAGTCGAAAATCAAAATAAAGAGGTCAAACGCTATGCAAATAGGAATCATCGGTCTCGGCCGGATGGGAATGAACATGGCCCGCCGCCTCATCAAAGCCAAACACGAGGTGGTGGTTTTTAACCGGACTCTGGAAAAAGTGGCTGTCATGGTCAAAGAAGGCGCCGTGGGAGCGTCCTCATTGGAAGAATTTAAAAAGAAACTCTCGGGCCCGCGGATTGTCTGGCTCATGCTTCCAACGGGTCAGCCGCTGGAGGAGCACATCAAGGCGCTCTCGTCTCTTTTGGATAAGGGCGATATGATTATCGACGGAGGAAACAGCTATTTCAAAGACGATCTTCGCCACGCGGAGGAATTGAAGGGGAAAGGGATTCGCTATATGGACGCCGGCGTCTCTGGCGGGATTTGGGGACTTGAGTTGGGGTATTGCACGATGGCGGGAGGTGAGGCGGCGGATTTCAAAAAAATCGAACCGATCCTCAAGGATTTGGCGCCGCAAAACGGATATTTGCATTGCGGTCCGGTTGGCGCGGGGCATTACGTCAAAATGGTTCATAACGGGATCGAGTACGGCTTGATGCAGGCGTATGGGGAAGGATTTGAACTCCTTCAAGCGTCGCCATACAAGCCGGACCCGGCTGCCGTCGCGGCGTTGTGGAATCAAGGAAGCGTGATTCGTTCCTGGCTATTGGAATTGGCCGCGGAGGCCTTCAAAGAAAACAAGGATCTCGCCGGCGTGTCCGGCTTTGTGGAAGATTCCGGCGAGGGACGATGGGCGGTCCAGCAAGCGGTTGAGTGCGGAGTGGCGGCGCCGGTTATGACTCTGTCTCTGTATCAACGGTTTCTTTCCCGTCAAAAAGACGTTTTTTCAAATAGAGTGCTCGCGGCGCTTCGGAATAAATTCGGGGGCCACGCCGTTGTTGCTGACGGGAATACGCGTCGAACCACGGCCGCGGGCGCGGGGGGGATTGAGTCGGCCAAAGCCCAGCCGGGCGTTCAACCGGCCCGCTCCAACAAGAAATGACGTCGTCCATTCTCGCGTCGAAAATCTACACAAAAGAAGAGCTTTGCCTCTTCGAAAAAATTCCAGCCCCGTGCGCGATCATCGTCTTCGGCGCTTCCGGGGATTTGGCTCACAGAAAACTGTATCCGGCGCTCTTCCATTTGTTTAAAGAGGGACTCCTGCCGAAACATTTCTATATCGTGGGGTTCGCCCGGACAGGCATGAGCGTTGAGGCGTTTCGCGCCTCCATCACGGAATCGCTTCCGGCCACGACTCCTTCGGCCCGGGTGTCCGACTTCGTTTCCCGGTGTGACTATATGAGCGGGTCCTATTCCGATCCGCGGTGTTTTAGCGAGTTGAAAGAGCGTCTTAGGGCGTCCGATCTCCATTTCAGCGTCCCAGAGCGCCACCTGTTTTATCTCTCCACGCCTCCGTCCGTGGTCGAAGAGATCATTCATCAGTTGGGCGCGTCCGGTTTAGCCAAGAAACAAAAGGAATCGCATGGGTGCGTGGCTGTCATTATCGAAAAACCGTTCGGCCATTCATTGGCGTCCGCTCAGGACCTCAACGGCAAAATTAAAAAAGTCTTAAAAGAAAAACAAATTTACCGGATCGATCATTATTTGGGGAAAGAGACGGTTCAGAATATCTTGATGTTCCGTTTTGCCAATATTCTTTTTGAACCGGTGTGGAACCGTAACTTTATCGATCACGTCCAGATTACAGCGATTGAAGATTTGGGCGTGGAGCACCGCGCCGGGTATTATGAGAAAGCGGGTGTGCTCCGGGATATGGTTCAAAACCATCTTCTGCAGTTGATCACTCTCATCGCCATGGAACCTCCCTCCAGTTTGGAGGCGGACGCGGTTCGGGACCGAAAATGTGATGTTTTAAAATCCGTCCGAATTCTGAAAGAAGAGGACGTTCTTCAAAGCACCATTTGCGCCCAATACGCCAAAGGGAACATAGGAAGCCGACCGGTGGCGGGGTATCGGGAGGAACCGGGGGTCTCTCCGACGTCCAAAATTCCCACCTTCGCGGCGATGAAGCTGGAATTAGACGATTGGCGGTGGCAGGGGGTTCCCTTCTATGTCCGGTCCGGGAAGCGGTTGGCAGAGCGCCGCGTGGAAATTGCCGTCCACTTTAAGCATGTCCCCACCTCCATCTTTAAGCCTCTTCTGGCGGATCAGCTCTCGGCCAATATTTTGAAGTTTCGCATCCAGCCCAATGAAGCGATCACGATGAGTTTTGAGGCCAAACATCCGGGTCCCAAGCTGTGTATGAGCACGGTCACCATGGATTTCGGCTATCAACGGACCTTCGGAACGCCGCCGCCGGAATCCTACGCCCGGCTCTTCCTGGACGCCATGCTGGGGGATCAAACCCTCTTTGCTCGGAGCGATGAGGTGGAGGAATCATGGGAAATCGTGGAGCCGCTTCTTCAATACTGGGAATCAGGCGCGACGTCACCGCTTCCGACCTATCCCTCCGGGTCCATGGGACCTAAAGAAAGCGAGGATTTGATCCACCGAGACGACCGCGCCTGGGATTAAACTGCAAGAGGGGGAAGCCGGCCAACCGGATTGCGCCTTTCGAAAAACCTATGTAAAATCCCACTGTTAAATCTTTAGTCGGAACTGCATTGGTCCATCCTTCAGTCAAGCTCCCAATGACGTGAGCCAAAAACTGAGAGTGATGCTCGTTTTTGTTTTGTCGGGGTCTCTCGGTCACTTCGCAAGGATATCTCTATATAAACCATGATTATGAAACATAAACATATGCGTCCAGAAAAACAGGGGTTATACGATCCACAGCTGGAGAAAGACAGCTGCGGGGTCGGCTTTGTTGCCGATATCAAAGGGCGCAAATCCCACCAAATTATTGAGCACGGGATCACCATCCTTGAGAATTTGGCTCATCGGGGCGCGTGTGGATGCGATCCGCTCACCGGTGACGGCGCCGGCATCTTGATCCAAATCCCTCATGAATTTCTCACCAAGGAAGGCAAGAAGCTGAACATCTCCCTCCCGGCCTGCGGCGAATACGGCGTGGGCCACGTTTTCCTTCCCGCCGATAAAGCCGAACAGAGCGAATGTATCCAAATTTTGGAAGAAACCGTCAAAGCCGAAGGACAAACGGTCCTGGGATGGCGGGATGTTCCCGTCATGAGTTCCGGCATCGGTTGGGTGGCCCGAAGCGTTGAGCCGGTGATCAAGCAGATTTTTATCGGGCGTGGGCCCAAAATCAAAGATCAATTTTGTCTCGAGATTAAACTCTTGGTCATTCGAAAGGTGACGGAGAACAAGATTCACGTCTCCGACCTCAAGAACAAAAAGATGTTCTATATCACGAACTTGTCGACGCGAACGCTCACCTACAAAGGTCAGTTGATGGGGGAACAATTAAAGCCCTATTTCCCCGACTTGGCCGATTCGTCCATGACGAGCGCCTTGGCGTTGGTTCATTCCCGATACAGCACAAACACCTTCCCGACGTGGGATCTGGCGCAGCCGTTCCGCTTCCTGGCTCACAACGGGGAAATCAACACCCTCCGCGGTAACATCAATTGGATGCACGCCAGAGAGACTCTGCTGAAGAGCCCTCTTTTTGGGGACGACCTCCGGAAAATCCTTCCCGTTTTGACGGAAGGCGCCAGCGACTCCGCCATTTTTGATAACGCCGTTGAGTTGTTGGCCGCCTCCGGCCGCTCTCTCCCGCACGCGATGCTCATGATGATTCCAGAAGCCTGGAGCGGCCATGAGACCATGGACGCGGAGAAGAAAGCGTTTTACGAATATCACTCATGCCTTATTGAACCGTGGGACGGCCCCGCCTCCATGGCCTTCACCGATGGAAAAGTGATTGGCGCCATTTTGGACCGGAATGGCCTGCGGCCCTCCCGCTATGTCGTGACGAAAGACGACTTGGTTGTGATGGCCTCTGAAGTGGGCGTGTTGCCGATCGACCCGAAAAACGTGGTGACCAAGGGTCGGCTTCAACCCGGAAAGATGTTCCTTGTGGATACGGTTCAAGGCCGCATCGTGTCCGATGAAGACATTAAAAATCAATTGGCGAACCGTCGGCCCTATGGAAAATGGCTTGAGGAAAATATTGTTCGGTTTGAAAAACTGCCGGAGCCGCCCGGGTATCATGATCCCGATCACGCCACGCTCCTCAAGCGGCAGAAGGCGTTTGGGTACACGCTGGAAGACATGAAGTACATGATTGCGCCTATGGCCGGCTTGGGAGAGGAAGCCGTCGGGTCCATGGGGGAAGACGCCGCGTTGGCGGTGCTCTCCGAGAAACCGCGGCTCCTGTACGATTATTTCAAGCAGCTGTTCGCTCAAGTCACCAATCCGCCCATCGACTCCATTCGAGAAGAGCTGGTGATGTCCACGGAAGCGATGCTGGGCCCGGAGCAAAATTTATTGGACGAAACCCCGGAGCAATGCCATCAGCTCAAGCTTCCTCACGCGGTTGTGTCGAACAAGGACCTGGAGAAAATCCGCCACATCAACGAAGGGAAACTGAAGGCGACCACCCTCCCCATTCTCTTTAAGGTGGCCAAAGGGGTGGATGGGCTGGAGCCCGCGCTTCAACAGCTTTGTCAGCACGCGTCCAAGGCGGTTCGGGACGGTTTCACCATCCTGATTCTTTCCGATCGCGGCATGGATAAGGATCACGCGGCCATTCCGGCGCTCCTGGCGACGGCGGCGGTTCATCATCATTTGATTCGGGAAGGAACCCGTACGAAAGTGGGGCTCGCCGTTGAAACGGGAGACGCGCGGGAGCTCATGCATTTCGCCCTTCTCATCGGCTACGGCGCCGGCGCCATCAATCCGTATGTGGCGTTTGAAACGATTTCCGACATGTTGCACGAAGGCATGTTGCCCCAAGATCTGACCTACGAACAGGCCATGAAGAACTACATCAAGGCGTCGAAGAAAGGGCTTCTGAAGGTCATCGCGAAGATGGGGATCTCCACCATTCAAAGTTATCGCGGGGCGCAGATTTTCGAATCGGTTGGATTGAACTCCTCCGTGATCGATAAATATTTTACGGGCACGGCCTCCCGGATTGCCGGTCTCGGGATTGAGACAATTGCCGAAGAAGTGTTGATGCGTCATCGCCGGGGTTATCCTGAACAAGAAGGCAGCGTTCAGGATTTGGATGTCGGCGGGCGTTTCCAATGGAGGAAAGACGGGGAATACCACCAAATTAATCCTGTCACGATTCAAAAGCTTCAGCACGCGGTTCGGACCAACAACCGCCAGTCTTTCAAAGAGTTTTGCCAAGCGTTGGATGTGCGTAACCACAACCTGGCAACGCTTCGCGGGCTCATGAAGTTAAAATTTCTCGATAAACCCATTCCTCTGGAGGAGGTTGAGCCGGTCGCCAAAATTTTTAAACGTTTCTGCACGGGGGCGATGTCCTTTGGTTCCATCAGCCGGGAGACGCATGAAGCGTTGGCCATCGCCATGAACCGCTTGGGTGGGCGCAGCAACACCGGAGAAGGCGGCGAGGACGAAGGGCGATTCAAACCGTTGCCGAACGGGGACTCCAAACGGAGTTCGATCAAACAGGTCGCTTCCGGGCGCTTCGGCGTGACCAGTCATTATTTGGTGAACGCCGATGAGCTCCAAATCAAAATGGCGCAAGGAGCCAAACCGGGCGAAGGCGGCCAATTGCACGGAAAGAAAATCACGGAGGAAATCGCCGCCGTTCGGCATTCGATTCCGGGCGTGACGCTCATTTCGCCGCCGCCTCATCACGATATTTATTCCATTGAAGATTTGGCGCAGCTCATTTTTGATTTGAAATGCGGGAATCCTAGAGCTGCCGTGAGCGTCAAGCTTGTGGCGGAAGTGGGCGTTGGGACCATTGCGGCAGGGGTGGCCAAAGGCAAGGCGGACTTGGTTCTCGTGAGCGGCCATGACGGCGGCACCGGAGCCTCCCCTCTCACCTCCATTAAGCATTCGGGGCTGCCGTGGGAATTGGGCCTTTCCGAGACGCAGCAGGTTCTCGTCATGAATGATCTTCGCGGGCGGATTCGCGTTCAGACCGATGGACAACTGAAAACCGCGCGCGATTGCGTGACGGCTTTCCTTTTGGGGGCGGACGAACTTGGTTTCTCGACGGCGCCTCTCATCACGTTGGGCTGCATTATGATGCGCGTTTGTCACACGAACACCTGTCCGGTGGGGGTGGCGACGCAAGATCCGGAGCTCCGGAAAAATTTCACGGGGAAACCCGAGTACGTTGTGAATTATTTCACCATGCTGGCGGAAGAAATCCGCGAATTGATGGCGAAGATGGGATTCCGTACCGTTTCGGAGATGGTCGGCCACGTGGAACGACTTGAAATGGAACCGGCTGTCGACCATTGGAAGGCGAAGGGAGTTGATATTTCCAACCTGCTGTACAAACCGCGCGTTGACGACACCGTTCCCATCCGGTGCGTGACGACTCAGGATCACGGCATCAGCGGTTCGCTGGACTATCAATTGATCAAAGAAGCGGCGCCGGCGCTCGAGCGGAAAACGCCCGTCTCTATTGAAAGCTCCATCCGCAACATCAACCGAACCGTGGGCGCCATTTTATCCAGCGAGGTGTCGCTCAAATATGGTTCCGAGGGGCTTCCCAAAGACACCATTTATTGTCGCTTTAAGGGTTCAGCCGGGCAAAGTTTTGGAGCGTGGCTGGCCCCCGGCATCACATTGGAGCTGGAAGGGGACGCCAACGACTACGCCGGCAAAGGACTCTCCGGTGGCCGCATCATTATTTATCCACCGAAGGAAAGCACCTTTGTCCCCGAGGAAAATATTGTCGTCGGAAACGTGGTTCTTTATGGGGCGACGAGCGGCGAGGCGTTTTTCCGGGGAATGGCCGGGGAACGGTTTGCCGTTCGAAACAGCGGAGCTCGAGCCGTGGTTGAGAGCGTGGGCGATCATGGCTGCGAATACATGACGGGGGGCCTGGTGGTCGTCCTGGGGTACACGGGTCGGAATTTCGCGGCCGGCATGAGCGGCGGTTTCGCGTTCGTGTATGACAAAGACGGGTCGTTCAAGAGCCGATGCAACTTGGGGATGGTGGATCTGGAAAAAGTGGCCGGGCCGGATGACGTCGTCATTCTTAAAGAATTGATTCAAAAACACATGGATGCCACCGGGAGCTCGGTGGCCAAAAAAATATTGAAAGAGTGGGACCAGTCACTCCCTAAGTTCGTCAAAGTGTTCCCGAAAGAATACAGGCGGGCGTTGGCCGAGATGGCGGCCCAGCAAAGCGGGCAGCAGGCCCTTGGGAAAAAAGAAGAGGCGGTTCAGTCATGGGCGAACTAAGAGGATTTCTCAAGTATCCGCGCGAAGAACTTCCGTATCGTCCGACGGAAGAGCGCGTTAAAGATTATAAGGAGACCAATTCTCCCCTCCCGGAGGACAAGGTTCGGCTTCAAGGGGCGCGGTGCATGGATTGCGGCGTTCCCACGTGCCACTGGGGCTGCCCTGTCGACAATTTAATCCCCGATTGGAACGATCTCGTTTCAAAAGACCGTTGGCGGGACGCGCTGGAACGTCTTCACCGGACCAATAACCTTCCTGAAATCACGGGCCGCGTGTGCCCGGCTCCGTGCGAAGTGTCCTGCGTGCTGGGCCTCATTCAGCCGCCGGTCAGCATCAAATTGAACGAGTACGCGATTATCGAAAAAGGATTTCAAGAAGGGTGGGTTAAACCGGAGCCGCCCGCCGTTCGAACAGGTAAAAAAGTGGCGGTGGTGGGTTCCGGCCCGTCGGGCCTTTCGGCTGCGCAGCAGTTGAACCGCGCCGGTCATTGGGTCACGGTGTTTGAAAAGGCGGACCGCGTCGGAGGACTTCTTCGCTACGGCATTCCCGATTTCAAGTTGGAAAAAAATATTTTGGACCGGCGCGTTAATCTGCTCAAGGCCGAAGGGATCGCGTTCCAAACCAATTCCCATGTCGGCGTCAACGTGAGCACGGACGTTCTGTTAAACGAGTTTGACGCCATTCTTCTTTGCGGCGGTTCCGAGAAATCACGCGACTTGCTGGTTCCGGGGCGTGAGCTTAAAGGAATTCATTTCGCCATGGAATTTCTTCCTCAGCAAAACCGTCGCGGCGCGGGGGACAAAGTCGACGACAAGACGAGCATCACCGCCAAAGGGAAACGGGTCGTGGTGTTGGGAGGCGGAGACACCGGGTCCGACTGCATTGGGACTTCTCTTCGGCAAGGCGCCGTCAGCGTCACCTCGTTTGAACTCCTGCCGAAACCGCCGCTGGAGCGCCAGCCGGACAATCCCTGGCCGGAATGGTCCCGCATCCTCAGGCCGTCTTCTTCTCATAAGGAAGGCGGAACGATCGACTACAATATTCTCACGAAGAAATTCACCGGTGAAAACGGCGAGGTTCGCCAGTTGCACGGCGTCCGCTTGAAATGGGAAAAGGATCAGTCGGGCCGCCCGAAAATGGTGGAGATTCCCGGGTCCGAATTTTCCGTTGATGTGGAATTGGTTCTTTTGGCGATGGGGTTTGTCCATCCCGTTCATGAAGGAATGATTCAAACGCTGGGCTTGGCTCTCGACCCTCGGGGAAACGTGTCCGTGGATTCAAATCATATGACCAGCAAAGAGGGTGTGTTTTCGGCGGGAGATATGGCGACCGGCCAGTCGTTGGTTGTGCGCGCCATCAAACAAGGGCGAAACGCCGCCCGCGGCATCGACAACTATTTAATGGGCGAGACTCAGCTTCCTTAATATTTTATTGAAACGAACGGCCCGTCGCTTTTCCTTCCATCGGTTGGAGCTTCACCGGCATAATGCTTTCTTTCTCCAGGCCTTTGGTCGTTTTCCGGTAAAGAACCAGCGATTGTTCCGTTCCCGCTTGAATCGGCATCACGAGCCGTCCTCCGATTTTCAGTTGTTCAAGAAGCGGGGAGGGAACAGCCGACGCCGAGGCGGTGACGATGATGGCGTCGAAGGGTTGTTTGTCGGGCCATCCTTGGTAGCCATCGCCTAATTTGCATGCCACGTTTTTATACTGAAGGAGCGAAAGGATCTCCTTGGCTTCTTTTGCAATCTCCGGAACGATCTCAATGGTGTATACCTCTTTGGATAGCTCACTCAGGAGCGCGGCTTGATATCCCCGTCCGGTTCCCACTTCCAGGACGCGCTCGAATCCCTGTAGGTTCAACAATTCAATGGTTTTGGCGACGACGATGGGGGGAGGCGTTGTTAGATATTGGCTGATCGGAAGTTCTTTATCTTGATACGCTTGAGTTTGATATTCCGGAGGTAAAAAGAGATGCCGCGGGACCTTTGCCATCGCTTGCAGCACGAGTTCGGATTTAATGCCTTGTTCTTTCAGATCCCAGCGGACCATGTTATGGCGTTGAACGGTGTAGATGTCCGACCGGAGAGATTTTTGCTGGTTGCATGAGACCAAGGCGATGACGGATGAGAGTAAAAGTAGCGAGGAAATTTTTTTCAACTGGACCATGATCCACCCCCAACATAATGTTGCCCCAACGTAATGAGGCTGTCATGATAGCAGTTGTCACGGCATGAGAACCCCGATTTTCAGAGAATAAGCTAAAATGAGCGTTCATTTAGGCCGAAAGAGAATCCACCGATGAGTTCAATAAATCATTTCACTCCCTTCATTTATCAACGCCGCCGCTCACGGGTCGTTAACGTCGGCGCCGTCGCGATGGGCGGAGACAACCCCATCCGGGTTCAATCAATGACAACCACCGACACCATGGACACAAAGCGCACCGTCGACCAAGTGATGCGTCTGGCGGACGCGACGTGTGAAATTGTCCGGATCACGGCCCCGACCGTTTTGGAAGCGAAAAACCTCGAGAACATTAAATCCGCCCTTCTTCAAAAAAAGTGCCCCGTGCCGCTTGTGGCTGACATTCATTTTCGTCCCGACGCGGCGCTTGTGGCCGCCGATTTTGTCGAGAAGGTCAGGATTAATCCGGGCAATTATGTCGATGCGAAGGCGTTCCGGGTTCGAGATTACACGGATCAGCAATACGAGGACGAATTAAAACGGATCGAAGAGAAATTCACTCCGCTGGTCCTCAAATTGAAGCAGTTGAAAAAAGCTCTTCGAATCGGGACCAACCACGGCTCCCTGTCGGATCGCATTATGAACCGGTATGGCGATTCCCCGCTCGGAATGGTGGAATCCGCCTTGGAATTTGTTCGGATCTGCCGGAAGAATGATTTTCATGACATCGTTCTTTCGATGAAGGCGTCCAACCCGCGGATCATGATATCCGCCAACCGGCTTTTGGCATCGCGCATGGATCAGGAAAACATGGATTACCCGTTTCATTTGGGCGTGACGGAAGCCGGCGACGGCGAAGACGGGCGGATTAAATCCGCCATCGGCATTGGAAGCCTGCTGGAAGATGGCATAGGAGACACCATTCGCGTATCTCTCACGGAAGAACCGGAAATGGAAATTCCCGTCGCCTATGAGTTGGCCCGCCGCCCGCTGAGTTTCAAAAGCGCCTTGCCCATTTCTTCTTCGCTTCAATCCAATGGCGTTGAGGTCGAGTCCACCTATGTCCGCCGCGAAACGCAAAAGGTCCGAATCGGCGGACTTGATTTGGGGGGCGATGCGCCCATTCGAGTGATCTCTCGGGTGTCTCTTGGCGAGAAAACATCGGCCGATGCGCTCGCTCTAATTAGGGAGGTCGGAGTGGATTCTCCTGTGGAGATTATCCAAATCCCTTCTGAAGGGAAAAATTTTGATTCTGAGTTGACACGGTTTTCCTCTGGCTTTGGCGAGGCCAGGAAAAACCTGGCGCTTTGGATTGAGTTGAAAGTTGGTCAGGCCCGCCCTTCTCTTTCTTGCCCCGTTGAGGGGTGGGTGCTGGATTTGGGCGGGGGTCCCATTAATAAGGAGGAAGACGTCAGAAAGGCCGTTTTGTCGTTGGCGCAGGCGTGTGCGACGCAGAGGTCCGCCCTTGTTCTTCAATCCGGAGATGCCGAGTCGTTGCTCCGCGCTCTCGAGTGGCTTCAAGGAACGGGCGCGCCTCTGGTTCTATCGTGGGCGGTTCCCCACTCGACTCACTCTGTTCATCCGCTTCGGTCTCTTATCAACGAATTAAAAAAGAGGAACGTCGCAGTCCCTCTCTGCTTGGTTAACACGGAGCCAACCGCTTCTTTGGCCGCGGCGGTATTTCAAGGCAGTCTCTTGTGCGACGGGTTTGGAGACGCCGTGTTGGTGTCTTCCGGTCCTCTTTCCAAACCCTTGCTCGACTCTTCATATTCATTGCTTCAGGCGTGCGGGCTTCGCATCACGAAGGCTGATTATGTGTCCTGCCCGTCTTGCGGGCGGACGTTGTTCGATCTTCAGGCGACCACCGAGAAAATCAAAGAACAAACAAAGCATCTCAAAGGGGTCAAGATCGCCATTATGGGCTGCATTGTCAACGGCCCGGGAGAGATGGCGGACGCCGACTTTGGGTATGTGGGAGGCGGCCCCGGCAAGATTAATTTGTATGTGGGGAAAACCTGCGTGGACAAGTCCATTCCGGCCGAGGTGGCGGTAGAGCGTCTCATCGAATTGATTAAAGCCCACGGCCGTTGGCGGGACCCGCTTGCGGGACCCGGCGTGAAATAAACCTTGTCTTCCGACGGTTCGTTATGATAGATTCCTGCCTGGTTACCGTATGGAGTTTAGGCAATATCATCGCACCGCATATTATTCCTGGTTGGTTTATCCCCGATAGAGCATCCCTTGGATTCATTCCTTGCCGAATAACTTGATGATCAATAAATTTCCTATAAAACAATTTGTCTCCCAGGCGCCCGGCGCTGTCATTCTGAAGTGGCCGATTGTTTGGCGAGGCGAAAAAGCAGTTAAATTAGAAGTAGAGGTATAAGAAAATGAGTCAACGTGGTACAGTGAAGTGGTTTAACAACTCCAAGGGGTTTGGGTTCATAGCGAAGGAAGATGGATCGGGCGATGTGTTTGTTCATTACTCGGCCATCACCGGCGAAGGGTTCAAAAGCTTGGCAGAAGGTCAGCAGGTCACCTTCGATGAAGTTCCAGGCGAAAAAGGCCCCAAAGCCGCAAACGTCGTTAGAGTCTAACTAAGCCGCTTCATACGCGACTTTAGTTTGTTAATCAAAATTCATCCCGCTCGCCCTTTGAACAAGCTTAGGGCGGGCGGGATTTTTTTAAAAAGAATTTAATATGAATAAACACAAACGCACCGATATCCGGAACATCGCCATCATGGCTCATGTCGACCACGGAAAAACAACCCTGGTGGACGCGATGCTTCGCGCGACCGGCGAGTTTAAAGTCAAAAAACAAGACGCCCAGGAATGCGTTTTGGATTCGAACGAACTGGAACGGGAGCGCGGGATCACCATTCTCGCCAAAAACACTTCTGTTCCTTATAAAGGCGTCACCATTAACATTATCGACACTCCCGGTCACGCCGATTTTTCAAGCGAAGTGGAGCGCGTTCTTAAATTGGTGGAGGGCGCTTTGCTGGTCGTGGACGCCGTGGAAGGCCCCATGCCGCAAACGCGGTTTGTACTTCGAAAGGCTCTGGAGATGGGGCTTCGTCCGATTGTGGTCATCAATAAAATGGACCGCCCCGGCGCCGATCCGCATCGAGTCTTGGATCAGATGTTCGACCTCTTCGTTTCTTTGAAGGCCACCGACAAACAGCTGGATTTTCCTTATGTTTTTGCCTCAGGGAGAGAAGGGTGGACCTGCCGTAAAGATAAGGATAACGACAAAACGAAGGGCATGGTTTCTCTTTTTGACTTGATTCTTGAGCATGTTCCGGGGCCGGTGGCCGATTTGAAAAAACCTCTTCGGATGCTCGTGACCATGTTGGAATGGAATGATTTTGTGGGGCAGGTGTCGGTGGGGCGCGTGTTTGACGGGGTCATTAAAATGAATCAGCCGCTCGTCCTGATGAAATGGGACGGCACACGAATTCCGGGGAAGGTCACGCATCTTCAGAAATCTTTTGGACTCAGCCGCCGGGATGTGGACCAGGTTGAAGCCGGAGACATTTTGGCTGTGGCTGGCATGAGCGGCGTTCGCGTGGGAGACACGTTGGCCGCGCCGGAAGTCACAGAGCCGCTTCCTCCGATTGTGATTGAAGAACCGACAATGTCGGCTGAATTGTCCGTCAACGACAGCGACTTCTCCGGCCAAGACGGCCAGTTTATGACCTCTCGCCATTTGCGGGAACGGCTTTTGAAAGAACGGGAAACCAACGCGGGGCTCCATGTGGAAGAACGTGAGAACACAGGAACTTTTATTGTGTCAGGCCGCGGAGAACTTCATCTCACCGTCTTGATCGAGACTATGCGCCGCGAAGGTTACGAGATGTCGGTGTC
>PLLH01000107.1 GCA_003140895.1 Elusimicrobiota bacterium
CGGGAGCTTTCTCTGGAGGCGCGGCTTAAACCGGTGGTGGATGTCATTCGGGATCTTTTTGAAAAAACGTGGCTTTTGGAACTCACGTCGCAATCCACTCACGGCGATCAAGCCATCGCGAACCTCTTAAAAATTCAGCGTTTGGCCGTGCACTGGTCGAGCCGGGGAACCATGTCCTTGAGCGACTTTATCCAACGTTTTCAGCGGTATCGTGAAGACGAGCGGGAAGAAGGGGAAAATCCGCTGGCGGATGTGAAATATGATGCGGTGAAAGTGATGACGGTGCATAAGGCCAAAGGATTGGAATTCCCGGTCGTTTTTCTGGCCAATCTGTGCGCCGCGAACCGCCCCAGCTTTGAGAAACCTCTCTTGGTTCGCGATTGGAAGGCCAACCGGGTGGGGCTTCGGCTGAAAAAAGGAAAATGGACCAATTCCTCCATGGTTGACGTGGAAGAAACGATCGTCAAAAAAGAAAAGGCGGAGGAAGTGCGCGTGTTTTATGTGGCGATGACACGCGCCAAGGATCAGGTGATGGCGGTCTTGAACCCGGAGGTCAAACGCGGGTCCCGCTTCGCTTCGTATTTAAAGACCGCGGGCGCCTGGCCCAGAGAGGGGGAAACGGAATTTCGTATTGGGGAGAGTGTCATTCCCGTTCAGCCGGTCGTTTGGGACGGTTCGTTGTCGTTTGAAGGGCGCCGGACCTTGATTCCATCTCTTCATCCCCGTTGGGATCCTCTCTTGTTGGCCGGAGAGTTAAAAGCCCGTTCCGAGAATTTCCAGTTATTGATGAAGCGACGAACGGCCGCCTCTCCGACGTTGGATTCGCGTGAGCCTGAAAAAGGGCGTTTCATCGATGATGAGGCGGGAGAAGGTAGCTTTGATCCCATCCAAGTGGGGCTTCTCTGTCATAACGTCATGGAACACTGGGACTTTAAGACGTTGCCCCGGTCGATCGGGACGTCGATCGAGAAGCAGCTGACCCGGTCGGCCCAACGGCTTGAATTGGTTCCGAAAGACCCGGCGTCGGCGCTGGTTCTGTCTGAAGCGAAAGACATTCTCACCGGTTTTTTCTCCAGCGCCGCTTACGATCGTTTAAAGCGCGCCGAGATCTTTGGCCGGGAAATCCCTTTTCTTTATCCGATCACCTCGCCTCGGAAGGACGGGGCGGTCCTGATGCGCGGCGTGATGGATGTCCTGTATATGTTGGATGGACAACTTGTGGTGGGGGATTATAAAACGAACCGGGTGGGGGGCTCTTCCTTGGAGAAGGTGGCCGAATCCTACCGCGCGCAGGGGGACGCGTATCGCCAGGCGGTTAAATTGACTTTTAAGCAGGATCCGATTTTTGAACTCATCTTTCTCCGAGAAGGGAAAACACAGTGCGTGAACAACTAAAAGCTCTCTCCAAAGAAACGCTTATCTATGGCCTCAGCACGGTCGTCGGGCGGTTTCTCAATTTCCTCCTGGTTCCTTTCTATGTGAATGTTCTCGCCTCCACGGCGGAATACGGCATCGCGACTNNGACTTCGCTCTACACGTACATCGGTTTTCTAAACGTGTGTATCCGTTGGGACTTGAGGCGGCTTTTTTTCGTTACGGCGCCCGGGGAGAGGGGGAGCCGGCCGATCCCGTCCGAGAAAAAAAACTCTTCAGCAGTCCTTTTCTCTTTATTTTGACGAGCGCCGGCTGTTTGACGGTTCTTCTCTTGATCCTGGCTCCGTGGGTTGTTTATCCCGTCTTTCATGATTTCCGGATCGACCTGTCGGGCTTGGTCCCGGTCCTCACGCGCATCCTGCGTTTCGGCGCCTGGATTTTGTTTTTTGACAGTTTGACCATTTTGCCCTTCGCGGTTCTCCGGTTGGAACATCAAGCGTGGCGCTTCGCGTGGATCCGGCTCGTTGGAATCGTTGTCACTCTTGTTCTTAATTTTATTTTCGTGTTGGGACTTCATTGGGGTGTGCAGGGCATCTTCTTGGCGAATTTGATCGCGTCACTCCTCGTGTTCCTTCTGCTTTTACCGACGATCATTCCTCGATTTGTATTTCATGTCGATCTCGACGTGTTAAAGAAGCTCCTTCCCTTCGGCCTCACGAACGTCCCCGCCTATGTGAGTTCCATGATGGTGCAGGTGATCGACCGGCCCATCGTTCAATTCTATTTGGGCTTGGGCGTTCTTGGGGTGTATCAAGCGAATTACCGGATGGGGTTCGTCATGATGATTTTTGTCAGTCTCTTTGAATACGCGTGGCGCCCGTTTTTTATGCGGCAAGCGCTCACGGATGATCAGCAAGCGCGACGTCTCTTCGCCCGCGTGTTTACCTATTTTATGTTTCTGTCGTTGTTTTCGTTTCTCGCGCTTTCATGGGCGCTTCCCGGAATCATTTCAACCCCCGTTTGGGGGCACGCTTTGCTCAAGGAACCGTATTGGGCGGGGCTTTCGATTATTCCCGTGGTTCTTCTCGCCTATGTTTTTCAAGGCATGTACACCAATTTTATCGCCGGGATTTACATCAAGGAGCGGAATCGGGTGTTGCCCTGGATCACGGGAGTGGGGGCGTTGGTGAACATCCTGCTCAACTTCATTTTGATTCCCCACATGGGGATCATGGGGGCGGCGTTGGCGACATTGGCGGCCTATATCGTCATGGCGGGGGCGATCTACTATGCATCCCAAACGTCGTACCCCATTCCCTACGAATGGCCTCGCATCCGACTCTTGTTTTTCGGAGTGGGGGGGGCTTTTGGGCTGGAGCGCTTATTAACGCTCGGTCACGTTATGTCCGGGCCCTGGAGCCAATTCGCCCTGCGAACGACGCTCTTCGCCTTGGCCGTCGGCGCTCTTTTCAT
>PLLH01000020.1 GCA_003140895.1 Elusimicrobiota bacterium
GGCCCCGAGGCCAAAGGCTGGAGCTGGGCCTTCGATGGCACCGCGATAGAAACAACATCGGATGGCACCGTCACCAACTTTGGATACACCAAGTCGGACATCTATCAGAAATTCAACAGCACGATATGGTCGAACACGGGAGTGGCTCGACAAGAAACGGTGATCAATCGGAGTTATTCCTCCAATAGCGCGTGCGGCGGCACGTACGATTCTCCGATCAGTAGTATTGACGGGAGCTATAACCGCGGCTATTCGACGACCGATTATTCCCATAGTTATGACGTCAATGGAAAACCAGTCGCCATCGCGCCGACGGTGGATGGTTGGAGTTACAGTTATGATGGGGTCCAGAAAACGTATACCGAGGCGATCATCACCCAAACGTTCAATCTGGCTCTCTGGGTCAATTTAGGGAAAACGATGTTGCTCACCACCGTCACCGACAGTTGGTCTTCGATGGATGATAAGGGAACCATTTCCAGGATGAGGAATGACGCCGCGGCCTTTGGAACCGCCACCAAGTGGTACGGCGGCGGGAGCATGGACGACCCCGTCACTCAGAAGGACTCGCAGCGGTTCCGTAGCCATGTCGTGATGGATTACGCCGGGAGTTATGATGAGAACACGTCCCTTCCGACGGCCGCCGCCCCCAAGGCGACAGGATGGAACTGGACCGATAGCGGAATCGGCGAGGGCGCGAACATCGGCATTACCAAAACAGACATTGAGCAGACGTTTAGAAGCGACATCTGGCAGCAAACAGGCCTCGCCCGGCTTCAGGAAGCGCTTTCATGGTCCTATTCTTCCAATGACGTTAAGGTGGGGGGAACGTTGGGAGTCGATATCAATTATGGAGAGGGGTCGTTTGAAACGCCCAAGGCCCAGGACAACGGCACGTGGTTTAGAGGGTTCAGCCGCGTGGATTACTCCAATAGTTATTTGATCTCCGGGAAGTTGAATACGGCCAACCCGCCTGTGACCAAAGAGAATTGGAGTTTGAGTTTCGATGGAACCAACCGCTACACAAAATCCATCACCTCAGAGCAGACGGCCAATCAAACGGTGTGGGCCAACACCGGCCGGGTGGTTCCAACCGCCACTGAGACGTATTCGTTCTCATCCGATAATGAGCGCCTGGATGCGGATCGCCATCATCCCAACTGGGGCAGCGGGACCTATTGGACCCCCGTCATCCGAACCAGTGATCACACCTATGAGCGGAGTTATTCAAAGACGGATTATTCAAAGAGTTACGACAACGTCGGCCGGACCACATCGATCGCCCCCACGAACACCGACGTCACCAGCGAATCAGGGGATATTTGGAAGAAGAGCGAATTTACGTCTCAGGCGGACATGGATCAAACGATTTCCACGCTTTCCTCGATCTTGGATGGGTATACGGCGCCGCCGGCGTTGTCCGCCACGGAGTTGGAGAATGAACGCATTCTTCGTGACGATCCCACTTACACGCCGGTGTGGGGGTTTGATAAGACGTCGCTCCTCTCCGAGCTCACTCAATGGGCGGCGTCTCATACGGCGGCCGATACGACGTATGAAGAGTTTGTCGATTTCGCGATTTCATGGTTGGATCACTTCCCGACGTTGGATCAGTGGGAAGAGTGGAGAACGCCGTCTTATTTCCAAGTCCAGCACAACTTGATCAGCACGCTGTATCGAAGTTCGGAGTCCGGCGGGAACCAGCGGTTTATTGATTACGCGAAAGGAGTCCTCACCGGCTTCACAGACGCGACTATTCAGTCGAGCGTTACCGCTTTGCTTAATTCCGGCGGCACCGACTTAACCGCGGTCTTAAATGGTCTCGCCAAAGCGTTTTCCACGGCGACGGACGCGTCGGACCTGGCTGTGATCAAAACGTTCAGCGACGGCGTCTTTGACTTCAGCGATTTGACGATGACAGAGACCAACTTCTCCTGGCGTAATTTCTCTCACACGATCACGGACCAAACCTACGCCAACTCGGCCTGGAAAGAATACGGACAGATGCGGCTTTTGTCGAGGACATCCGACACCCGGAGCCAAAGCGCCGATGGGTCCACCTCCCGCAATCAATTGGCCGTGACCTTTACAATGGACCCCACGACGTTCAAGCAAACGGGCGGAACGGGAACCGGCACCATCGAATCGACCGACAGCGCCGGCAATCAACAGACGCAAACATACACCCAGAATTACGGGGTTGTCGTTCTTGGCGAAGCGAAACTCACAAAACAAACCATCACGTCGCAGACGGGATCGGCGGGAAAGGATGGCTCCACCGTTTCCCTGATTCCCGGGAGCGTGAACGAAACGACGTTCGGATATGACCAATATGGGAGGCTTAACGCGCAAACGTCAACGAGCGGGATCCGAACGAACGACGGGTGGGGGAACATCACCGATGCCATCACCCAGACCGTTTATACGTTCGTTGAATGGGTGGCCAAGGTCGACCATACGATCATGACGACAACGACCCAGTCCAAAGATGGAACCGTCACAACGTCGGGGCCGGTCACCACGTATTACGACTACGCGGACGGAGGAAAAGGCCTTTTGTATCAGACCCGAACCGACGCCTCCGATTCAACAACGACGAAAGGCGGCCGTTTCCTGGAGTCCACGCATACCGACGCTTATGTGACGCTCTATAAGATTTTCGCGGGCCAGGCGCGTGCTTATAAGACGGATATCACTTCCACGGTGACCAGCTTTGATGGCTCAAAGCAAACGACTCAGGTGGTGACGTACAACCGGATCAAGGCTTCCGGCATGTTGCCCGATAGCGGCATGATCGCCTCCACCAGCGTCGGGTCGATCCACGGAACTGACGCGTATAATAATCCGACCGTGGGGGAAACGGCGGGCGGAAGAGGGGTTTATCGGGAGGCCCGGAATTTTGCCGGCCAGGTCAAAGGGGTCAGCAATTTGACGATTTCCAAAACAACGTACATTGATGATTCCTGGGATGATAGTTCGAATCTTGTGGTGAGCCATTACGATTCAAATGGGGTTCTTCAGGGAGGCACGGGCCGCCGCACCGGCCGCCGGGACGACGGCAATGGAAATATCGACATTAATATGGGAACCGATACGTATGAGAGCGTCTTCGGGTTATTGAAGATCAAGAAGTCTGATTCCACGAGCCTTTCAGCTCCTCTTAATTTGTCGTACTCATGGTCCAATACTATTGTTAATTACACCTATTCCGCCGGCGTCTTGACGGCCGCCACGGGCTCCGGCACGACCAAATCGAACGACGGGTGGGGGAACATCGCCAAAGGGACCCTCAGTCAGATTTATGAGATCAATTGGGCGGGCCAGGCCAAAAATACGAAAACCACCACCGACAACACGCTCAACAACGTGAACGGTTCCTACACAACTTCCCATATGGAAACGACCACGACGTACAATGTGAACACGGGTTTGTCTGAAACGCAAAACGCCACGGGGCACAGCAACACGAATGACGGCGTCGGCAATTTGAGTTGGGAAGACAGCATCACTCAAACCTTTGTCTTTAATTCCGGGTTGTTCAAGCTGGGGACGTCCGAGTCCACCGGCGGCTATCAACGGCTGGATAATTCGAAAGGGGAATCGTTGACGAAAACGTTCTATGACTACGACGGTAAATTTAAGATAAGTGGGGTTCGAGGCGGTTTGTCGTTCTGGATCCAGGCCGCGGATGGATCCCTGACCACCATTAGCAACGTGAACACGATCCAGCGCTCCTGGGAGCAATGGGGGAACGGGGATTGGAACTCCCATAGCATTTCTTACACTGTCAACGATTACGGCCTCTATGCGGGCTCGGCTCTTGTGACGAAGTCGACCACTCAAACCATTAAAGGGACGTTCCAAGGGGCTGTTTTAAACATGATCGCGAAGGATGGAAGCTCCGAAACCCGAACGACCATTCAACACTTCTCCTACACGAGCGGCGGCCGGTTGTCAGGGTCGTACAGTGACTTCACCTTTTCCGGCGGACAGCGTCCTGCTTCAGGGAATGGGTATCTTGATTACTTCGCCACCTGGTCGGAAGGCGAAGGCCACACGGACTATGTCATCGCGTTCGGACAAGCGGTGGAATCTCACAGCACGGGGGGCACGTCCACGGGAAGCGACCGTCAGGATTCCTATTCCAATTCAACCGAGAGCACCACCTACGACTACACTTACGACCTCACAGTTCCAGAGCTCAGCGCCAAGGCGTTGAGATGGTTTAATAATTATAAGGACGTTTTCAATGACAAGGGAGAGGTTCACGATAAATTCCGCGCGGTAAAAAATGTCGCCCAGTTCAGTAACAGCAGTTTGTCGAACGGAGTCGTGACGAGTGAGAGCGGCGGGTCTCGAACCACGTGGATCAGCAGCCAGTCGAATATGGTGAGCCAGGTTGACGAGTTCGCGAACGTGGGGGTGGATGATTACCGCGGGCTCTATGAAGACAGCTCCAATGGAACCCGGACGGCTCAATATATTTATAGCGCGACAACGGGAATTTTCCAAAGTGGTTGGTCCCAAACCACGCTCAACATCAATCAGCATGAAATAGGAACGTACGCGTATATATCGGGGACGTCCGTGTCGATCAATACCTATGGGAATCTCGCCGGCAAACAAGTGGTGACGGGTTCCACGTCAGAAACGACGAGGAATGTGTCGGTTCTTGGCGAGACCATCCAGACGACCATTAGTTCCGATTCCACATTTTTTACGTATAACACGAATACCGGCAATGTCCTGTCCAGCATACGGACGACCAACGGTTGGACCTATGATTATGATTCAGGGTATCAAATCTCTATCTCCCATTCGATTTCCAATACCTATTCGTCCAATATGTGGGGTGTTCTTGATGCGGTGCAGTCCGTGACGAACTCCGAGAGCTGGGATTATGTCTCGGGATCTCATCAGATTGAAGGAAGCATAACGAACCGATCATGGGGCCGGTACGGAGAGGTGGAAGCATGGGGCACCTTTACCAGCGCGGTGGAGTATTACGTCTTTAATAATGACAACGGGACCGCCAACGGTTTTTATGGCGGTCACTACACAAGCCCCGAATATTCAGAGGGCACCAACTATTTTGGGATTTTCGGCGGCTCCGGTACCTTTGGAATTCAATATGGAAACCATAAAGGAGCGAATGGGTTTGTCTGGCGAGAAGAGCAGATCACCAGTAGTTACTGCAAGTCCCAGTCTCAAGACATCGCCGGTGTTCAAATGTTTGAAACGTGGACCACCTATCACCGCAATTCCAACGGGAGCGGCGTGTGGGCGGAGATCAAAACCCACAGTTATAACTCAGATAACCCCTGGTGGAGCTGGACGTATACGGTCCAGGATTATTTCTGCAACGATCGTTTCCTGACGCAATCCATCCAAGTGGAAGAAGTAACGCCACTCTCATTGAGCGAACTTGATAAGCCCGTCGCTCTCTATATCACATCAACTCGATATTATTCTTATGGAGCGCCTGGAAAACTGCAGAGCGTCAATTCTGTTATCGGGGACTGTTATGTGGTGTTCGATTCGCGCGGTCAGGCCACCTATACCAGCGCGAATGCGTTGGCCGAGGGGATTGCCGGCGACGGGGTTAAGAAAGGGGCCATGGACGGTTATGAATATGAGACGCTTCCGGAAAACCAACGCATCTATGTCACCTACGCGGAGGAGTGGGATGTGACGTCTGTCGGCCATGCGCCGGTTCTTAAGTCCAAAGAATACTCGCTTGGATTCCGAGGGTTCTCTAGCAATACGTATCTCTTTAAAGGGGACCATATCAACATATATAAGAAAACGGAAAATTCGTATGACTCGTCGCTTCCCGCCGTTTTGACCAGTGTGAAGGAAGAAGAAATTGTTGAGCGGATATCCACCTATCAATACGCGTTTAACGCCGATCCCAGTTTGATTGGAGACGGGGCCTTTTACATCTACAGCGGCAGCCGGACGGGTGGAATGGTCCTTAAAGACGGGCAGGTCCAGAAGTTTGCCGATGGATACCAAGCCATGTCGGATGAGGAAGAAATCCATATCACACACAAAGTATCCGATTCTGATCCAAACGCCTATGACACCGGGATGAAATATGTGGCCTGGTACACCGACGCGGGGTATAGCAGGGAGCCGCAGGTCACGAAAGAAACCACCAATGGATGGGTCAATATGGGGGCGCGCGTTTATTGGAGGATGTGGAGTTTTCTGGGGAATTACGGTTTTGAAACGCGAGGGAACGTCCGTGTTCCGATTGTTCAGGAGTACGGGATCGATCCGCTCGCTCAGGGGCATGGAGTCAACCTGCCGGACCCGACTTGGGACCCGATCTATCTCAGGAAAGGAGAAGAGTTTGATCGGTCGCTCTCTGATGATGGTGTGAGTAGTTCCATATGGGGAGAACATATCTCCAAAAGCGGCGGTTCCGATGGCCTCACGAACGACGATCAATCACCCTTCTGGGATGAAAGTGAAGGCAGCGATTATGAATCCCAATCCCCTCAAGAGAGTCCGGGCGAACTGGGGCCACGACGGACGCGGCCGGACGTAAAAGAAAAGACGGATTCGAGAATCAAAGACCGGCGCGAGCCGGATAAGAAAAATGAGATCAAAAAACCGCCCAGCAAGGGAAATCAACGCCGGCCAGAGACGCTCGCGAACCCCTCGCAAAACAAGGGAAAACCCGTGTCTGAGGAGAGACGGACCGCGGTTTCTCAACGGGAAGGAGCGCGGTCGCAGATCCGGGAAGATAAAGCCACGTCATTTTCGAATGAGATGTCTTCTTTGGGGTCGTTTGTGTCACTTCTCCTGGGCGGGGAGGGATTCCAGAGCAAGGAAGCGAAAGCAGATCGAGCGATTGAATCCCCCTCATTGTTACGGCCGTTCGTTTCACTTGTGATTGGGGTGATGAGTGTTCTTCCCGCTTCTCGCTCGCCAAAAATAAAAGAAGGAGAGACCAGAATTTCACAGAAACCGATGGCGCAAACGCGAGGCGCGGCGTCCGGAGCGTCTCTCGCGTGGGGCGCTTTTAAGGGGTTTGTCTCAGGGGTGTCGAGATTGGCCGCCGCGGCCCTGGGCCTTGGACGCCTTTCTCTGGGGCCGACAACTCCTTCAAGAACCGGGTTTGCCGTTCCCACGGCTCCCAAACATCAGCAAAATCTAGATGCCGCTCGGGCAAAGAATCTTTTGTCGAATAAACTGGTGGGGTTTACGCCCACGAGCCAATTTCAGCAGAGCAAAGACCTCGTCCGTGCCGCGTTGGGATTTCGTGTCACCTCCGATGGGAGAAAAGTCCAGATGGCGAATGGCAGGGCCGTGGCTCCCGGAGCTCTTCAGCGTCCGGCGGCTGAGGGCGGACGGATGGCGAATAAGAATAAAGAGATGGCTCCTCAGGCAAACGCGGGCCACGGCCCTCGCCTCCAAGGGGAAAACCAGGTCAATCCGATGCCCCAGGTGCGCAATCAAGATAGAGCGAATGGCCCGGATAAGAACAAGGCCGCGGCCGGCCCCGCTCGTCAAGATGACGCCCGGGTTCAATTGGCTCCCAATGTGAGGCATGCCGCCCAGGCGGGGCAGCCGCTCACGTTCTTGGGCGTCAAACGGGTGGATGGACGGGTTGTTCAGATGGCGGTTTCCTTGCACGTTCGGCAAGGACAGTTGGAGTTGCGGGATGAACAAGGAAAGTTTGACGGCCAAATCGCGGTGCCGGACAACAATCGAAAAGGGTTTACGTTCGTCCAGGTGGAAGGCGGCGCTTTGATTACGAAAACCGATCTGAAAAAATATTCGCCGGTTGTGGCCGCCTCGTTGTCCCGCGCCGTTCAGGCCCAAGCGGGCCGGTCGGATTTGTTCGTGGTTCAGCTTTCCCGGGCGAACGGGGATAAAGTTCTCCGGGTGGTCCAAATCAAACCGACGGAAGAGGGGCTGCAGGTCCGATACGTGAAGGCGGGCGAGAGGGTGATATTGGACGGGCGCGAACTCAAAGGGGCTGGTATTTCCGTGTTTGGGCCTCGTGGGGAAATGAAGCTCAAATCGGACTCCGCGAAGTCCGGAGATCGTTTCTTCAAGATTCAGGGGGATCATGATTCCGCCGTCTCCCTCATGCAGGATCTGTCACGATACATTAAGCCGTCCATGGAGCCCGGTGTCGATCAGTTTATCGTTTTGTCCAGAAGCGGGGCTGTGACGGTGGCGGAAGTGGATGTGAAGAAATCCAGCGTCCGAATCAATAACCTCGACGCCGGTCGGGTGACTCTCATCTCGCCGCGGTTTGGGGTTCTTGACGGCCGCGCGACAACTCGAGGGATCATGAAGGTGATGGGCCCGTCCTCCGGGGTCGTATTCCTCCGAATTCAAAACCAATTTTTGAACAGCGTCGCTGCCAAAGCGTTGGCGCCCGCGTTCCAGTTTATGAATCAAAAAATGGCCACCGGGGTTCACGCGTTGACCACCGGTATGGCCCAGTTGATATCAGGGAAGAAGCCGTTGGCGTTGAGAGATCTCCTGCTCACGTCGGGGACGTCCATCGGGCAAATGCTGGAGAAAGGATTCTTGGGGGATAAGCGGACGCAAAAGGACGTCGGCCAGCAGGTCACGATTCTTCTGAAGAGCATCGCCGGCTTTGGCGAGTACTTGTTCCAATCGTCCAAAAAGACGGCTGGCGCCCTGGGCCAGTTGCTGCAACCCGTGCGAGTTCCCGAAGCGGTCCGCACCGTGAATATCGACGCGGAGCCGCTCCTGGGGGTCGATTTGTTTGTTTCCGGGCAGGATTTAAAACAATTGTTTATGACCAATCGGTCCGGGTTTTTATCGCTCATGATTAAAGGTGTCACGGCTCTCCAGGGAACGTATGGCCGATCTTTGCCCGCCAATTATCTCAATACGATGATTCGTTCCTTCTCCAACCGCTTCCAGCGCGATTATGGCAACACGCCGGAATGGTTTAACGATAGCTTTGTGGCGTTGGTTTGGGAGCTGGGAAATCATGTTCCTCAAGTGGCGTGTGTCGGAAGAGACGGGAAAATGTGGACGCCCGATTCGGGATTCAGCCAACTTGTGACGCGTAACGTTCCTCTGCCTCAGCCCGTCAATCCGAATATTTTGGCGCAACCATTTCCCCAGAACCCGCAGAATTTCAGAATGGGCATTGTCGTGCCGAATCGCACTATTGATTTAAACCGGTCTTACTCGGTGGAGCGGCGGTTTACGATGGAATCCGCGAAAATCCAAGAAGGGGTGGCCTCTACCTTCCATCTGTCCCCGGCTCATTTAAGTTCTCTTTCTCGTCTCTCATCGAAAACGGAGCAAGCCGGCGTCATCCTGATTGGACCCCGCGCGCCGGGAGTCGTTCCGACGAGAGTCGTTCCGACGGGACTCGTCCCGACGGGGCTCAAGGTCTTTAATGCCGTTTCTCTTGATTCAAGAGGCGCGGCGTGGCCGTCGGATCGTCAAATGCAATTTGTTCAAGAGGTCAATGCGGTGTGGAATGACGGTTTGTCTCGGAGTGAGGTCCGGAGCCGTTTGAATGAGGTGATGCGGCGTTATCCTGATGTGACGCGTGACATTGACAATCCAGCGGGGTCGGATCTTCTGTCGGTTCTTCTGGGGGCTGAAGCCTTTTCAACGCAGGCGGGGGTTCTCGTATTAGAAAAATCCTATCGTTCCCTTTCGGGCGCCTTTATTCCGTTCCATACTCATCTGGGGCATCCCGGTTCTTTCCACGGCGCGGCCCGTTTCGCTCCCACGGCCGCCGATGTCCGCGCCCATCGGCATCTCATGACGACGTTGCCCGGGGGTTCCCTTTCCCTTCCAGGGGCCATCCTCCACACGTCGGGCGATATCACGCTCTTCACCGTCGGGGAATCAGACGCGGCTCCCATTCGTCTTTGGGTGCGTTCCGCGTCGGGCGAGGTGTCGGAGGCGTTCTCGTTTGTGAAAGATCTGGAGCAGGCTTCCGTGAGCGGAGAGTTGGCGCTGGTTCTTATGGACGAAGGCTGTTCTCGACTGGTCGGCGCTTGGCGGGCCTTGCCGGCGAAGGATACGGGGGCAAAGATCGATTTATGGGACCAAAAACGAGGCCGGTGTGCCGCGATAAAAAAACGTTACGCGTTTTCGGGTAAATACCGGTAGCCGATCCTCTCCACCGTTTCAATCTTCTTCTCGTACTTCCCCATTTTTTTCCGGAGCCGTCCCACGTGCACGTCCACGGTGCGCGTGTTTTCAATCAGCTCATGCCCCCAAACCGATTCGCAGAGGACTTCGCGCGTGAGCACGTTGTTTTTGGCTCGCATCAATGCCGCCAGGAGATCGAATTCTTTGGGGGAGAGATCGACGGGTTTGCTTTCAACTTCCAGCCGATGTTGTTCGAGAAAGAGTTTGACCGGTCCGTCTTCGATCACGCCGGTTAAATCTTCTTTGGGTTTTGTTCTCCGGAGGACCGCTTTGATGCGGGCCACAAGCTCTCCCTGGTTGAAGGGTTTGACAATATAGTCGTCCGCTCCGATTTCAAGGCCCGCAATTTTGTACGAATCCACGGATTGAACCGTGAGCATCACGACGGGAATGTTGGCGGTGGCCGGGTTCGCTTTCAGCTTTTTTAAAATGCCGAACCCGTCTTCGTCTGGCAGTTGAAGATCCAGGATCAACAGTTCCGGTTTAAATTGGGGAATCTTCTTGTAGAGCTCGGCGGCGCAGGAAGCGGAGTCCACCATGAAGCCGTCGCGCTCTAAGACCGTCTCGACAAGACGGCGAATATCCGGATCGTCATCGGTGACCAATATTTTGTTTTTAATTTGAGATGGCATGTCAATTCTCCTTAGCTGGGATGTGTCAGATTGTATTTTTGTTTAAGTTCGTCCGTCAATTTGGGGACAGTGAATTTGAATACGCTCCCTTTTCCGGAGGGAGCCGGGCTTTCCACCCAAATACGCCCTCCATGGGCTTCCACGATTCCTTTGACGATGGCCAGCCCCAGCCCCGTCCCTTTTTGCTTGCGCGCCAACCCCTGGCTTGATTTGACCTGTTCGAATTTGTTGAAGAGTTTTCCGATCATGTCTTTGGGGATCCCCGCTCCGGTGTCTTCAATGTGGATTTCAACATAATTGGGGCCTTCCACCGCCAAGAATTTCACAAGGCCTTCTTCGGAGGTGAATTTGATCGCGTTGGAGGTCAGGTTGATGGTGACTTCCGCGAATTTGTCTTTGTCGACGAAAATGAGCGGGATGTTTTTTGGGATCAAATTCGAAAAACGAATTTTTTTCTCGTCCATTTGAGGTTTGAACAAGACCTCCATTTCATGAGCCAGTTGCTGCAGATCGGCGGGGGAGGGAGACAGCGTCAGTTTGTGCGCTTCGATTTTCGCCACGTCCAGCAGGTTGTCGATGAACCGGGCGAGACGAACGGAGCTGTTTTTTATGATGGAGAGATAATCCCGCTGCAAATCCGTGTTCGGGCCGGCGGCGCCTTGAATGAGCAAATCCAGATATCCGCGAATGGAGGTGAGAGGCGAGCGTAATTCGTGGGTCACGTTGGAAACAAAATCTTGTTTCATTTGGTCCAGCTCTCCGAGTTTTTTGGCCATCAGATTGAATTCGTCGGCCAAATCTTTCAGTTCGTCGTGGGTGTTCACCTCAATGCGGTGATTGAGCTTGCCTTCCCCGATGGTTTTGGCGCCCAGACGAAGGGACTCGATCGGTTTGGCGATCAGGGTCGCCAGGACGATGGCGCCCAGAAGTCCAATAATCAAGGCAAAGACAAAAGCGCCGATGATTTGGCGGGTCATCTTTGAGAGAGAATCCGAGAGGAGCAGATCGATGGCCTTTTTGTCGAAACCAATCCGGGCCACGCCTTTGTATTCCGGCGGGGTGAGGCCCAGAACAATGGGAATCGAGTAGTCCAGAATTTCCCGGCCGTCATCCAGTGTGAGGCGTTGTAGAAGAGGTGTTTCACGCGAGCGGGCGGCGAGCGCTTGCCCTGAAGCGGGGTCGCTCAGCGTTTTTCCAATCAGGAGCGGGTCCGTGTGGACGCGCACTTTGCCGTCGGTGTTCAAAACCATGGCGTACGAAATGGTCAGCGCTTTTCGAAGGAGGTTGGCGTAATTGACGATGCCGGTGTCGTCGTCAACCAGGAGCGCTTCGCGGGCGACTTGGCGAAGGGCTTTGACGGTGTCGATCCGGCTCGTGTTTCCTTCGGCGATCAGGGTTTGTTTTTGGGCGCGAAGAATGTAGTAGCTCCCGCTCAGGGCGACGAAGACAACGAGCAGGGTTGAGAAGAAAGCCAATTTGAATTTTATGGTTGTTCTGTTCTGACGGGCCATGAAGCCTGATCTTACAAGATCAAAACTCAACGTTCAAAGATGAATCATCCCCCCCATGGGAATAAATTCTTTATTAGAATAGAACTCAACGCTATGACTGAAGAATATTCATCAAAGCCTTCTCCTCGGATTCTGGTTGTCGAAGATGAACCCGGCATCGCCAGCGTTTTAAACGACGTCTTGGTGGATGAAGGGTATGATGTCACTGTCGCCACGGACTGCCCGTCCGCCATCCAACGCCTCTCTGAACTCTCTCCGGATTTGGTCTTGTTGGATCTCAATATTCCCGGCGGCTCCGGTTTTGACTTGCTTAAGATTATCCGGAAGAAAGATCAGGATTACGGCGTGTTTATCCCCGTCATCGTTCTCACGGGCGTCTATACGAGCCGGAACGACAAGGTGGATTGCTTGAACGCCGGGGCGGACGATTTTCTGCCCAAACCGTTCGATTTGGTGGAGCTCATGGCGCGCGTCAAGTCCCTCATTCGTTTGAGGGAGATGTACAAACGGTCTCAATTCCTCGCGACGCACGATCACCTCACGCGGTGCTATAACCGTCGGTATGTTCTGGATTTCTTGGATCGCGAGATGGCCCGTTACAAGCGATATCAACTTCCCTTTTCCGTCATGTTGCTGGATATGGATCATTTTAAGTCGATCAATGACGAATTGGGGCACGAGGTGGGAGATCAGGTGCTGATGCATGTCGGTTTTCGGTTGCAGGATTTCTTTCGGTCGGTGGATTGCGTGGCGCGTTTGGGGGGCGATGAGTTCTATATCGTGCTTCCCGATTGCTCCATTGACGATGTGACGAGAGTGGGGGAGCGTCTGATGAATATGTTGTCGGATCCCAAATTTCGCGAAGGGTTGCCGGACCCGCTGGCCGGCCGGATTGGGTTTAGCGTCGGGATCGGCTGCGTTCCGGAACACACGGAAGACCGCGACCAGTTGATTCGTTTGGCCGATGAGGCCATGTACGCCGCCAAAAAAGCCGGACGGAACCAGTTTCGCGTGGCCTCGGTGCCCGCCGGGGCGGCCTAGGTTTTTAAAGAATCCAATTGAATTCTAAGGGCATATCGTTAAACTGAGTGGTGATCCTATGGCAAACAACCCGAACGTGTTAGGTCGAAAGACCATTAAAGATATTTTTCTTGAGCATAACCTCCTCTCCGCGGAGAAGATGGAGAAGGCGCTCAACGAAGCCAAGAATTCCCAGAAACCTCTCCAGCAAATCGTCGTTGATATGCAGTTGGCGGACCGGGTTGACGTGCTGCAGGTTCTCTCCAAAGAATGGCGGGTCCGCGCGGTGGACTTGGCCGAAATGGACGTCGATCCCGAAGTCGTCAAAATCGTTTCAGAGCAAAACGCCCGCCGCCATCTGGCGATTCCCTTCGCAAAAGAAGAAAAAGTCCTGCTTGTGGCCATGGCGGACCCTCGGGATTTCTTTATTTCCGAAGACATTCATTTAAGAACCGGATTTGAAGTTCAAAGCTATTTGGCGCTTCCTGAAGATATTTTGCGCGAGCTCAACAAGGTCTATGGCGTTGGCGCGGGGACCCGGGCCGAAGACATGGTCAAAGGGCTCACGGAACAGTTGCCGGAAGAGGGCGCCATTTCCCTTCAGAGCATAGAAGAAGCGGTGGACGTGACCGAGGTGGACGCCTCCGCTCCGGAAGTGGAACGGATCGTGAACGCCATTATTCTCGGAGCTCTCCAGATTAAAGCGTCCGATATTCACATCGAACCGTTCGAACATAAATTTATTGTTCGTTACCGAGTCGATGGCATTTTGCGCGAAGCGAATTTCCAGATCCCGTTGTCGTATAAAAACGCCGTGATCGCCAAGGTCAAAATCATGACCAATCAGATGGATATCACGGAGCGGCGTAAACCCCAGGATGGACGGATCCAGGTCAACGCGAAGGGTAACCCCATCGAATTCCGCGTCAATATCGTCCCGACCGTTTTCGGTGAATCGTGCGTCATGCGCGTGCTGGATCGGGCGAGCGTCAAAGTGGATCTCAATAAATTGGGGTTTCACGTGGAGTTGTTGGAAAAATTTAGAGAAATTTTGAAGAAACCCTACGGGCTCTTGCTGGTGTGCGGGCCCACGGGATCCGGGAAATCGACGACACTTTATGCCGCTTTGAACTCTATCAATGATCCCGAAACGAAAATTCTGACCGCTGAAAACCCCGTCGAATACAACTTGGGCGGTATTATTCAGACGAATATCAATACGGACATCGGTTTTACGTTTCCCGAAGCGCTTCGCGCGTTCTTGAGGCAAGACCCCGACATTATCATGGTCGGAGAAATCCGGGACAAAGAAACAGCGCAGATCGCGATGGAAGCCGCCATGACCGGTCACTTCGTTTTCTCCACCATCCACACCAACGACGCCCCGTCCGCGGTGGCCCGACTTCACGAAATGGGGGTTCCTTCCTTCTTGATCAGTGGAACCGTCGAAGCCGTGTTGGCGCAGCGATTGGTCAGACGCGTGTGCGCCGATTGCGGGCGCTCCATTCAGCCGACGGACGAAATGAAAGTTGTTTTTTCTAAATACGGCATCGATATCGCGAACGCCAAATTTATGAAAGGGAAAGGCTGCGAAAAATGCAACGGGACTGGCTACAAAGGGCGCGCCGGAATTCACGAGCTTCTTGTTTTGGACGATTCCATCCGGCGGCTGATGCTCACCGAAATTTCCGCCACGCCGATCCGCGATTTGGCCGTGAAGAACGGCATGCGTCTTATGATGGTGGACGGCCTCATTAAAGTCGTTCAAGGCGTCACAACCGTCGAAGAAGTTCTCGCCGCGACGCAATAAACCATGAACCCAGGAAGCAGCGAAACGACATTAGCCACGTCCATCTTTGACATCGCCAGCAGTTTTTGTTCCATTCAGGATGTCGACACGCTTTTAACCCATATCACCTCGGCCGTCGAACGCCTGACGGCGTCGGAAGCGGCGTCCATCCTATTATTGGATGAGTCGAAGAAACAATTGGTTTTCCGGGCGGCCACCGGGGAAAAAGGGTCGGCGATGAAGAAATTTTATGTCCCGGTCGGGAAAGGCATTGCCGGATGGGTGGCTGAACATGGAGAGGCTGTTATCATTAACGATGTTCAATCCGACACCCGGTTCACCGGCCAAATCGATAAATCAAGTGGATTTTCGACCCGATCCATCATGGCCATTCCGATGAAAGCCGATGGCGAGTTGATCGGCGTGTGTGAAGCGTTAAATAAAGTGAACGGTTCCTACACGGAGGCGGACCGGCAGATTCTCGCTGATTTGGCGAAGCTCGCGGCCGCCACCATTGTGAACGCCAAGCGGGTGGAAGACCATAAAAATTTCTTTACGCACATGATTGATTTGCTGACCGTGGCTGTGGAAGGCGTCGATTCCAGCTTAACCGGTCATTCCTATCGGGTGGCCGAGTTGTCCTGCCAAATTGGGAAGGCCATGGGGATCGAAGGGGCGTCTTATCGCGATCTCTATTATGGAGCGATTCTTCATGATTTGGGACGGATTACGATTCATGATCTTCGGTACCTGCCGAACGTGCTCAATCAGACAATTGAGAGAACGCCTGAGAAGTTACATCCGTTGGTTGGGTCCGAACTCGTGAAAGATATCCGGTTGCTGTCTTCGATTGCTCCTATTATCAGGCATCACCATGAATATGTGGATGGGTCCGGCCATCCGGACGGGCTTGTCGGGGAGGATATCCCGCTGGCGGCCCGGATTATTTGTCTCGCGGAGCACGTGGACGAGCTTCATTTTGGGGGAGTGATGGCCGCTGATTACATCCAGCAAGCTCGGAAGTTGGCCGAAGAGGGATCTGGAACGAAGTTCGACCCTGAGGTTGTTAAGGTGTTTTTGACGGTTTGGGGCGCTCCCTCGGCATAATCAATTCCCACCTTGGTTCAAGTGTCTAATTCATCTATAATCCATCTTTCTCATTGTTATGGTTTTTTTAAAAAAGGAGACCTCATCATGAAAACCGCAAAGGAACGGCGCCGGATGAAACGTTGGAATGTGGCTGTTTTGGTGAGATGCTCCATTCCGAAATTGTCGGCCGATGTTTTTGAGCTTGAGATGTGGGCCAAAGACGTGAATGAAAAAGGGATGCAGCTGGAGTGGTCTCGCGGGTTGGGCGTTTCTCATGTTCAGCCGGACGGGGAAACAGGGTCCCTCAAGTCTGTTCGGTTTGACGATGTTCAATTTGCCAAAGGATCCAAAATCCTCGTTCAGGATTTGTTTTATGATGATGACGGCTCTCCTTTCATGGACGGAAAGATTCTTTGGGCCCGGAAATCCGCCAGCAATGGGAATTGGGCTCTTGGGATCGAATTTGAAAAAGGAGAGAAGCATTCCCAGGCTCTCCTCGGCGCCTTCAAGGATTTCCTCAGCATCGTTAAGAATCCAACCGCCGCCATTCGGAAAGCGTCTAAAAAATAAATCCCTTGGATTTTGAGAAAAACAGCGTTTCTCAGTCTGACCGTCCCGATCTCGATGAATTTCTTTCCGCTCTGGGGGGATTTCTAGAGAAACCCGCCGCTCCCAACGATCCCGGCTATCTTCGGTTTTTGGAAATTTTCTGCCGATCCGTCGGCGCCAGCGAAGGGCATCTCCTTCGTTTTATGGGCGCCAACGGCTTGGAATCCGTCATCTCCTTCGGGATGAAAGGTGATTTCAATGAAGAATACAATGAAACTCGCGCGCACGCGGGGCCATTGCCGGCGCCGTTGGATGAGGCCGCCCGTCTGCGCGAAGCCGTGGCGATTGTGGATTTGCAGAAGGAGAAAGGAGTTTCTCCCTGGTTCATGAAGATGATGGAACGCCATGGGTTTCAGTCTTTGGTGGCGGTTCCCTTGCTGGGGCAGTCGCAGACGGTGGGTGTTTTCTGCGCTTATTATCACGATGTCTGTTTATTTGACCGACACACCCTGGATCACTTAATGATGATCGGGCGTATGGTGGGGATCGCGACGGAGCGGTCGGTTCAGATTGGACAGGGGAAGCCGTCGCAACAGAGGGATGAAATTATCGACCGCTTTTTGCTGATGACAATCAGCAAGCCGCTGTCCAAGTTGCAGATTTTCCAGCTTCTTTCCACATCCGCCGCCGATGGATTTCAAGGGATGGTGTGCGGCCCTTCCCGCCGGATCAACGACCGTCTTGAGCTTTCCGTGGCGGCCGGCCTCGGGGTTCCGGCATCGACCGTTTCGGGGCGTTTCGTGTTGTCAGCCTCTCTGGAAAAATGTGTCGTCAACGGGATGGAGGGAGATGTGATTCCCGTGTTCAAACGAGATCAGTGCGGTGATTTGAAATCACTGATGAACGGAGACTCCGTCAAGGTGTTTTGTAGCCCGATCACATGGCAGAAGAAAATCCAGGGGGCCGTGATTGGGTGGAAACCGGCCGATGCTTCTTTTGAAACAGGTGAGGTTCTTTTTTTAAACCGGCTCTGCCGTTTGGCGTCATTGGCGTTGAATATTTCAACTAAGGCATAAAGGAGGGAATTTATAATGAAATCAAAGAGGTTGGGTGCGATTGTTTTAGGTTTCTTGTTCATCTCGCCGATCCGAGCGCAGGAGCCTCAAGCGACGGGCCCCAATCCTTTGAAGGTGGAGATCAAAATCGGGACGGGCATTGCGAACCGAGAAATCGTCGGGGTGTCGGATTCCTTTTCTTCTGAAACGGCGGAACTCGTCTGCTGGACCTATATCAAAGGCGCCACCGAGCCGACCGACGTGAGGCATGTTTGGAGTTTCAATAATAAAGTGGTTGGAGACGCTGTTCTTCAGGTCAAATCATCTTCTTACCGCACTTGGAGCCGCCGGCCGGTGGCGGGACGCATCGGGGAGTGGACCTTGGACGTGAAAGACAGCGAGGGGCGAGTATTGGCGTCCAAAAAATTTACTGTTGGCCAAGCGGGGCGTTAGCGGATCCACTGACGGATGGCCCGGCCGATTTCTTCTCCCTGGCTGAAACGGGGGAAGTTATGGTCGTCGGACAGCTCGTATAAACTTAAGCCGGCCCGGATGGCCAAATCAAAATAAAGAATCATTTCCGCCGCGTGGGGGGCTATGATATGCGCCCCCAAAACCTGCCCGTTTTTTGACCGCCCGATGATTTTAATCAGCCCGCCGTCGTGGCGTTGGTCGGATGTTCCTTGGTATGGGAACCGGTGCGTGATGGTTCTGGCGTCGTTCGTTTTTTGCGTCGCCTCTTGTTCGGTCATGCCGGTTTTCGCGATGGGCGGATCCATTGGAATGGTGATCGGGAGGCTGTCCAAGTTCATCTTCTGCCGGCTATAAAAGGGCGCGACGATATTGTTGGAAATGAGAGTCGCTTGATGCTCTCCCAATGAAACGTGAAAAGGCGGCCCCGTGACCTCCCCCGCCGCCCAAACCCGGGGAGCGGAGGTCCTCATTTCTTCGTCGGTGGGAACGCGCCCGCTTTTGTCCACATACACCGATGCTTTCTCCAGAGAAAACCCTGTTGTGTTTGGAGCGAATCCCGCGCACAGAATCAGTGACTCCGTTTTGATATTTTTCTTTCCTTCCGGCCCTTCCCATGAGACAGAAAGGGAGCGTTGATTTTCTTGCGCCACGTCCAACACCCGGGCCGATCGTTCGATCCGAACTCCATGATGAAGGAGGAGTTGGGCGGCCCCCTCGGAGAGAGAGGAGTCCATCGAAGGAAGAAGACGGTCGTGGGTTGACATGAGGGTGACCGCGCACTTCTTTGAAGCGAGCCGCTCCGCCACGACAACGGCGCTGGGGCCGCCGCCCAAAATGACGGCGGAGGCGGGACGGTCGTTTTGGAGCGCCGCGGTGGGAAGAGAATAAGACACGTTATCCAAGTGGGGGATGGGGGGAATTCGAGGGACGGCGCCCATCGCAAGAATGAATTTTTTCCCGGACAAGGTCGTGGCCCCGCATTTCAGTTGAGATTCGGAAATGAATTTGCACGGGCCGGCCATTTGATCGATGGAATTCGGAAGCGGTGAGGAGGGGGTTGGCGAGGAGG
>PLLH01000092.1 GCA_003140895.1 Elusimicrobiota bacterium
GAACGGAAGCGCCCAACGCCGTCCAACTGGATATGGGAAAGATGAAATTTTCAGATGGAAACATCATTCCCGCGTCGTTCCGGCAAACGTTTCAGGATGGGCTTGGGAGCGTACTCACAAAAGAAAGAAGCAGCCAGACCGGTCAAAAGAACAGTACCTACCAGCAGTTCACCCAATTTTTTCAACGGGAAGGCTCGCAAACGTTGAGTGAGAATACAAAGTCCACGCGTCCGCCGGACCCGTCCAAAGAACTGGTCACGGGATTCAGCGAAAACTGGCGTCTGACCGCTCGCCAAGCTGGCAAGAACATCAACGTCAAAACNNAAGGGCAAGGAAATGGCTGACACCAGGATCACTTGGACTCCGCCGGAGGAAAAAGGCAACGAGCCCGCTCGCCTAGGCGAGCAAGCCATCAGCCTTCTTCGACAAAACCTGCCCGTTCCGCTCCTTGTGGGGCCGAACACCGCCATAAGGTTGAACGGGGTTGATATCCCGCAATCTCCGCTCAGAATCAATGACGATGGAACGTTGTCTCTTCATCAACTCGGAAAAGTCGATGATCTGGTCAATCTGATGGGAAAAGAGAACCTTGGAATTAAAGTCAGCTTGGTTCAGCCCCAGAAAGAAGACAGGGGTGGTAAGATTGGAATAGAGAAAGAACATGGATTTTGGAGAAAGGCGAGCCTTGAGGTTCGAGACGGCGTTGAAGCGGTGGTGGCAAGGCCTGCGATTCAAGGAGTCAGCGTTTTTGGAAACGCCGCGCATTTCTTGGTGGCGGTGATGAAGGGCGATGGAAATGAAGCGAAGAAAGCGCTGTGGGATACCTGGAATTCATTGACGGCCATCCCAGCCAGTTTGGTTGGCTACATTTGTGAGAAAATCCCAGTTCGATCCGTGAGAGAATTTGGTGAAAAATTATCCAACTGGTCCATCGGTCACGCCTGGGGCTACACCCACGCGGAGCTTCGTCAGCTTTGCCAATATGATTCGAGCAAGAAATATGGGTTATTTCTTGGGGTCGGACGCGGGCCGACCGATGTGGCCGGTGTTAATATTGATGGTAACCCCCAATACTATAAGGATTCTTTGAGAAAAGATCTGATTCGAGGCGCAAAAAATCAGGAGCGGGTTATTGCCGTCATTAAACAGATTGATATTGTCCCAGTGTATTCAGGGAATTTGTTCGCCGATATTCTTTATGTGGCTTGTGAGCGTAGTGGGTGGCATTTGGGGACTCGTCATCTTGATAATCAGGTTTCAAACCCCGCTTACGACGTTGCCATTGGGCATAGCGGCGGTGCTGTCCGGGTTCGGGAAGACGATACGGGAATCAAAGCCAATGTTCGTGCTTTCATTGGAGCGCCAGGGACGGAGTCCAACTGGTATAGGGGGGCGGATCTGGTTGTGGCACATGACAATGACCGGATCACGAACATAGCGCTCAGAGAGGATGGGAAAGAAATGGGAGTGAGCCTCAACTTCCGGTTTGGAAAAGGAGAAGGAAATATTTTGCGGACGCCGGGGCCGGAGAGTAAAATGGGCCTTGAACGTGAGAGCGCGCATGATGTCGTAAACTACATGATAAAGGAAGTGATCCCGTGGTTGATAGAAAGAGAAAATCAATTGTCATTGCATTAATTGGCTTTCTGGCGGTGATAGAAACCGGTTACTGCATGGGGCGGAAAGGACCGGATTACCGAATGGGAAAATTAATCCATGATTTGACCGCTTATGATTTGAAAACAAAGAAAAGTAGCAGCTTGGCTGAACCCGAGCACCGGCGAACAGGATACACGTGGTTATCTCCCGATGGCAAATGGGTTATTTATACAGAACAACAAAAGAGAAATGCGCCTGAGCAAGATGATTTGTATTTGGTCTCTGTCGGTGGAACCAAAGAAAGGCATATCGTCGGCGGACTCGGTGTTAACATTGACTATTTGGCATGGCTGCCGGACAGCAATGGTTTCACATTCACCAGCTATAAATATGTCGATCGTAAAAGTGTTGATTATGGGTTGTTCCGTTATGATTTAGGCAAGTCCACCGGGCCGGTTCTCATCCCAATCGTTAAGAAAGGCGGGTTGGAATTTATTAAGTTCGTTAAATGGTTTCCGAACGGAGACGGATTTGTTTGTGTGGGGACTGAACATGATCGAGATACAAACCTTTATCGCGTCTCAGCTGATGGGTCAAGTTATCAACAAATCGGCGATTTTCCGGGTGTCGTCATGATCGATCTGTCACCCGATGGTAAAAAGATCGCGATGACCTGGCAAGAAGGGCTTTATTTCGTAGATATTGATGGGACCCATCTTGTTCAGCTCAGAAAACCCGCGTCATATAATTTGTTCTGGCCGGTGTGGTCTCCCGACGGGCAATGGATTTTGTACAAAATGATGAATGTGAGGGGGGATTATCTGGGATGGTATGTCATCAATGTTGAGACGGGCAGAAGCCGGCACGTTATTGATAACGTTTCTGACCTCCAATGGTGGGCTCCGAAAAAATAGAAATATGGTAAGGAGATGAGAGAATGAGAATTAATAAACCCGTATGTCTATTCTTTTTGTTTTTTATTTTGGCTGGTTGCCTGTCAATGAANNGAGGAAATATCCGAGTGGATTTAATAGTGAGAAGGAATGGAAAGAGAGCCAATTGACTCCGGCACCTGATGGATATTCTTGGCATTATTATGAATCAATAAAGGCTTTTTTTCTTTTTCCTTCTGGATGGACGACCTGGGAGGAGATACATGATGGGAATCCTTCCGTTTTCATAACAAAAAATAAGATTGCAACTGACCGTCAATATGAGGTTGGATTCTCTGCTAGCGTTATTAAGGGTTTTTCACGAGGGAGTCCGTCTGACGCCGATTTTATTTTACAGAGCCTATTAGAAAAAATGAAGGAAGTGGCCAATGTGAGTGAGATTTCGCCGCGCGGTGATGGCAAATATTTTAAAGGGTATTTTGCGGAAGTGAATTCCGTTAATCCAAATGG
>PLLH01000017.1 GCA_003140895.1 Elusimicrobiota bacterium
ACGCCGGAAGATTTACACAAAGCCGCCAATTTCATCCAGGCCATTGAGGAGCGGCAAGGCCTCAAGGTGTGCTGCGTGGAAGAGGCCGCGTTCAAGATGGGATTTATTAAGGCGGACGATCTGCTTCGGATCGCCAAGTCCGTGAACAATGTGTATGGCCAGTATCTGATGAAAGTTTTGGAGCACGAGGGGAAATGACGATGAAATTTATTCCAACCAAGCTGCCCGGCATGGTGGTGATTGAGCCGGATGTGCATCGCGATGAAAGAGGGTTTTTCCTCGAGTCGTTTCAGGCTAAGAAGTACGCCGCCGCCGGCATGGCACTTCCCTTTGTCCAGCACAATCATTCCAAATCCGTCAAAGGAACGCTTCGCGGGCTTCACGCCCAGAAAGATCACCCGCAGGGAAAGTTGGTCCGCGTGCTCCGAGGCGAAATATATGATGTGGGAGTGGATGTGCGGGTGGGATCGCCGACCTTTGGAAAATGGGACGGGGTGCTTCTCTCGGCCGAGAATTTTAAACAGATTTATGTCCCGACGGGCTTTATTCACGGGTTCGTTGTGGTGAGCGAAGAAGCCGAAGTGGAATACAAATGCACGGATTTCTACGCGCCGTCGGATGAGTTCGGCGTCATTTGGAACGATCCGGACATCGGCATCCAATGGCCTGTTAAGGCGCCTCTTTTGTCGAAAAAAGACGGCCTTCTCCCAAGGCTCGCGGATATTAAAGACCGCCTTCCGCGGTACTAAAAGTCAGCGGGGGCCGGGGTGTTCGGATTCCGTTCCAATCAGTTTCTCCATCCGAACACCCCGGCCCCCAACCTCTGAGATATGCGAAAAAAACTTCAAAGCTTCAAACCTGTCGTCGATAAAAAATCAGAAATCCTGATTTTGGGTTCCATGCCGGGCCCCGTGGCCCTCAAAAAACAACAGTACTATGGTTATGAAGGGAATCATTTCTGGCAGATTCTTCCCCGCCTCTTTGGTTTGGAGCGTCCGGATAACTATAAGGACAGGCTTCAGTTACTGAAAGACCACCATATCGCCCTTTGGGATGTGTTAAAGAATTGTTCGCGCGTGGGCGCCAGCGACAGCTCCATCCGTCACGAGATTCCAAACGCCATTCCGGAGCTTCTTCATAAATTCCCCGCGATCAAAGCTATTTTTATTAATGGACGAACGGCGGAAACGCTTTTTCGCCGGTGGTTCAAGGAGGTCGCCGGCCGTCCGGTCCGGTATCTGCCCTCCACCAGCCCCGCCCATGCGTCGCTCAGTCTGAATGAGAAAATGAAAAAGTGGCGGGCCATCAAGAAATATTCATGAACCTGCCCCGTGTGCAGTATAATTGGCTTCTGTAAAACACATTCCCTTTCTCAAGGAGTCCCCTTATGTCTCGTCCCCGATTTTTGATGGTTGTTGGGCTTATTTTGACGGCGGCCTTGAGCCGCCTCATTCCTCACCCATGGAATTTCACGCCGATCACCGCGATGGCGCTTTTCGGCGGCGCGAATTTTTCTAAAAAATGGGTCGCTTTCCTAGTTCCTCTGTCGGCCCTCTTCTTAAGCAATTTGATACTCGGGTTCTCTCCGCTTAACATCGTGACGTACGGGTGTTTTGCCTTCATGGTTTTGATGGGGCAGGCTCTTCGCCGGCATAAAACCGCCGGGTCCATTGCCGGGATGACAATCACGGCGTCCGTTTTCTTCTTCGTGGTCACCAATTTCGGCATGTGGGCCATCGGAACGCTCTACCCCAAAACGTTTCCCGGCCTGGTCGCTTGCTATATCGCCGCCATTCCCTTTTTTCAGAATACGCTCTTGGGTGACGCTTGTTATTCGGCGCTCCTCTTCGGCGGAGCCGCTTTCCTCGAGAAGCGCGTGCCTCTTTTAAAAGAGGCGCCGGCCGCCGCCTAAGTCCTCATCGGCCCCCTCGGTTTCCTTCCTTTTCTCGCCACTTGAATTAACCCTTCCACCGGGTAGAATTAGATCATGGATCAATCGCATGCGTTATGGATCGGCTCTCTGTGCGTTGTCGCCTTGGGGCTCATGTTTGCCTTTAGTAACGGTTTTCGAGATTCCTCGACGATTGTGGCCACCGTCGTATCCACGCGAGCCCTCTCTCCTCCTGTCGCTTTTTCCCTCTGCGCGCTGGCTCAATTTTTAGGCGCCCTGTTGTTTGGTTCGGCGGTGGCGACCACGATTGGGAAACTTCTTTTTGGAGGTTCCTTGGCGCGGACTCACATCGATATTCTCCTTACGTTGAGCGCGGCGCTTGTGGCCACGCTTTTGTGGGGAGTTTTGAGTTGGTGGCGAGCGTGGCCCACCTCAAACAACCAAGCCCTGTTCGCGGGGCTCTTGGGGTCCAGTTATGCCTCGTGGGGCGCCGGGCATCTTAAAACACCCCTTGTTCTTACCGTCTTATTGGCGCTGATTTTAAGCCCGCTTCTTGGGTTTATCGCGTCTGCCTTGCTGACGAGGCTGGCTCGATTCGTCGGAGAATGGGTGACGCCGCGCGCCTTGCCGGTGACACGGGTCTTCCATGTTTTCTTTTGTTTGCTCCTTTCCTTCGGGCATGGATCCAACGATGGGCAAGCCATCATGGGGATTTTGGTCCTGGCCATGGGATTGGCCGGCTTATGGGTTCCAGAAGCCGTGGGGGCGGGGGCGATCCCGCCGTTTGTCCGCCTCATGGTGGCGACGGCCTTGGGATGCGGCGTTCTCTTGGGCGGCCAGCGGATCTTGAAACGGTTGGGGATGAGTTTTTACCGGATCCGCCCTCCTCAAGGGATGTGCGCCGATATGGCCTCCGCCGGAACAATTTTTTTGTGTACACTAACCGGGCTTCCGGCATCGACCACGCAAGTGATCACGGGGTCTATCGTCGGCGCCGGCGCGGCGCGAAGCGTGAGGGCGGTCAGGTGGCATATTGCCGAGGAAATCGCATTCTCATGGATTTTGACAATTCCTGCCGTGGCGCTTCTTTCGGCCGGTTTGTGTTTTCTCTTTCGAATGGGGGTGAGTGGTTAAATGTTCTTCTTTAAGAAAAAGCGGGCCAATTTTTTCAACCTGCTCCATGACCAGGCCATGAAGGTCGAGGAAGGCATGCGGGCGCTGGTGCTTTACATGAAAGATCCGCATCCCCTTCATGGGGAGACGGTGCTCCGCTTAGAAACCGAGGCGGATGAACTGAGGCGGAAAACGGTGGACGAGCTCAACCTGACGTTCGTCACCCCGATTGACCGGGAAGATATTTACGCGTTGTCTCGCGCGGTGGATGATATGGTGGACTACGCCAAGTCGACGGTGGAAGAGATGATGGCGTTTCATGTCGGACCCAATAAACATTTACAGCTCATGGCGGGAGGATTGGTTGAAAGCGCTTTGGCCATCGCCGATGCCATTGAGGAACTCCCGAAAAATAAAGACAAGGCCTCCGAACGGGTGGTCTACGCGAAGAAACGGGAGAACTATGTTGAGCACTGCTACCGGGAAGCGCTGGTTGAGCTTTTCAAGGAAGAAAATTTGGTTTCCATCTTGAAGATGCGCGAAATTTACCGGCACATGTCCAACGCCGCCGATCATGGAGATGAGGCCGCTAATATCATTGGGAACATCATCGTCAAAACGATGTGATGTCAATTAAGCCTACCGCTTTTCCTTCCGTCGAATTCAGCACACTGTGATGTTGAATAAGACGCTTTAGAATGGCACTATTCATCCGATGCCACAACCAATTGAAAAGGAAAAATCGACCTCTATGAGTTCACTCCCCTGGGATTCGCCTGTTCCTCAAAAGAGATGGGAAGGATTCCGCCGTCTTCACCGGGGACTCCCGGCGTTTCAAACATTGAAACAATTCGAAGAGGCCGAGCTGAGCGAGCTGGAGGAAAGCCTTTCGGAGCATGAGCTGAAGACCTTGGGGCGCCTCCTGGAGCGGGCGAACAAGCTGGAGCTCGAAGTGTTTATCCACTCTCACGGCGCCAACCCGCTGTTTGATCCTCAGGCGGACATCGACACCCAGGTCGGCGTGGCCAAAGCCGATACCGTTGATTTGTCCGTCCCGCCGAGCCCGCGCGCGAACAAGGCCATTTTAAACGGGGACGTGGTCCACGTTCTATTTCACGCCGGAGAAGCCACCCGCTTCCAGCAAGGTCCTTTCTACACGTTAAACCCCGTCGGATTCGCCCGAACCGTGAAAGAAAAAGATTTGTCCTCCTATTTAAAGGAGATTGATGCTTGTAAAGCGTCTCTCCCGGCTCCCGTGGCGGCTTTGTTGGCGGAGGGTGAGTTGGGCCCGAAGCAAATTTTGATGCTTCGCGCGGCGCTTCGCCGGGTCATCATGGATGAAATCGACGCGGGCCGCTTGACCGCCAAAGCGGCGTCGGCCGCCTATAAAGAGTCTCTCAAAAAGCAGAAAATTCTTTTCTTTATCAATCCCCGCGGCGCCTTGGGCGGCAAACATGAAGACGTGATTCGCCAGCAATACGAATTTTTCGGATTTGAACCGGAAAATATTGTGACCATCGAGCAGGAACTCGTTCACGGCGTGACCGTGGATGAGGAAGGCCGCGCCCGCCTTTTGACGGAAGAGGTGGCTCTCGACGCGGCGGGGCACCTGTACGCGCTCATTCAGGCCGCCCGCCCCGGCGGGTTCACGACCTACACGGATTTCGGCCACCCTATCATGCCCTCCGCCATCGACGCGCTCGATTACCTGGCCCAAAGAGGCGGGACGGTTTTGAACATCATCCGCATTAACGATATGGATCGCCACACGACGGAAATCATCAACGGCAAAGCGTTGAACTACGCGTTGGAGATGTTCGACAAAGGGTTCGTCAATGTGATTGAAGGCGTTTCCAATCCGACCGGCCAGAAAGGCGGCACCGGGACAACCTTTCAAGATTTGGAATGCCACGTGCTCACGGAAACGCACGAAAATTCTTTCCCGTCCCTCTCTCGTGTTTTTGAGGCCGCCATGCAAAATTATTTGAAAGGGAGCGCGGGTCGCCATCCGGCGTATAACGCCATGAGGCAGTTGGCGGATCTCAAAGCCACCCGGGAAGCGCTGAAGAGCTTCGGCGGCCGGATCGTCTTCGTTCCTCGACGGAAAAACGCGGACGGCGTCTTGCTCTGCTATTTGGGCGTCGATATGCCGATGGGAGATTTGTCGCTTCTGACCCATCAATATAAATCCCGCATGTTTCAATTCGTGAGCCCCAAGGGAGAGGAGCTCCTGATCCACGATATGAAAACCGTCGATCATGTGCCGCTGGCGCTTCAGACCATCAAACGCCAAATCACCGATCCTTTGATCGTGGCGGCGGCGCGTGAGTTGTGCGAGGGCAAACTCTTGCCGTTCGAAAAGTCCTCCGGAAAACGCAGCCTCTACGGAGCGCCCACGCCCGAGTTTGCTTCAACGAACGGGTGAAATTTTTTGAAACCGCTTGATTTTTGGTGTTGTTTGAGGGAAAGTTAATGATGTCTTTTATAAAGGGTTGACGACGGCATGAGAATTCGGATCACCATCGGCGGGGTTTTAATCATGGCTCTCTTGGCAGGGGCCGGGGCGTTTGTTTTTTTACAGGCGGATCGCTTTCCCTGGTTGATTCAAGACGGTAAAGCGGTTGTTGTGAAAGTGGCCGCCTTCGCCGGTCTTGATTCGTTCCTTCCCGCCGGCTTCCGTTCGCAGGCCGGCCCCGCCGCCCCTCTCTCGCCGACAGAAGTCCAAAAACCGATTTCTCAAGCCTCTCCTATTCCGGTCCAGGAACCGGTGGCTCCAATCAAAGAAGAGGCGGCGCCGCCCCCGGTTCAAGCGGAGCCGACGTTGGCTCCAGCCACGGCTAAAAAGGTTCTTCGAGCCCGGCGGAAGAAAATTCGCAAAAAGAAGGTCGCTGTTGCAGCCCCGGTTGAGACGGCACCAAGTGAAGCGGCCCCCGCCGCTGCTGCTGGAGAAAAGCAGCCGGTGAAAGAGGCTCCAAAGGCGGAGCGTTCGGCGGACCCAAACAGTTTGATCGGTCAGTATGTGGCGATTGAGCTTAAAACCGGACGCATCGTGAAAGGCATTCTGGAAGCGCAAACAGCCACGGAATACACGGTGCAGTTGCCCGGTCTTGGATCATTTCCGTATCCCATCGACAACGTCAAAGGAATCAAGCGGGCTGAGTAACGCCCGTTCTTCTTAGAGTTCTTCCTTCTTGACGATCTCACCCGCCGCGGAAATCTCATAGACAAGCGGAACGCCTGTTCCCAGATTAAGCTCAAGAACCTGTTCTTTGGTGAGCTTCTCCAAATCCATGACGATGGACCGCAAGCTGTTTCCGTGGGCGGCCACGAGGATATTTTTCCCGGCTTTGACCAAAGGGAGAATTTTCGCGTTGAAGTACGGGAGCGTTCGGGCGGCGGTGTCTTTCAGGCTTTCTCCGTTGGGCGGAGCCACGTCGTAACTTCGTCGCCAGATGTGAACCTGCGCGTCTCCAAACTTTTTGGCGGTTTCGGCTTTGTTGAGCCCCTGGAGATCCCCGTAATGGCGTTCGTTCAGGGCTTTGTCCTTTTCAATGGGCAGTGAGGTCTGGCCGATTTCTTTCAAAATAAGTTGAAGCGTTCGTTGGGCGCGCTTTAAATCCGAGGTGAAAGCCTGCTGGAACGTGATGCCTTTTAATTTGCCCCCGGCTTTTTTCGCTTCTTCTTCTCCGAGAGGGGAGAGGTCCACGTCCACCCATCCGGTGAAGCGGTTTTCAAGATTCCATTGCGACTGTCCATGACGGACCAAGACCAGTTTTGCCATTGCGATCACTCCTTTTGATGTGTGCTGCTTAAATGACTTTCAGGTTGGGTGAGGCGGGACGAAATGAAGTGGCGGGATCCGCCATGTCAAAATGCGTGGCGGCCGCAAACGCCTTGTACCTTTCCATGATGTCTTTTTGTGAAATTGATTTTAGCCGTTCCAGGCTAAAGGATTCAACATTAAACGACGCCAGTATGGTTCCGAAGACAACCGATTGCCGAAGATGTTTTTCGTCGAATTGTTCCGTCGCCGTCAAAGAGGCGAAGAACCCTCCGGCGAAACAATCGCCGGCGCCTGTCGGATCCAAAACGTTATTCACCGGGAAGGCCGGCGCCACAAAGAGGGATTCCTTGGTGGCCAGGATGGCGCCGTGCTCTCCCTTTTTAATGACGACGATCCTCGGGCCCCGTTTCAGGAGGTCCGTGGCGGCCTTTATTAAATTGGTGATTCCGGTCAGCTGCCGCGCCTCTCCGTCGTTTAAGAGAAAGAGGTCCACTTTTTTAAGAAGCCGCTGGAGAGAGTCCGG
>PLLH01000015.1 GCA_003140895.1 Elusimicrobiota bacterium
AACCAGGGGATTGAAACCGGTGAAGGGAAAAATGCGACCACCTATGAAATTCAACAAGTGGTTCGGGCGTTGGATGCCGTCGGAAACCAGGACGCCTTCGGATTTTTCAGAGGAGCCGACGGAAAAGAAGAAAATCTTCGGCCCACGCACAAAAGAAACGGAGCTCCTCAGCACGGCCAAATCGATTCGAGCGTAACGTTTAATATCGCGGCGGTGATGATCAAAAATATCGATCGCCAATATCGAGACAAAAACGGATTGGGATTAACAGATGACGAAAAAAACCGGCGGGAAAACGAGCCCGCTAAAATTGATGAAGCAGATATCAAATTATCCGATGCGGGCTCCATGGCCACGTTCGTTCAAGTGGTCCAATCCTATTCAGATCGAGGAAAGCATCTGTTTGGCGCCACAGGAACGACGGAAGGCTTAAAAGGATTAACCGAGCGTGTTATCGGCGTTCGAGTGGTTGACGTAGAAGCATCGACCTATGGCAGTTATAAAAACACCAGAATCCACGGTGATTATGTGGAGGGAAAAACGATAAGCCAGATTTATGGTGAACGGGACAATGACTTGGCTGCGGGAATAAAAGCCCTCGATTACGTGAACATTGAAGGGCAAGCCACCCGCAAACCGGCGGGAGAGGCCATTCGTCTCTCGCAAGAACATGAAGCGGGCATCCTCGTCGGTTCTCCTAAGGAAGTGGAGCTCAAAGAAAGCCTTTATGGACTTATTGAGCAATTTGCGGGTGACCACGCGGTGGGGCTAGAAATCATCAAAGAGTTAGAGGGGGATTCGAGTCTCGGTATTCGAACTGCCGTTGATAAAGCGAAAAATCTGGCAAAAGAAAAAGGACAAACGGGTCTCCTGGATATGTTGGAGAACAAAGTTAAAATTATTGATGGGACGGATAAATCGGAGGACGTCGAAGGCGTCGTCAAAAATGCGGGCGCGAACAAATTTATCGTGTTTGCGACCGAAGTCGGGCTTCGGGCATTGAGTTATGACGTGAAAGCGGGCCAGCACATGGACTTGCTTTTAATGGGAACGGAATTATTCACGACCGAATCCAACCTGCAGGCTTTCGCGCGCGTTGACCGGGGCGGCCCCACGGGTGCTCGAAGGACCGTTTTGCTTCGCGAAGATGTGCTGAGAAACAGAGTGGAGGTCGCAAAACGCGTCGATGAGGCGCTGCGCGATAAATTCGGGAGATCGGATGGGCTTTTTGGACGCGATCTCGGACAAGTTGACGTAAAAAGTCTCTCCCTGAGCCAGCTGGTCGAGCTCGCCGGAGATTTCGGATCGTTGGAAAACCGCGCGCAGTCGGCCCTCTTCTTTATTAATGAACAGACTTCTTCGAAGCTCTTGAAAGAGCCGGTGCAGGCGATGATCGCCAAAGAAGGGTCGGAGAATGGAAAAATCTTCCTTCAAAATTTGTATCGAGACGTATTGAGCCATAGCGATCAACGAGAGATTAAGCAAGGAACCGAATACAGAGACCCGACCGATATCGTTTATGACGCGTTTCTTTCCGGCGCCAAGCAAGCTCAGGTTTATTTACGGAAAATTGTGAACAGCCGCGACGTCTCATCCGGGATTCGAATGGAGGCCGCCGAACGGCTGGCGGACATCGCGACCACGGTTAAAGACATCAAAACCAGATTAAAGAATCCCTCGGAAAACGGGCTCTTCCAACATCAAGGCGATTATCAGGATTCCGCCTACACAAACGTGTCGGAGAGTTCGAGACATCGCCCGGCTGAGATGGTGGCCAAAGTGGCGGTGACGCTGACCGATTATCTTCTCCCCAATACGCAAAAAAGCAAAAATGCCGCCGGTCCTGAAGGAGCTCCGACTCGCGCCGTGCAAAAGACGACGCACACCGCCAGAGACGGCTTGGCTCCTGCTGATTCGGCCGCACCAAGTAAAGTCAATTTTGTTAATTCCCTTGAAGATTCTTCAAAGAAGTCCTCCCAGACAACCAAATCAGATGATGATGCCGGCACACTCCTTTCGTATGGTCAACAAGTCATTGCGCTCGCCTATTCGTCGTTTTCCGGAATGACCGACGACAAGCGAAAGGAGAAAGCACAGGCTCTCCAAGCCGCAGGACTTATTTCGGCTTCTATCGATCCGAAGACAGCCAATGCACGGGAATTGGCTGCGTCGTTGGCCGAAGGCTGGGAAGCGCACGGAGGACAAGCCAAAGATTTCACGATGGACGTGCTTGATGTAGCCGCAGATCTCGTGTCCATCGCAAGTCAAATGGGTATTCCTCAACATGAGGTGTCGGCTCAGGATGTTATCGACATAGCGTTGACTCCCAATACGCCCATCGCCTCCAACAAGCAAGGTCCTACTTTGAGAAGCGAGGCCATGGCCGGTTGGTTGACTCCGAGACAGAATGCCGTGTCCGGAAACGTCGCCGTTAATCAGTCCAACAAAATGATGGGGTTGATGGATAAGATTCGCGATCAGCGAGCCGCGATCCTCAACCGGACGACGGGCGGAAACATATTTGTTAAGGCCTGGGACATCGCCAAATTCTCAGCCGGTATGATTTGGGGAGGGATGGTTTTATCGCCGGAGAGAGCCTTGCAGAAAATCTCCCGGATGACCTGTGATGACTTAAGGCTGGCGGCTTCCGCGAACGGTGTTAATCCGGCTGATAAAAAAGAAATCATTGCCTATTTGGTCGGCATGGCTGCCTTATTCGAAGGAATCAAAAGCGGTGAGAGAGACACATTGACGCAATTGATTGATATGGGGTTGAGCGCATCATCTTCTGGACCTCAAGCCAAACCAGCGTCTTTGTGGACTCGTATGATCGAAGCGGCTGGAGGATGGTTGAAAACCCGCCCTGCGATCGGAACCAATTTGGTGAATCGGAACCCAACCGCGTTTCAGAAAGCCGCAACGGCCAAGGGGAATAATCAAGCCGACAAGGCATCTCCTTCAGAAGGAACAAGTCTCCTCGGGAAAATTTCGGTTCAGGAATTGGTGAAGGCGGCCCGTTCAGCCGATCCAAAACAAGCTTTTGTCGACCTCGTCAAATCCAAAGAAATGGGAACGTGGTACCGGCAGGTGTCACCGACGGAGCGCAAAGTCTTCAACGGCCTCTCGATGGGGATCGGCATGGTCGCGCTTCTGGCGGGGACGATGGCGTTGGCTCCGGCGGTTGTTGTGGCGGGGCTCTTTGCCGCCTCATTAGGCTTTAAGATTGGGGCGTACGACCCGGACGCGAAAAAGGGCGAGGGGGTTCTCAGCAAGACATGGGGTTACATCAAAACCAACCCAGGGAAGTCGACGGTGTTCGGCTTGGTGGGCGGGGCGCTTTTCCTGGATGTGGGTTTGCCTTTCCTGGCCGCTCACGCGGCCTCCTTCGTTGGTTGGGGCCTCGTGCCGCTCGTTTTAAATCCGGTGGGATCCCTGATCGGGAAATCGCTCGGGTCTCGTTCCTCCGAAGGCCAATGGGGCGTCGCCCTCGGAAAAGCTCTCGCCAAATTACCAGGGATCGGTTCTCGCGTTGGACTCAATCCATCAACGATGCTCAAAGCCATTTGGATTGGTGAAAGCCTCCATTCAAAACGCGCGGAGGGGCTCAAAGAAGCCGTCGCAACCGACCCTCAGCTAAAAGGGTTGGAAAGTCGGATGAAGAACGTCCAGCAACAATTGGGGGCCCTTTCACCGGAGGAACAGAAGGGAGAAAGAGGCCAGAGGCTTATGGGGGTCTTAACACAACTTTACTCAGCCTTGGGCGAAAGACGAAGTCAGATTGGAGATGAAAAATTCCCCGACGGAATTACCGTCAAACAAATTTTGGGTGAGATCGACGCGACGGCCGGGAAAGGCCAATCGTTGAGCCGCGATGAGAAATCTCAACTCTTAGAACTGGTGCTCATTTTCGAAGGGGTGAAACCGGAGAACGCGAAAGACATCGCCGCTTCTCTATCGGAGGCCGGTGAATCGGAAGCCTTTGGCCGATTCGGTTTGGATGAACTCACGGCCCCGGACGTCGATCCGGAACAATTGAAGGCTATCGCGAACTTTGAGGATAACTTAGGAGAAAATGATGTGACGATCGGAACCATTCAAGATTACGATTGGAGCGATTCCGGAATGTCCGCCGAAGAAGCCGTTCAATATTACGCTGGTGTTGACGAGGTTTCTCCGGAGGAAATTAATGCCGTCAATCAGGGAGAGCAAGGGAATGCCAATTTTGAGACCAGAGCCAAAACAGTGATCCAGGCCACTCCGGGGGATCAAGGCACCGCCGAGGCGGCCAAGCAGCAAACAGAACCCCGGGAATTCAAGCGTCCTCAAAATGCAATTCGGCCCGCGGTGGCGGCCTTCCGGAACAACAATATTCACATGGATCGAGCTGAGAAAGTGGCGGAGAGAGTGGGTGAGACTCGACCCGAGTTAGCAGACGCGGCCCGGGCGGTGGCGGGTCATCAAAAAAATATTTTGGATGAAACCTGCGCAACATTGGCTGAGGTGGGGCAAACTCCGAAGCAAATATCGGAATTTAAAGTCCTTGTGTTAAGCGCCCCTTCAAAAGAGGTTGTCGCGGATCACCTTAACGGAGTTGAAGCCGGTGTCGCCGATCCCGAGAAGCAAACGAAAGTGACAAAAGCCAAAGAGATGATGGCGGAACATTATTTTTCAGACACCTTTATCGGAATTCACGGGTTTGACGCGAACGGCGTTCCCTTTTCGGACCAAGAAATAGATCTTTTGGTGAAAGTGGCGCATCCGGAAATTTCTGTTGCAAGAACGTCCGAATTCGGCCGAGATTGGAAAGAGAATAACCCGCTTTATCTGGGGTTGGCTTCGCTTGATTTGACGGAGGCCAGTATTACGGATACTCGAAATCCAAATACGGGTGTTCGATCCTTTACGGTGTCCTCGATAAGTCGTGATGAAAAGGGACAGGAACACAAAGAGTTGGCCGTCATCATCACCAAGAATCAAGGCGAAAAGAAAGTGACCGTTGAGTTTGTTGATTCCCGTTATGGAGCCACCCATTCTAATAATCCTCGCGCGGTGATGAGCTGGGAAGGGGATTTGAATAAGGGAGGCAAGATCAACGTTACGTATGAAAAGAATTCCGGAAAATTAATAGTTGATAGTTATCGATTGGAAGCCCGCCCCTCCCCCGATTTCAAATTCCAACCGGTGGCTGAAGATAAAGAAGGGCAAAAGATGGACGATCGAATGGGAGAGAACCCATCCGCGCCGCAGATTCGGTTTGTTCGAATTGATGTTGTCAGCGAAGCGACAGGGAAAGAAGGCCAACCCATTGGTCCCGTCTTCAACGTTCCGCAATCGGTTTTCCATAAAGTGGAGAGTCAAAAAGCGCCGGAAGCGAAAGCCCCCGCAGCGGCTCCCGTTGAAGCCAGTAAAACATCGGCGGAATCAGCGGCGGAAAAAGAGCCGGCGGCAAGGGTGCCCGCTCCCCAGGAGCCGGGGCCTTCCTCATCGAGATTTGCAGCGACGGCGACAAAGGTCGTTGGTCTACTCCTCCTGACAGCCGGAGCTTTCACCGGACTTGAGCAGATTGCCAGCGCCAGCACCTTCGCCGGAGAATCCTTGATGAATCAGCTTCCTTTCGGAAGTCTTCTTCTGATCGGCGTGGGGTTGGCCTTCAATTTGAGGGTTCCACTCACGCAGCTTGTCAGAACCACTGTGTCGGGTGCATCAGCTTCGACTTTCAATAATAAAGGACAAAACAAACTATCCAAGGACGAACAAGGGTTCCTCGAAATCCGATCATCACAGCCGGGGGGAGAAAAGACCCTCCTCGCGTTGGTTCATCCCAGTTTGAATGACGTGAGTTACGACGGGCGCGAAAAATTGTTCTTCCGGTCCGTCACTCGAAACAGCGAAGGCGTGCCGGTGATCGGAGCCAAGGATCTGGGCCGCGACCCCGCTGTTCGCCGGATTGAATTCGTTGAGGCCCCTCTTCAGGCCACTCCCTTGCACGAAAAACTCATTGTCGCTCTGGCGGCCATCTCAGTCACGATGAAAGAAGACGCGCTGGCGTCGGGCGCCAAGAGCGATTCGAAAGCGGTGAACGCCGTTCAGAACGTTATCGCCGATCCGGATCTCGGACCACTGGCGGGCGGCATTGCCGTTAAGCCCCTTGTGACGTCTTTCCTCCGTTCGTTGACGGATTCAGGCCGGGGGACTGTGCCGGCTTCCCTTCAACAAGAGATGACAAACCTCCCCGCCAATGCCACGTTGTCTGATATGGCGGGAAAATCAAAAGAATTCCGCGACCTTATTTACACGCTGGTCGCTTTCAACGCGGAATCGCTGGGCACCGAAAACAGCGTGGTGATGCCCGTGATGGTTCTTAAGAATTTGGTCAACCAATACGGTTTGGGAACGCTTCAGCAGATAGATCCCGACGGCCGTCATCCGTCCCTCAGTATTCATGACTCCATCGCTCATATGCTGATGAACCAAGTCTTGCGGGAGAGCGGCGCCTCCCAAGGGGATAAAGACCTTCCCATCGTTGTGAGCGGCAAAAACGCGAACGGCACTGTTGAACACACGCTCAGCGTTGATCTGTTGGCTCGGCGCCAGGATAAATCAATGTTGGCTGAACGCCCTCGGTTGATTCTTCCGATGGAATCTTCGTCGTCCGTCCTTGTGACCGCGTGGAAGAATTTGAGCGCCTCGGCCAAACGGGCGTTCGGCGCCATGGTGCAGGTGTTCTATAAAGGCGAAGCGACCACCTTTTTGGCGGAAGGGAGCCCGCAATTCGTCGAAGCTCTCTTAGCGCTCGCCGACAAAACGCGGACGATGTCTCCGGAAAACAGCAGCCAGATTTGGAATATGGTGGGCCAGCTTGCCTTAAGAAATCCAAAGTCCGACGACCAAAACCCGCTTATGGCACGCCTTAAAGGATCCGGCATTGAAGTGAACAATTTAATCGTTCAGCTTTCCAATGAAATGATGAGAAGTGGAACTGGCGCCATGGGGTTTGCCCGGCGCGGGCTCATGCCGCAAGTGGGGCTTATCGCGCATGAATTTTTGAATGTGGCGGCCATTCCGTCGGGGGCATTGAAAAACAGTCCTGAGGCGGCGTGGGTGGTGGGTGAATTGCATAAGGCGTTGG
>PLLH01000094.1 GCA_003140895.1 Elusimicrobiota bacterium
GACGGCGGCGTCGGCGCGTTGGCGGTGGCGAGCGGGCAGTCGGCCATCACGCTGGCGCTTTTGAACATCGCTCAAGCGGGGGATGAAATTGTCTCGGCGGACAACTTGTATGGAGGCACATACACCCTTTTCCATTACACGTTCAAACGCCTTGGCATCAAAGTCAATTTCGTGAAATCAAATGATTTGGCCGCTCTGGAAAAAGCGATCACGCCCAAAACGAAAGCCGTTTATGCCGAGTCCATCGGGAATCCGAAATTGGACGTGGCGGATCTCGAAGGGATCGCCGCCATCGCGCACAGGAACAAGATTCCGTTCGTGTTAGACAACACGGTCTCTCCTTATATATTGAGGCCGTTCGATCATGGCGTGGACATTATTGTCTACTCGGCGACGAAATTCATCGGCGGGCACGGGACCTCCATTGGCGGCATCATCGTTGATTCCGGGAAGTTCGATTGGACGAACGGGAAGTTTCCGCTCATTGCCGATCCCGACCCCAGCTATCACGGGATTAATTTCGTCGAGGCGCTGAAACCAATGGGGAATATCGCCTATATCATCAAGGCGCGCGTGACGCTCCTCCGGGATTTGGGCCCAGCGATCTCTCCCTTCAATTCGTTTCTTCTGTTGCAGGGATTGGAAACCTTGCATCTGAGGCTTCCGCGGCATACCGAAAATGCGCTCGCCGCGGCGAGACATCTCGAAAAACATCCGAAGGTCTCCTGGGTCAATTATCCCGGGTTGGATTCAAGCCCCGAAAAGGCGCGAGCGAAAAAGTATTTGCCGAAGGGAGCCGGGTCCATTATTGGGTTCGGCATCAAAGGAGGCGTCGAAGCGGGGAAGAAATTCATTAATTCCCTTCAGCTCATCTCTCACCTGGCCAATATCGGCGACGCGAAAACGCTCGCGATACATCCGGCCAGCACGACGCATCAGCAATTGTCGGCGGAGGAACAGTTGGCGACGGGAGTCACACCGGACTACATTCGCCTCTCCATCGGCATCGAGCATGTGGATGACATCATTGCCGATATCGATCAGGCGCTCGCCAAGGTCAGCTAAGAGCAAGATCTAAGGAGGAATCGTTCTATGCCTCGAATCTTTGAAAACATCACCCAGACCGTGGGCCACACGCCGCTGGTTCGGATCAACAAATTAAATCGAGACACCCAAGCGACCGTGCTGGCCAAGCTGGAGTTTTTTAATCCGCTCTCCAGCGTCAAAGACCGGATCGGCGTCGCCATGATCGAGGACGCCGAGGCGTCCGGCCGGATTAATAAGGACACCGTCATCATCGAACCCACCAGCGGCAACACCGGGATTGCCTTGGCGTTCGTCTGCGCGGCCAAAGGCTACCGGCTCATCCTTGTGATGCCGGAAACGATGAGCGTCGAGCGGCGTCACCTCATGAAAATTCTGGGGGCGGAGCTGGTGTTGAGCGAAGGGGCGAAGGGCATGAAAGGCGCCATCGAAAAAGCAGCGTCGTTGGCGGAAGAAATCGGGAACGCCTTCATTCCTCAGCAATTCAACAATCCCGCGAACCCGGAGATCCACCGCCGAACCACCGCCGTGGAAATTTGGGAGGACACCGATGGCGCCGTGGATATTTTCGTGGCCGGGATTGGAACCGGCGGCACCATCACCGGCGTGGGGGATGTTCTCAAGAAGAGAAAACCGACGGTAAAAATTATCGGGATCGAACCCAAAGATTCTCCCGTTCTCTCCGGCGGGAAACCAGGCCCGCACAAAATTCAAGGGCTCGGCGCCGGGTTTGTCCCCGGTGTGCTCAACCAAGGCGTGATTGACGAGATTCTCACCTTCTCCCATGAAGAAGCCGGAGAGGTGGCGCGTTCGTTGGCTCGCGAAGAAGGAATCCTCACCGGCATCTCCGGCGGCGCGGCTCTGGGAGCGGCGCTTCTGGTGGCGAAAAGGCCGGAATCCGCCGGGAAAACCATCGTGACGATTCTTCCGGATACCGGCGAGCGATATTTATCGACCTGGCTTTTTGAAGGAACCGCGAAATGACCAATTCGCCTCATCATCAACAAATAAAAATCTGTTGTCGACGTCAAAGGGACAAGGAGGGCCTATCGAGAGAATGTTAACGGTTTAATACATAGTGACAGCAGTATCGGTGAGGCTTTAAAGACCAACTTGCCCCAGCCATTCGCCAGTTCTATGGCGAAAAATTGGGCGCTAAAGCGGCTAGAGGTATAGTTATACGTTCACCCGTGCCGACATACGTGTCCGCACGGGTTTTTTTGTTTCAACCAATAAAAATAAAGGAGAAAGACAATGAAGCACATACTGAAGACATCATTCAAAGCCGTCATCCTGGGAAGCATCCTTATCCTCGCCGGGGTTCACCGGAGCCATGCCGGAGTTCCCTTAACCAACTTGGAAGGCGTTGGAGGAATCGCGTTCAATCCGCTGGCCTACACCGCAGGAACGCGCGTGGATGGTTGGCCGGTCAACAAACCGCAATTGGGCGGATGGTTTGTCCATCTGGGAGACGTGAAAGTGGACTGGACCGCGCTCGGTTTTGCGGAAACGGTGTTCGACCGCCTGGAAGTTTCAGGGGGATACGAGACGATCGCTCAAAGCAAAGTTCTCAACATCCACAAATCAAATTACGGCGCGAAACTCCTGCTCGTCAAGGAAAACACGGGCGGGCTGGCGTTTATTCCCGCGGTTTCGGCCGGTGCGATTTACAAGCACACGGATATTTCTCAGACCGACTCGGTGGGGGTGGACTATTACGGCGTCGCGACAAAGCTCATTAAGGAGTTGCCGCGGCCGGTTCTTGTTTCGGCGGGAGCTCTCTCCACAAAAGGAAAGACCACGGGTGTTTTTGGATTCGATAAAGATCGAAAAACAACTTTTTTCGGGAACATTGATGTCCTCCCTTTGTCCAACGTGGCATTGGGATTTGAATACAAGCAAGGTGCGGAGTTCAGTGATTTTAAGAACGCCAATTATTGGGACGCTCATGTGGCGTGGTTTTATGACGCCCATTTGAGCTTGGTGGCGGCGACGGTGAATGCCGGTGATGAAAAATCGACGACGAAAGTGGGCCTTGGCAATGGAATCGTTCTGAGCGCGCAATACGCGTTCTGATCCGGCATCGGTCCGGCGGGGGCCAAACCCCCTGCCCTCGCCGGCCATGCTGGCCCGTTGCGGGATAGGTAAAATCCGCGAAAGGATGATCGTTAGGACTCGAGCGGCGCTTCGCCTTGGGTTGCGATTTTTGAGAAGTGGAAAACCAGGAGAATGAGTCCGAGAACGGCGTAGACGATGGCGTAGGTCGGAGCGGCGAGCCAGCCGAAGGAATTTTGAATTCCCGACGCCGTGATGATGTAGGCGTGAATGAGCCCGATGGAGGACAACAGAGAAGCCACAAAGCTCCACACCGCCGCCTTTAAGAATTTCCGGTCAATCACGTGGGCGAGAATCGCGGCGAAAATCATCGCGATCAAAAGGAAGCCTTGATAGAGGCTGATGATCCCATGGATATAGATTTCGGAGCCGAATTGATCAAAGGCGTCGTAAAGATTGGAGCCGGTCGCTCGAAGCGTTGTTTCAATCAGGTGAAGCGCCCACGCGGCCAAGGCCGGGATGAGGCCCAACGCCACGGCGATGGAATGGCGGCGCTCCGTTTCCCGGAACGCTTGCCCCACGATCACAATCCCAATCCAAATGAGAAGGCCGAGCGTTACCTCCAGCGGAATGTATTTTAAAACGACGGTGATCCCGCCCATAAGACAAAGAATCATGATGACAATCCCGTTCAGCGCCGAGTAGCCTGTTCGAGCGCCCATGGCTTTCCAGCCCGGATGCCCGATGTAAATGGTCGTCGGAAAAGGGCTTCCGAGGCAGGCGGCCAAGAGAGAAGTGGCGCCGTTGGCGAGAAGCGACGGTTTTGTTTCAAAGGCATCTCCCGCGGCTTCCGCGCTCTCCAGATTTTGGATGGAACTCACCACGTTGAAAAGAGCGATCGGAATCACGACCGCCACGTACGACCACGCGTGAGGAAGAAGCAGAATTGAAAACAATTCCCGAAGCGCGGGCGTTGGCCAATTCCACGATATCGCCAAAGGATCTCCCATAACGTTGATGGTCGATATCCCCGCCCACTTGAGCCCCCAGGCCGCCGCGACCCCGATCAAAACAGCGGCCAGCCCCACCGGCACGCCGTGAGGAAGTTTCACGCGGGCTCCGTAAACAATAAGAATCAACATCATCGGGATGAGAGCGATGGAGGGGGACGCGAAAATTTGAAATGAAAACCCGAGAACCATGAAAGACAGCGCCACCCCCGCCAACGCCGAAAGAAGCGCCGCGCGCGGCGTGTGGCGTTTGATCCATCGCCCGACGAACGCGCCCGCCATCTCAATCAAACCGCTTAAGAAACAGGCCGCCAACCCCGCTTTCCAGGCGAGAGACGAATCGCCCGTTTCGTAATACACCGGCCCCATGACGAGATAGATAAACGCCAGGAGGCTCACCGTGTTGATGCCGAAGGGAAGCGCCGTCACGCTGGTCCGGCCGGTCTTTTTGGCCAGGCGCCGGGCCTGCCACGAATAAAAAAGGTTGCCGGCCAAAATGGAGAACGCCGCACCCGGTAAAATCCGCCCGGTGATGAAAGAAGCGGGAAATCCGCAGGCAGTACGGCAGAGAACCGTAATGAGCATGAGCTCCAGGAGATTGTCGATAAAAAGGCCGAAGAAACCATCGAGATCCCCATGCACAAACCACGGGGGGCGGGCTGATGTTATTTTCCGGAGTAAATTTTTCATTGGTCGTCGCGACCTCCTTCGGTCTTAAGAGTATACGTTGGAGCCAAAACGGGAACCGCCACCAGGCGATACGGCAGGCGTCTCGTAAGCGGTTTCCCGGCATAAATTGTTTTCCGTCCGTCGAGGGCCAGGTTTGTTTTATTCAGTTTCGCGGGAGAGGAATTTCCCGCCGGTCGACGTTCGTTCCATCGGCTGACCATGGCTTGTGAGTCGGATCGGATTTCAATAGCGGCGTCCCGGTCGTTGGTCCAGGGGGAACCCCTTCGGGGGGAATCGTCCGGCGTCGAGACAACGGCGCTCAAGCCTTCGGTTGAAAAGGCTCCCGGCACGGGGGACCGTCCTTGGGCGTCTTTCGGGGGTTTCGGGACATCCAGCCATTCGCGGCCCGTCATGATCGTCCCGGCGGAGAGAATCTCTCCCGTGTCCACTCGAACAATCCGGGCGGTCACCTCCGTTGTGTCTTTATCCGGCGAGTCCGCCAGCGTGCCGATCACAACGGCGTCCACTCCAAGAAGGCGGCCCATGGATTTGATGGAGCCGGGGTCGATAACGCCCGTGTCCCACATCTTTCTTTCTTCGAGAATGCTTTGAATCAACCGTCGTTCCACCAGCGGCGCGTTCTCCTGGGCCAAATACGTGAGGAGGCGTTCTGACACCAGCGTCGATCCCGTGCTGATTCGTCCCAAACTATAGGGAAAGTTAAGAATGGCCAAGAGCGGGCATTCTTTGGCTTTGATGTCGCGTTTTAATTTTTGTGAGAGAGATTTGATGGGATCGGCGCCTCCCGACGAGGCGGCGATCCCCGCTAGGATGAGAAAGGTGAGCGTGAGTTTTCGGGCGTTCATTGCCGCCCCAGGTTGCGCCGCCCCAACCACGTTCGGTCCAGAAGGGTCCGGCTGGCCGCGATCACGCGTCCGGTGCCCGAGAAAAGGGCGCGGGCGTTGAGCTCGGTTTTTTGGTTTCCCAAATCAATCAACGTTCCCGTCACGATCACATCCGCCCCCAGCCCCTCGCCGATGCGTTTGGCGGAGGCGCGGTTGATGAGTCCTGTTTCCGAGAGGCGCAGTTCGCTTAGAATTTGCGCGATTTGATTCCGTTCCACGACGTGAAACCGTTTGTCTTTGGCCAAATAGGTGGTTAACCGTTCCGACACGAGCGCGGGCCCGTCGCTTTTGTGATTGTCATGGTGCGCGATTCCCACAACAGCCACCTTGGCTTGACGCTGAGTCCCGATTCCGTCGGCCAACTCTTTGGCCACTTTTTCCAATGGATCGGGGGCGGCGATCAAAATGCCGGGCAGAAACAGGAGCGGGAGAACGAGGATCCATTTTTTCATAAGGTGGTCGATTTTCGCCCATTCATCCATTTCCATCAAGCCTTTTCTCCTTCTTTCTTAGGATGAGTTTCTGGCCGGATCAACTCTCCCACCCTATAGAGGGGAATTAATATATTTAATTTGTTTTAATTGTTTTTTCAAAGAGATATATAGATGAGAAGTTAAACATCTGCAAACGGCCAAAGGCGGTTTTTAGAAGAGGGGTATGATTATGAATCGTTGGATCCGACGCGCGGTGATTTTAAGTTTGGCCAGTCATTCCACCCTATTTGTTTGGGGGGCCGATGAGGCCTTCCAGTTTTTTGAAGAAGAGGCCAAAGTCGTTTCGGCCTCGCGCCAACCGGTTAGCCGCGCCCAATCTCCCGCCACCGTCTATGTCGTGACACAAGAGGATATCAAGAACTCAGGAGCCCAGACGATTTGGGACGCCTTGCGCGGGGTTCCTGGGATTGATGTGGTTCAGACTCGCGCCAATCAGGGGGAAGTGAGCATTCGGGGTTTGGATAAGCCCCTCAGTAACCGGACGTTGATTCTTCTCGACGGGAAGACCGTCATGAACGCTTATTACGATTTTGTGACCTGGGAAACCATCCCTGTCACCATGCAGGAAATTGATCGCATTGAAATCGTGGAAGGCCCGGCCTCGGCGGTGTATGGCGCCAACGCGATCAGCGGCGTCATCAACATCATCACGAAGACCCCCGGGAAATTTCAGGGGGGGCAGGTCAACTATACGGGAGGGGAGCGAAACACCCAAACCGGCAGCATTGACTACGGCCGGGAAAATGGGACAGTGGCGTATAAAGTGGGCGGCGGCTGGCGTTCCCTGAACCAATTTGCCAGCGCGGACCAATTCGCTTCGCAGGCGGGAAAATTCAACGCTTTTGTCGGTTACACGCCGACGCCGGATTCCGAGTGGAACACGTCCGTCGGCCTGACGGACTTCAACACCCAGACAACCGCGGGCGTGGCCGGGACGACGTTCTACAAAGGAACCAGCGGTTTCGCGCGAACCGACTACCGTTATAAAAAAACCAAGGCGCGCGCGTTTTGGAACCGCGACCGGGCTTTCTTGGACCAGTTCGTCACACTGGGGAGTACCAATCTCGATAGCGATACCTACCAAGCGGAAGCCGAGCAAGCGGTGAGCCTTCCTTTCCACAACGAACTTACGTTTGGAGGGAGCGGCCGGCGCAACGTGGCGCACTCCAGCACCCTTCCTGGTGGATCGCTGACCCAGAACTTATGGGCGCTTTACATGGAAGACAAATGGGATGTGGCGGATCATTGGGTGTGGATGATGAGCGGCCGAGTCGATCGCCATCCCTATACGCCCATCATGGTTTCGCCGCGCGGCAGTCTCATTTTTACCCCCGTTCAAAGCCAGGTTTTCCGCTTATCGGCGGGGACATCCTTTCGCAATCCGACGCTCTTGGAGAATGCGATCAGCGTCGCTCCCGTGACAGCCAATCCCGGGACACCGCCCTTTACCAACCCACCGTTCACGTCGATCCAAGCCATCACTAAAGGCAACGGAGATCTGGAGCCGGAGCGCATGGAGACCGTCGAGTTGGCGCACAACGGTCAATTCGGGCCCCTTCAAACAAGCCTTGTCGGATTCCACTACAAACTGAAGAACATCATTGGGCCTAGCACTCCCCAACTTATTGGGATGGTTCCTCCCACGCTGGGCATTCTTTCTTCGTATGCGAACATCGGTGAAATGAGCGCCTGGGGGGGCGAATTCGGCTTATCGATGCGCGTGACTTCCTGGTTCTCTTCTTTCGCCAATTATTCGTATCAACACCTTTATGACAGCCCCGGAGACCGGAGCTGGGAGTTGCAGTCCCCCAAGCACAAAGCGAACGCGGGCTTCTTGGTGAAAGAGAAAGGCTTCACGGGGAACCTTTGGATCCATTGGGTGAATTCAACCCGTTGGGCTTCCTTGTTGGGATCGTCAACGCAGACCGACTTAAGGCCTGTCAGCGCCTACTTTCTTTTGAACGCCCATGTTGGTTACGCCTTTACGGGGAGATGCCAAGGCTTGGAAGTGGGGCTCAACGCTTTCAATCTTCTGAACCACGATCATTATGAGGTGCTGCCGCAGCAGAGCGCTTCGGAACCGGGCCAATTCGGAGAGATTATCCGTTCACGCTGGACGGGGACGGTTTCCTATAAGTTCTGAGCCGGCGTTCTACGCTCCCCGCCCGGCTTTTTGCCTAACCCACCACCTCCCTCATTCCATGCCTTCGCCGATCCAAACCGCCTCCGAATTCTTCTTGAACGAGATCTCGAAGAAAAAAAACAAGGCCTAAAAATTCATCGTCGCGAGAAAGCGTTTTTATGGGAGGATTTTCAGGTTTTGCCTCTTGAATTCATGTTGTTTTAAAGAAATACTATCTTTCCGAGGATTATTGATGAGAAATGGCCCCATCCATCGCGCCGCACATCGCCTCCCAAAGCTGATCACATTTTTTTCTTTGATGGGCGTCCTGTGTCCTTTCGGCGTTGAACGCCTTTGGGCCGCTGCCTGCGTTTCTCGCGCCGCCGGGAACTGGAGCGCCGCTCTCACCTGGACAAGCTGCGGAGGCGTCGCGCCCCAAGCCGCCGATACGGTAACGATCAGCACTCACGCTGTCACGCTCGATGTTAATGCCACCGTTGCCGGATTGTCATTTTCAGGCGGCGCTGTGGCCAGCAGTTTAACGCATTCTGGTAAAACGCTGACCGTGAATGGAACGGTCACCATGACTCAGCCCACCGCGGCCGTCACATCCGCCTGGAACATCAATAATGGAGCCGCCACCGCTTCGGGATTGATCACCCTCACCGGTAACAACGCCACGATAACGCGGGTTTCAAAAATCGTGATCACGTCGGGGCAACTCAATGCCAATGCCGGACTCACGTTCGGCGGGACTCTTGGAGCCAATGCGACGAAAGTGATTGATATGTCCGGCGGCGCGGGGACGTTGAATTTAAAAGGAGCGTTGACCTTTACCGTCGTTGGCACATTGACCGCCGGAAATGCCGGGAGTATTTTTAATTACGCCGATTCCGCCGCCGCTCAAACGGTGCGTATGTTCGCGGGCGGCGGGTACTACAACCTTTATCTCAGTAACACGAATGCCAACGGAGCCACCCTGGGGGCGGCCGTCACGACGACCAATGTCACCGGAGATATCCGTGTTCAAGCTGGCGTTCTTAAAAACGCGGGGCTCACGATCGCCGGAAACGGGGGGAAAACATTTGCAGTGGCGAACGGCGCCGCTTTTGAAATGAGCGCCGGCGCCTTTCCAACGGGTTTTGGCTTTTTTAACTTCGACACGACCAGCACTGTTCGCTATCTTCAAAACGCTGCCGTGACGATATCCACCCAAGTCTTCGGGAATCTGGATCTCAAGGCCGCCGGCACACAAACCTTCACCTTTCCGGCGGGGGCCTTTGCGGTCAATGGAAATTTGGCCATCGGAAACGGCACCAATGCCTGTACGGCGGCCGCCAACACCAACGCCACCATTTTGAACGTCGGGGGCGATGTCACCATCAATGCCGCATCCGTTTTTAGCGCGAACGCGGCCAACGCCATGCGCGTCGGGGGAAGTTGGACCCGGACGGGAACGTTCACACCGAATGCCGGCACAGTTATTTTCGATGCGACTGTAACGGGGGAAACACTGAATGGAACCATGACGGGAGCGACCGGCCGGTTCTATAACTTGACCTTTGACGGAGTGGGAGGAGGTTGGAAAAACACCGGAGCGCTCGAGGTGAATAACGATTTAACAATCACAAACGGCGCTTTTACGGCTGGAAATGCGATCACTGTGACCGGCAGCTGGACGAACAATGATACGTTCACTGCCAGCACGGGCACAGTGATTTTTAACGCCACGGCGGTTGGGCATACGCTTTCCGGGACTCTGGACGGCGCCTCCGCGTTTAACAACCTGCAGTTCAACGGCGCGGCCGGCGGCTGGTCAAACAGCTCACCCATGTTGGTAACGTCCACGTTGACTGTGACCGCTGGAACGTTGTCCGGGTCGAACAATATCACGGTGAACGGCGGCTTGGCGGGGAACGGGACGAACGGGACCATCACGCTGACCACCGGCACGTTCGAACAGCGCGTATCAGCGAACCAATACTTTGGGAGTAACGTCGCCGGAGCGGTCAACTGGACATTTAACGATTTGACGTTTTCCAATGCGTCGGGCTCAGATCTAACTATCATCATGAACGCTTTAGGCACGGGGCAGATTGTGGTGAACGGGGCATTGACCGTTGGGGGCGGTTCTGACACGAACCTTACAATCGTCAATGATGAACTCAACGACCGCGTTATCAACGACAACGGTAATTTCATCATTGAAAGCCTGGGCAGTTTCTCGGCTTCCTCCACGGCGCTTTTCTATGTTGGGGGCCACTTCGCGAACAATGGCATTTTTACTTCCAATTCAGGGACGGTGACATTTGATGCCACGACAACGGGGAAAATTATTTCAGGAAACCTGACGGGGGCCAACGATTTCAACAACGTGATCTTCAACGGCACCGGAGGTGGCTGGTCGAACAGCTCAGACATGGTCATCGGTTCAACGCTCACGGTCACGGCTGGAACGCTGTCAGGGGCGGGGAACATCACGGTGAACGGCGGAGTGAATGGAAACGGCACCAATGGAACCATTAGTATGACAGGCGGTACTTTCGAGCAACGCGTGTTGGGGAATCAATATTTCGGGAGCAATGTGGCGGGAGCCAACAACTGGACGTTCAGCAGCCTGTGGTTTTCAAACGCCTCGGCGAGCGCGATGCAATCCATCATCATGAATCCGACGGGGACGGGGCAAATTGTGGTGAACGGCCTCTTAACGATTGGTAAGAGCACAGACACCTACGCGACGATTCTGAATGATGAGATCAACGACCGGATCATCAACGCAACCGA
>PLLH01000030.1 GCA_003140895.1 Elusimicrobiota bacterium
CCTGAAGATTGCACCGGCTGCGCTCTCTGTGTGGAAGTCTGCCCGGCCAAAAATAAAAAAGAAACGAAATTGAAAGCCATCAATATGACGCCGATCGCTCCCATTTTGGAACGCGAGAAAAAGAACTGGGATTTTTTCCTATCGCTTCCGGAAGTGGACCGGACCAAAGTGAAACGGTCCGATGTTCGTTCGGTTCAGCTTCTTCAGCCTCTTTTTGAGTTTTCAGGCGCCTGCGCCGGATGCGGCGAGACGCCCTACATCAAACTCATGTCGCAACTCTTCGGCGACCGGGCGCTCATCGCGAACGCCACTGGATGTTCCTCCATCTATAGCGGAAATCTTCCGACGACGCCCTACGCCACCAACCCCGACGGCCGCGGGCCGGCCTGGTCCAACTCGCTCTTTGAAGACAACGCGGAGTTTGGACTTGGCTATCGCCTCGCCGTTGATAAACAGAAAGAATTGGCCGGCGAATTACTGAAAAAGCTGGAAACGCAGATCGGCGGCGACTTGGTTAAATCCCTTCTCGAAGCCAAACAAGACGAAGAAGCGGACATCCATGAACAGCGCGAACGAGTAAAGATTCTAAAGGATAAACTGACGAAGGTCAGTTCACCCGAAGCCAAACTGTTGTCGAGCTTGGCGGATTACTTGGTCAAAAAAAGCGTATGGATCGTCGGCGGAGACGGATGGGCCTATGACATCGGCTTCGGCGGATTGGATCACGTGATGGCCACGGGACGAGACGTGAACATTCTTGTTTTGGATACCGAGGTGTACTCCAACACGGGCGGGCAAATGTCCAAAGCCACGCCGTGCGGCGCCGTCGCCAAATTCGCGTCCGCCGGGAAGACCACGGGGAAGAAAGATCTGGGCCTGATCGCCATGAGCTACGGCCATGTGTATGTGGCCAGCGTGTCCATGGGGGCTCGCGACGAGCACACCCTCAGGGCCTTCCTCGAAGCGGAAGCGCACAAAGGCCCGTCGCTCATTATCGCGTACTCACACTGCATCGCGCACGGCATCAACATGACGGGCGGCATGCAGGAGCAAAAAAACGCGGTGGCCTCTGGCTATTGGCCGCTGTACCGGTATAATCCGGCCTTGTCGGCTCAAGGCAAAAATCCATTCCAACTGGATTCGCCTCAGCCCACCATCTCATTCCAAGACTATGCGTACCGGCAAAACCGGTTCAAAATGCTGACCAAAAGCCATCCCGAAGAGGCAAAGATTCTTCTGGAACGGGCTCAGGCCGGTGTCACAGAACGGCGTCGGATGTATGAAAATCTGGCAGCCATGTCAGGAAGCGCCAATGGACCGGCGCTGGTTCAAACTGTCGCAAACTCGGCCCCGGCGACACCGTCTCCGGTGAAACCGGTTCCTCCAGAGGAGAAAGTGTAATGGATCTCTCAACAAAGTATTTGGGACTCTCTCTTAAAAATCCGTTGGTGGCGTCGGCTTCTCCGTTGTCGGAGAAAATCGATACGATTAAAAAGCTTGAAGACTCGGGCGTGTCCGCCGTGGTCCTCTACTCACTTTTCGAAGAGCAGATTTCTCTGGAGGCGCGTGAGCTCAATCATCACATGACCGCCGGAACGGAGAGTTTCGCGGAGTCCCTGACGTATTTCCCGGAACCGCAGGATTTCGTTCGAGGGCCGGATCAGTATCTGGAACACATCCGGAAAGCCAAGGCGGCCGTGAAGATTCCGATCATCGCGAGCCTGAACGGCCGTTCCGTCGGCGGTTGGACCGACTACGCCCAGAAAATGCAACAGGCCGGAGCGGACGCGTTGGAACTGAACGTTTATTTTATCCCGACAAACTTGAACACGACCGGCACTCAGATCGAGCAAACCTATCTGGATATTCTTAAGAGCGTGAAATCCGCCGTGAAGATCCCCGTGTCCGTGAAGTTGAGCCCGTATTTCAGCTCCATGGCGAACATGGCGAAACGGTTGGATGAGGCCGGCGCCGACGGCCTTGTTTTGTTTAACCGGTTCTATCAGCCGGATATCGATCTCGAATCGTTGACGGTGGTTCCGAACGCGCTCCTCAGCACGCGGTTTGCCATGCGTCTCCCGCTTCGCTGGGTGGCCATTCTCTACGGGCATATCCGGGCGAGTCTAGGAGCCACGAGCGGAATCCATGAACACTTGGACGTGCTCAAAATGCTGATGGCCGGGGCGGACGCGACAATGCTCTGCTCCACCCTCCTCAAAAACGGTCTCGGGCAAATTCCTAAAATATTGGAATCCATGAAAGCGTGGATGGAAGAGCACGAGTACGAATCGGTTCAGCAAATGAAAGGCAGCATGAGCCACAAATCCGTCGAAGATCCAGCTGCGTTTGAACGGGCCAATTACATGAAGGCTCTGCACAGCTACAAGGCGTAGTCGGTTGTTGGGCGACCTCTCGAATCGTCTTCGCATCGAGATTCGCGGGACGATGCAGGGGGTTGGTTTTCGTCCGTTCGTTTTTCGTTTGGCCACGCAATTGGGGCTCGCCGGTTTTGTCAAGAACACCGCCCGGGGGCTAACGATTGAGGTGGAAGGCCCCGCTTCCACCACCCAACTTTTTCTCCGCCGTCTTCAGGAAGAGAAACCGCCGTTGTCCTTGATTCGATCCATTCAAACCGCGTCGCTTGATCCAGCCGGGTTTACGTCGTTTCAAATTGAATCCAGCGCCGACGAGGGGGAAATATCGGCGCACGTGTTGCCTGATGTGGCTCTTTGCCTGGAATGTCTCAAGGACATTCAAAATCCCGCCGATCGGCGATATCGATATCCCTTTACCAATTGCACCCACTGCGGGCCCAGGTATTCCATTATTGAAGCGCTGCCGTACGACCGGGGCCACACCACAATGAAATCATTTTCGATGTGCGGCGCCTGCCGAACAGAATATGAGGATCCCTCCAACCGCCGGTTCCACGCTCAACCGAACGCCTGCCCCGCGTGCGGGCCTCAGTTGGAACTTCGGGACGCCCGGGGCGATTTTATTTCGATGGGTGATGAGGCGCTCTTGAAAACCGCTGAGACGCTTCGGGCTGGACGCATTGTGGCGATGAAAGGGCTTGGAGGGGTTCATCTCTTGGTGGACGCGCGAAACCAGGACGCCGTCATCCGCCTTCGGGAACGGAAAGGGCGCGAAGAAAAACCGTTGGCCCTGATGTGCTCGTCTCTGGAGATGGCCAAAGAGCTGTGCGAGGTGTCCCCGCTCGAGGGAGAGCTTTTGTCGTCGATGGCGGCTCCCATCGTTTTGTTAAAGAGGAAGGGAAAGGCCAAAATCGCTGAGGCCGTGGCGCCAATGAATCCGCGTCTTGGGATTATGCTTGCGTACACACCGCTTCACGCGCTTCTTCTGACGGAGCTGAATTTTCCGGTTGTGGCGACGAGCGGCAATCGCTCGGATGAACCGATTTGCATCGATAACGACGAAACAGTGGAGCGCCTTCGCGCCGTCGCGGATGTTTTCTTGCTTCATAATAGACCCATTGTCCGCCAGGTGGACGATTCGGTGGTTCGCGTTGTGGCCGGGCGGGGCCTCGTGATTCGCCGCTCGCGCGGATATGCGCCGTCGCCCATTATGGTCGGCGCAAAAAATCCACCTCTTTTGGCCGTGGGGGGGCATATGAAAAACACGGTGGCGGTGACGGTGGAGGACGCCGTTTTCTTAAGCCAACACATCGGCGACTTGGATTCCAAGGAGAGCGTCATTGCCTTTGAGCGAACGGGAACAAGCCTCATGGAACTCTACGGCATCAAACCCGTTACTGTTGTTAGTGATCTTCATCCGGATTATTTTTCGACCCAATTCGCCCGGCGCTTCCCGGCGCCTCACGTTCAGGTTCAGCATCATCACGCCCACATCGTGTCCTGCATGGCGGAAAACGGTCTTGACGGAGAGGTCCTCGGCGTCGCGTGGGATGGAACGGGGCTTGGGACGGATGGAACTATTTGGGGCGGAGAATTTCTACTCTCATCGTCGGAGTCGTTTAAACGAGTGGGGCATGTGAGGCCGTTCCGGCTGCCCGGCGGCGACAAGGCCGCCCAAGAGCCGCGTCGAGCGGCCGCCGGGCTTCTCTTCGAGATGCTGGGCGAAAACGAGTTTTCCAAGAGCGACTTTTTTAAAAAAGATCGGTTCTCCAAACCGGAGCGGGATGTGATAAAAAACATGCTCGCCAAAGGGCTTCATTCTCCGTTCACCTCCAGCATGGGGCGTCTCTTTGACGCGGTGGCGTCGTTGATCGGGGTTCGTCAGATCGCCCATTATGAAGGCCAGGCCGCCATGGAGCTGGAATACGCGCAAGAGGGACACTCGACGGACAAGGCGTACCGATTTGATGTGGCAGAGGGCGTTTTTAATTGGGAACTCTTGATCCGCGGCATTTTGGATGATGTTCAAGCGGCGACGCCGACGGGTCTTATCTCCGCGAAATTTCATAACACGCTCGTCGAAGTTCTTGTGGACATGGCGAAACGAGTGGGCGTGAACCGGGTCGTTTTATCGGGCGGATGTTTTCAGAATGCCATCTTAACAGAACGAGCCGTGGCTCGACTTCGAGAAGAAGGATTTAAGCCCTTCTGGCACGAAGTGATCCCACCCAACGACGGCGGTTTGGCGTTGGGGCAGGCGGTGGTGGCGTCCCGCCAGATGGCGACCCGCCAAATGGCGGGCCAACAAAGGAAAGGTGCAATCTAATGTGTTTATCAATTCCCGGACAAATCATGAGCATCACGGAAGGAGGTCCCTTGGAGCGGGCGGGCAAGGTCAACTTCGGCGGCATCACGAAAGAGGTGAATCTGGCCTACGTGCCGGAAGCCAAGGTCGGCGATTATGTGATCGTGCATGTCGGGTTCGCGATCAGCATTGTGGACGCGGAAGAGGCGGCCCGCGTTTTTGAATATTTAAAAGAGATGAATGAATTGGAGGAGCTCGCGTGAAATATCTCGACGAATACCGGGATGAGAAGGGCGTTCGCCAGCTGGTCCAGGAACTTCATCGGATCACCACGAAACCGTGGACGATCATGGAGATTTGCGGCGGCCAGACGCATTCGATCGTGAAATACGGCCTCGACGAATTGATCCCCAAAAATCTGACGCTGGTGCACGGCCCCGGGTGCCCCGTGTGCGTGACGCCGCTCGAGCTCATCGACAAAGCGGTTCAAATCGCGTCCCGGCCGGAGGTCATTTTCTGTTCCTTTGGGGACATGCTTCGCGTGCCGGGTTCAAAGTACGACCTGTTCGCGGTCAAAGCGCGGGGCGGCGACGTCCGGATTGTCTATTCTCCGATGGACGCGGTGAAAGTGGCCGAACAGAACCCGATGAAGCAGGTGGTCTTTTTCGCCGTCGGTTTCGAGACGACGGCGCCGGCCAACGCGATGGCGGCCTATCAGGCGCGAGAGCGCGGTCTTGACAATTTTTCCATTCTTGTTTCTCACGTCCTCGTTCCGCCGGCCATGGAGGCGCTTCTGTCATCGCCGGACAACAAAGTCCAAGGATTTTTGGCGGCCGGCCATGTGTGTACCGTGATGGGATTTACCGAATACGTTCCGATCGCCCGCAAATACAAGGTTCCCATTGTCGTGACGGGGTTCGAGCCGCTTGATATCATCCAAGGAATTTTGATGTGCGTGAAACAGTTGGAAGAGGGCCGGTTTGAGGTGGAAAACCAATACGCCCGCTCCGTGAGAGAAAAAGGAAACGTGCCGGCCCAGGAGCTCATTCGGCAGGTGTTTCAGGTGGTTCCCCGGCGCTGGCGCGGACTCGGCGAGATTCCTCAAAGCGGGCTTGGGCTTCGCGCCGAGTTTAAAGAACTTGACGCGGAACGGCGGTTTGGATTGGCGGATTTCTCCGTTGAAGAACCGGCCGAGTGCATGGCCGGCGCGGTACTCCGCGGCGTCAAAAAACCGCGCGAATGCGCGGCTTTTGGGACGCGCTGCACGCCGGAACGTCCCCTGGGGGCTCCGATGGTCTCATCGGAAGGCGCCTGCGCGGCCTACTTTAGATACAAAGGCGTTGAAGCGAAAAAACATGGATAAAACAAAAAACAAAATTGATTTGACCTTATCCTGTCCGCGGCCCTTGGAGCCGGGAGACCGGGTTCTCCTCGCGCACGGAGGCGGGGGGAAACTTATGAATTCGCTGATTGAAACCGTGTTCCGCCCCGCTTTTTCAAATCCCATTTTGAATCAAAACCATGATTCGTCGGTCATGACGGTGAACGGCGTTCGTCTGGCTTTTACGACGGATTCTTATGTGGTGCATCCTCCCTTTTTCCCCGGCGGCGACATCGGGGATCTGGCGGTGAATGGAACCGTGAACGACCTTTCGATGAGCGGATCGCGTCCTCTTTATTTGAGCGCCGGATTTATTCTCGAAGAAGGTTTTCCCATGGAATCCCTGAAGCGCGTTGTTCAGTCGATGAGCCGGGCCGCGGCGGTTGCAAAGGTTCAATTCGTGACTGGCGACACGAAGGTGGTCGACAAAGGAAAAGGAGACGGCATTTTTATCAACACAGCCGGGATCGGCGTGATTGAACACGCGCTCACCATTGGGCCCAAAAGCGTCCAGCCGGGCGACGTTCTTCTCGTGAACGGCGATCTGGGGCGTCACGGAATCGCCGTCATGGCGGTTCGGGAAGGACTTGAGTTTCAAACCACCATTGAGAGCGACACGGCTCCTCTCTCGACGTTGGTTCAAGATCTTTTGTCGAATGGAATTCGCGCGCACTGTTTGCGCGATTTGACGCGCGGCGGGTTGGCAAGCGCCCTCAATGAAATCGCGGAGAGCGCGCGCGTGACGATCGCGATCGACGAGTCTCAAATTCCCGTTCGAGAAGACGTGAGAGGCGCGTGTGAAATTCTCGGGTTTGATCCTCTTTACGTGGCGAACGAAGGACGTCTCGTGGCCTTCGTCGACAAAGACGACGCCGAGCGCGCTTTGGCTCTCATGAATCAGAACCCGCACGGAGCGGGTTCAGCCGTGATCGGGTCCGTGACGAAAGAAACAGGGCCTCTCGTGACGATGAAAAATCGTATTGGAGTGAGTCGAATTGTTGATATGCTCAGCGGCGAACAGCTTCCGCGAATTTGTTAATTCCTTAAGGAGTTATTGAATGGCCAAAGATTTTGTTTTCACCATGAGGAAGTTGGGGAAAATTTACCCGCCGAAAAAACAAGTCCTGAAAGACATCAACCTGTCCTTTTATTACGGCGCCAAGATCGGCGTGCTGGGATTAAACGGCGCGGGAAAGAGCACGCTCCTTCGCATCATGGCCGGAATTGAAACAGAATTTATCGGCGAAGCGGTTCCGGGCAAGAAGATTTCAGTCGGCTACCTGTCGCAGGAACCCCAGTTGGACTCAGGTCTGACCGTTAAAGAAAACGTGGCGCAGGGAATGAAAGCCGTCACGGATTTGCTGAAACAATACGAAGACATCAGCGGTAAATTTGTCGAGGGGATGGACCCGGCTGAGATGGAGAGGCTTCTCGCGCGCCAAAGCGAGATCCAGGAAAAAATTGAACAGGCGAACGGCTGGGAGTTGGACCGGACGCTGGAGATCGCCATGGACGCTCTGCGCCTCCCGGACGGCGACTCCCAGGTGTCGCATCTTTCCGGCGGAGAAAAGCGCCGGGTGGCTCTCTGCCGGCTTCTTCTTCAGGCGCCGGACCTTCTTCTGTTGGACGAACCCACCAACCATTTGGACGCCGAATCGGTGGCGTGGTTGGAACATTATTTGAAAAACTACGCCGGGACGGTGGTGGCGGTCACGCACGACCGGTACTTCCTGGACAACATCGCCGAATGGATTTTGGAATTGGACCGCGGCGAGGGCATTCCCTGGGAAGGGAATTATTCCTCCTGGCTGGATCAAAAACAACGGCGGCTTAAACTTGAGGAGAAATCGGAATCCCAGCGGCAGAAAACGTTGGAGCGGGAGTTGGAATGGATCCGCATGAGTCCCAGCGCCCGTCAGGTGAAAAACAAAGCGCGCGTGGCCCGTTACCAGGAACTCCTGGAAAAAGATCAAAACCGCTTGGCCGACAATTTGGAAATTTATATTCCGCCGGGCCCGCGACTGGGAGACGTGGTGGTGGAGGCGAAAAATTTGGGGATGTCTTTCGGCGACAACGTTCTTTTTGAAAACGTCAATTTTGTCCTTCCGCCGGGCGGTGTCGTGGGCGTGCTGGGTCCGAACGGCGCCGGTAAAACGACTCTGTTCCGTATGATCACGGGACAAGAGAAACCAACCCAGGGATCTCTCATTTTGGGGAGCACGGTGAAGATGTCGTACGTGGATCAATCCCGGGAAACCCTGGATAACGCCAAAACCGTTTGGGAAGAAATCTCCGGCGGGCTGGATGTGATTTCTCTCGGTAAAAAAGAAATGAACTCCCGCGCCTACTGCGCCCGGTTTAATTTCTCGGGGTCGGATCAGCAGAAGAAAGTGGGGAGCCTTTCGGGCGGCGAGCGAAACCGGGTGCATCTATCCAAAATGCTCAAACAAGAGGCCAATCTGATTCTTTTGGACGAGCCGACCAACGATTTGGACGTGAACACGCTTCGGGCGCTGGAAGACGCGATTTTGGAATTTGCCGGATCCATTGTCGTCATCAGCCACGACCGGTGGTTTTTAGACCGGATCGCGACTCACATTCTGGCTTTTGAAGGCGACAGCCAGGTGGTTTGGAGCGAAGGCAACTATCAAGATTATGAAGCGGCGCGCACGCGGCGTTTGGGCGCCGAAGCGGCCCAGCCGCACCGGATTCACTATAAGAAATTGATACATTAAACCGAGTCGAAATAGACCTTGCATCTATCGTCGAGAGAACCCATCCTGATAAGAATTAAACGTCGGATCATGGACGAAAAAAGGGGAAACGCGTGCCACTTAAACTGACATTCTACGGAAGCGTGGATGAAGTCACGGGGTCGCGTCATCTTCTGGAGGCGGGCGACATGCGCCTGCTCTTGGATTGCGGTCTTTTTCAGGGACACCGAAAAGAGTCCATCGAAAAGAATAAAAATTTCCCCTTTAAAGCCAATAGCCTCGACGCCGTTTTGTTGTCTCACGCCCATGTGGATCATTCGGGCGCCTTGCCTCTCCTCGTTAAATCCGGTTTTTCCAAGCGAATCCATTGCACGGTTGAAACCGCGGATCTGGCGCGCATCATGCTCATGGATTCGGCCCACATTCAGGCGGAAGACGCCAAATTTTTCAACAAGATTCATGCCGAGACCGGAGAAAGAATCGAGCCGCTGTATACCGAAGTGGATGTTGGGCAGACGCTCCAGCTGATTGACCCCCACAAGTACAATGAGTTTTTCTCTCTCGGCGAGGGACTCAAGGCCCAGTTTTTGAACGCGGGGCATGTGTTGGGTTCGGCCATGATCGAAATCGAAGCCGACACGCCCAAGGGGAAACGGCGAATCCTTTTCACCGGCGACTTGGGGAGGCAAGACACCCTCATCATGAGACCGCCGGAAGTGCCGCCCAACATCAATTATTTGATCACGGAAAGCACGTACGGGAAACGCGTACATGAACCGACCTACAAAATTGAAAAAGAATTGACGGAGATCATTAAAAAAGCGGCGCTCGACAACGGGGTCATCATCATCCCCAGCTTCGCCCTGGAGAGAACGCAGGAAATCGTTTTTATTCTCGAAAAGCTCATCCGGGCCGGTCACATCCCGAAGACGCATCTTTACGTGGATAGCCCCATGGCGGTGAACATCACGGAAGTGTTCAACAAGCATTTGGATTCCGTGTCCATGTCTCCCAAATTCAAGCGGTACGTGACGAGGGAAGGGGACCCCTTCGGCATGGAAACCGTCCGTTACGTGAAGGACGTGGAGGAGTCGAAAAAATTAAACGATTTGCCGGGCCACCGGATCATTCTGTCGGCCTCCGGCATGTGCGAAGGCGGGCGGATCCTTCACCACTTAAGAAACAATATTGAGAAAGACAACACCACGATTCTCTTCGCCGGTTATCAAGCGCAAGGAACGCTGGGACGCCGCCTTGTGGAAGGCGCCAAAAAGGTGAAGATCTTTGGACTCAAGCACGACGTCCGGGCCACCGTTAAAATGATGGATCATTTTTCTTCTCATGCCGACCGAAACGATATCTTTTGGTTTATTAAGAAGCTCGATCCTCGCCCGCTCAAAATTTTTCTGGTTCATGGCGACGATGAAAACCGGACGTCCCTCCTGGAACTGCTCAAAGCCAACGGGTTCGACCGCGTCGAGTGCCCCAAACCCGCCGAAGAATTCAAACTCGACTAATGGGGGCTGGCTTTGCTAGCCTCCTTCCTATGACCCTCTTAGCGCGACTCGAACGACGTTTCGGATGGCTGACCATTCAAGGATTGCCTCTTTATATCGTGGCGACCCAGGGCTTGGTGTATGTCTGGGGCCTCATGAATCCGGAAGGGCTGCATTTTTTGACATTGAATCCGGCGGCGATTGTTGAGGGGCGCGAATACTGGCGGCTCCTCACTTTTCTCTTTATTCCTCCCATGCAAAACCCGCTGTTCACGTTTTTTTTCCTGTATCTTTTGTATGTCTACGGAAGCGCTCTTGAAACCGAGTGGGGAAGTTTTTCCTTTACCCTCTTTTATCTTTGCGGGGCCATGGGAACCGTGGTGGCGGCCTTCTTCTTTGGGGGGTCGGCCGGCGCTTTTTACCTCAACACCTCCCTTTTCCTGGCGTTCGCGGCGGTTCATCCGGATTTCGAGCTTCTTTTCTTCTTTGTGATCCCGCTCAAGATCAAATGGCTCGCTCTGGCGACCTGGGTTTGGTTCGGCTATCTCTTTTTGGGGGCGTCAATCGCCACAAAAGCATCCCTCTTGGTCTCCTTTATTAACTATTTTCTCTTCTTTGGGCCTGTCCATTTCGCGAGCGTTCGTGATATGATTGTCCGAACCCGTCATCGACGGAGATTTAAAGATTGGTCGGACTAGGACGAAGGCCCCCTCAGGATGAAAACAGAAGATCCTCCCATATCCCCACAAATCCAAGCCACAACGCCTCTCATGCAGCAGTATCTGGGGCTTAAAGAAAAATACAAAGACGAAATTCTCTTCTTTCGCTTGGGTGATTTCTATGAAATGTTTTATGAGGACGCTCTCAAAGCCTCACCCATTTTGGAAGTCGTTCTCACTCAGCGCCAATCGGTTCCCATGTGCGGCCTTCCCTACCATGCAGCCACCACCTACATCTCCAAATTATTGAAAGCGGGCTTGAGCATCGCCATCGCTGAACAACTGGAAGACCCCAAAAAAACCAAGGGGATGGTGAAGAGGGGCGTCGTGCGCGTGATCACGCCGGGGACTCTTGTGGAAGAAGAACTTCTCTCTTCCAGCGCCAACAATTTTCTTGTGGCGATCGTGGCCGAACGGGCCGGACGAAACGGCGAAGGTCGGTGGGCGCTCGCCGCGGCGGATATTTCAACGGGACGCCGCTGGGTGGGAGAAGCCAAGGCCGACCATCACTGGATGTCGCTTAAGGCTCAACTCGCGGCGTTAGATCCCAGCGAGGTTCTCTTGGCGGGGGAATGCGCCTCGTGGATGGATGACGTCGTGACGGGGCGCAGTGTCGTTCGCCCGGTTCCGCTGCCTTCCGGGATCCCTGATTTAGGGCAGGCGGCGTTAGCCGCCATGACGCGTTTTCTTGAAACCAGAAACCCTTCTATCATCTCCACTCTCGGCGAACCGTCTCCGCTTCCCAGCGAATCATCGGGGGTTCTTTTTCTGGATGAAGCCGCGATCCGCCATTTGGAACTGGTAGACCCGGTGGAAACATTCAACCCCAGCCCGACACTTCTTTCCGTTTTGGATAAGACCGTGACCCCCATGGGAGGGCGCCTTCTCCGGTGGTGGATGCTGCATCCCTCGACACGGAAAGACGTGATCTCCGGCCGCCACGCTCAGGTGGAGGTTCTTTTTAACGAGAGCGGCGTGAGAGAGGAGCTTCGCCTCCTTCTCAGGCAGATGTCGGACCTTGAGCGGATTATGGTCCGTTCTCAAGCCGGTGTTGTTTCCCCGCGGGAGTTGGGGGCGCTTCGACGCAGTCTGAGGCTTTTGCCGGACGCGCGGGCGCTTGTGAATTCGCTCTCCGACAACCACCCTTTTTCCACATTGGATCTTTCTTCTCCAACAGATCTTATGGATCTTCTTTCAACCCAGCTCTCTTCGGAACCGCCGTCCAAGATTGAGGACGGAGGAGTGATTTCCGACGGCGTTCACAAAGAGCTCGACGATCTCCGTTCCCTTCGCCGCGGCGGCCGCGCCTGGATCGCCCAAATGGAGGCGGCGGAGCGCGCGAGAACCGGTATCGGATCGCTCAAAGTCGGCTACAACGATATCTTCGGCTATTTCCTTGAGGTGTCGAAATCCAATTTGTCCAAAGTGCCGCCGGAATGGATCCGGAAACAAACCATGGCCAATGGAGAGCGCTACATCACGCCGGAGCTGAAGGAGCAGGAAGAAAAACTGTTGAGCGCTGAAGCCAAGATTTTGGAGCTTGAGAAAAAACTCTTTGGAGAATTGGTTCACCAGGTGGCGGCGTTTGGTCCAACTGTCGCTCGTTTGGCTGAAGCGGTGGCGCACGTGGACTCTATCGCTTCGCTCTCCGAAGCCGCTTCTCAAAACGGCTTTGTCCGCCCGGCGCTCTCTGATTCGGGAGAACTCACGATTCAAGGCGGGCGGCATCCTATTATTGAGCGGCAGATGGGACGGGACCGCTTCATTCCCAATCACGTGTCCCTGGGCAAAGGGACGGACCTTCTTATTATCACGGGCCCCAACATGGCGGGGAAATCCACGTATTTAAGGCAAACCGCCTTGATTGTGATCATGGCGCAGATGGGGTCCTTCATTCCGGCGGAAAGCGCCGTGATCGGCTTGGTGGATAAAATTTTCACGCGCATCGGCGCCTCTGACCGTTTGTCCAAGGGGCAATCCACCTTTATGGTGGAGATGCAGGAGGTGGCGTCTCTACTTCTTCATTCAACGCCCCGAAGTCTTCTTATTTTGGATGAGGTGGGGCGGGGAACGTCGACGTATGACGGCGTTTCCATCGCGTGGGCGGTGGTTGAATATTTGTCCAAGGAGAAACGCTCCCGGACTCTTTTCGCGACACATTATTTTGAGCTGACCCAGCTGGCCGATAAATGGCCAGGGGTCTCCAACGCGCACGCCACCGCCAAAGAATGGTCGGCGCCGGATGGAAAGAAGCAGGTGGTGTTTCTCTATCAAATCCGGCCCGGCGCCGCGGACCGGTCGTATGGAATTCATGTGGCGGAGATGGCGGGAGTGCCCGAGGCCTGCATCAAACGAGCGCGCGTCATTTTGACCCAGTTGGAATCGGGGAATCACAAATTGTCCGCCGTCTCTCCCAACGAATCCCAGCCCGCGCTGGATTTATTTAATGAACACCCCGTGATCCAAGAGCTTAAAGCGCTGGATGTGAACAGCTTAACGCCGCTTGAGGCGCTGAACACGCTGGCCGACATCAAACGAAAAGCAGGAGGGAACTGATATGCCGAGAATTCACGTTCTTCCGGATGACCTCATCACCCGCATCGCCGCCGGCGAAGTGGTGGAACGCCCGGCCTCCGTTTTAAAAGAACTCATTGAAAATAGTCTCGACGCGGGTTCCACCGAGATTTCCATTGAAGTGGACGGCGCCGGGCGCACGCGCATGCAGGTGTCGGACAACGGCTGCGGAATGACGAAAGAAGAGGCGCTTCTCTCTCTTCGCCGCCACGCCACCTCCAAGATCACGAAGCTGGACGATTTGGAATCTATTATGACGTTTGGGTTTCGCGGAGAGGCGATTCCCAGCATCGCTTCCGTGTCCCGTTTTCGGCTTGTCACGCGCAGCCGTGACGAAGAGATGGGATGGGAGATCGTTTTGGAAGGGGGAAAGATTGTCTCTGAGGCGCCCGTGGCGCGCGAACCCGGCACCACCATCGAAGTGAGAGATATTTTCTTCAACACGCCGGCCCGCTTCAAATTTCTCAAGTCCGACGTCACCGAGCGGACCCAGTGCCTGCGGATCATTGAAGAAATGGTCTTTGAAGCTCTCAGCGTGACGTTCCATGTTCAAATCGAAAAGGCCAAACCGCTTTCCTTCAACGCCTTCGACATGGAGTCACCACAGGACGTGGCGAAGTCGCTCAGGTCCCGCATCACGGAGACGTGGGGAGCGAAATGGGGGCAGGGGCTCGCCCTCGTTTCATCTCAAACGCCGCATTTTTCTCTCACCGGCGTTGTGACGAACCAGGGATATCACCAATCGTCGCCCAAATTCCAACTTCTTTTCGTCAACCGCCGTCCCGTTCAAAACCGCCGCCTGACGCGGGCCCTTTATGACGCCTATCGCGGCCAGCTTCCGTCGCTTCGCCATCCCGGCTGGGTCTTATTTTTGGAGGTGAACCCGCAGAGCGTGGACGTGAACGTCCACCCGGCCAAACGCGAAGTCAAATTGACGCATGAGAATGAAATTTTTGGATTTCTCCTCAAGGCGGTTCAAAACGTGCTTTCTCAAACGGAAGATGTGCCGGTGAAGTTGTACGCTCCGGCGGCGTCCGAGGATCAAGCGAACGTGTACGTGTCTTCGGCCCGGTTTGAATCCAAAGGATCGGTCCAGGAACCGAGACCGGTGTTGAGCCCGGGCGTGCTGTCCACGCTCAAAGAGGTTTATCGTCCGTTGTCCCTGGAAGGACGCCCACCGCCCACCGCCGGAACGCTGGTGGATTGGATGAAAAGTCCTTTGCCGGAGCAAAAACCGCTGCCGGGGCTTCGGGTGGAGCCGATGCGGGCGATCGCTCAAGTGGGGAAAATGTTTATTGTGGCCGAGCGGATCGACGGATTGGTGATTGTGGACCAGCACGCGGCCGCCGAAAAAATTATTTACGAAGGGTTGTTCGCGAATTTCAAAGCCACGACACCTCAGATGCAAATGCAACTCGTTCCTCTCACGTGGGAGGTTGCGCACTCCGTGGCGTCGGCTCTTCGGCCCCACCTGGAGGTGTTTCAGACCTTCGGCTTTTTGATTGAACCCTTCGGAGCTCAAACATTTCTGGTGAAAGGAATTCCCAGCGTGTTGGGCGAGAAATTCGACCTTCATTCTCTCTTGGATAGTTTAAGCGACGTTGTGTTGGAGCCCGACGACCAGCGCGGCGGTCACGAGCGGAACTTTGAGCACCGTCTCGCGGCCATGACGGCGTGCAAAAGCGCCATCAGAGCGGGGGATTCCTTGGATTTAATCGAATGCCAGCACGTGTTGGACGAGCTCTTCAAATTGGAGGCGCCGCTCACCTGCCCTCACGGCCGCCCGACCATTATTCAGCTTCCCTTCACGGATCTGGAAAGAAAGTTCAGAAGGATATGATTTCAACGTCCAATTTGTATAATCGACCCCCATGTTACTCCTGATTAAATTTCTCGCGAATATTTTTTCTCTCTTAAACAGTGAAGTCTCGCCCAAACAAATCGCGGCCGGGATCGCTTACGGGGTACTCCTCGGCCTGGTGCCGGCCAGCCTCTTCGCCACCTTTCTTCTTTTGTTGAGCTTTATCATCAATTTCAACCTGGCCGCCGTGGGGCTCGCCGCCGCGATTTTCAAACTCGTGAGCTATGAATTAGACCCCTTGGCCAACCGCATCGGGTACCATCTTTTGACGCAAGTGCCCTCTCTCACGCACGTCTGGACGAAGCTTTACAACATGCCGCTCGTCCCCTACTCCCGGTTCAATAACACTCTCGTCATGGGGAGTTTCGTTCTGGGGCTTCTGGCGCTCATCCCTTCCTTTTTCCTCGCCGTGCTTGGAGTGAAACTTTATCGGACCCATTTCCGGGACAAAGTGTTGAAATTTAAGGTCGTTCAGGTGGTTAAAGCCAGCAGCTTCTACAAGTACTACGCTTCTTATAAGGATATCCGCGGTCAATGAAGAAAGCTCTTTCGTTTATCCGATGGAAATTCGTGGTTCCCGTGGGGCTTTTTATCGCCGCCCTCGTTGTGTTCTTCGTTGTTTTTCTGGATCCCTTGCTCACGAAAGGGCTTGAGATGGCCGGCGCCAAGGTGAATGGAGCCAAAGTCAACGTCACCTCCCTTCGAACGAAGATTTTTAGCGGGCAAATCCGGATCGGGCGCCTTCAAGTGGCGGACAAGGCCCAGCCGATGAAAAATACCGTGGACGTCGGCCCGTTGACGTTTCAACTTGTGTTGCCGGAACTCTTAAAAAAACGAGTGATCATCCCTGAAGCGGCGGTGGAGGGGCTAAAATTTAATACGGATCGCGCCACTTCCGGCGCGCTTCCGGTCAAAAAGAAGGAATCAGAGGAGAAGAAAAAAGACGAGGGGCCGAGCGCCGTTTCAAAACTCACCGAGAAATACGGCGGTCAATTTAAGCTTAAGTTCGATGGAATGAAAACGGACGTTAAGTCCAAAATCGATTTTAATCCGAAAGAAACGCAGGTGTTTATCCAGGGAGAAGCCCTTAAACAAAAATCCGCAACGTTGCCGAACGCGTGGCAAGAGAAGATGCAGAGTTTGAACGTGGACGCCCGGCTCAAGCAAGTGGACGCGGACATCAAAACCATTCGGGCCACGCCCACCTCCGGCGTCGACGCCTTAAAAGCCGTTCCGGCCAGCCTTAAAAAATTAAAAGAGGTCAAAGAGGAGCTCGGCCGTCTTCAGTCGGACGTGAAGAAAACGAAAACAGACCTTGGATCGGATATTCAATCGTTGAGATCCGATCTCAAAAACCTTGAGAACGCCAAAAAGAAGGACTTAGACGACATTCTCTCGCGGCTCAATCTCGACTTCTTTAGCCCGAAAAAACTCGTGGACGGGCTTATCGGAGGAACGATTTTGGCCAAAGTTCAAACGGCTCTCCATTATGTTCAGATGGCCCGGACCTACATGCCGTCGAAAAAAGAATCGGAAAGCCTGCCGCCGCGCCCGCGGATCAAAGGGGTTGATATCGCTTTCCCGACGATGGCTGCGCCGCCGGCCTTCTGGCTGAAGCTGGCATCGCTTTCCGGATCGTTTCAAGACGCCACCGCCTCCGGGCGGATCACCGATTTAAACACGGATCCCTCCCGCGTGGGGAAACCCACCCGGATGGATTTTTCTGGGAACAAGGGTTCCAACGCGTTCACGGGAAACATAATTTTTGATCATGTGACGGACGTGAAGAAAGACGGACTCTCTCTCGAAGCCAAAGGGTTTCAAGTGAAAGACTTGGGCGGTGGAAGCGGTTTGGCGGCCGCGTTGACGGGCGGAACGGGCCAGGCGGATTTTGCCTTGAGCGCCATCGGCGAAGATCAAATCGGCGGAAATTTAAAAGCGGTTATGACCGGTGTTAAAGTGGACGCCGCCGCGCTCCTTAAAGAAGTGGGACTTGAGACGCCCGGGACGACAGGACTGTCGGCTCAGGACAAAATCAAAGTCGATCTCATGGCGAACATCGCCAAAGCGATCGAAAAGATGCCTTCTGTGACGATCGAGGCCAAATTGAGCGGAACCTGGAGCAACCCCGATCTGAGCTTTAGCTCCAATTTGGACAATGAATTTTCCCGGGTGATCAAAGAAACCGTCGGCGGCGTCGTGGACTCGCAAAAGAAAGAAGTGGAAGCCAAACTCAACCAGTTGATGAAAGAGAAAAGCGGGGATGTCGAAAAGCAAATCGCCGCGCTCCAATCCAAACTCACGGATCAATTCAGCGGGCCTGAAAAAAACATTCAGGATAAGATCAAAGAAGCCGCCGGCGTCAACCTGTCGTCCGGTGACAATTCTCCCATCCCCGGCGTCAAACTTCCTTCGCTCGATAAATTGTTCAAACGATAAGTTAAGACACCATTCTTTTTTTCCTCTTCACTGGATAATCCCGGCTCAAACGTTTATCATTACCTGTATATGGATAAAGATCTCTCTAACGTTCCCCTGGTGCATATTCGCGATTTTGAGCCGATTCCACCCGAGGTTTTGGCCATGATTCCGGAAGGGTTGGTCAAGAAAAGCATGATCATTCCCTTGGCGAGTCGGGCAGGCCGTTTGCTGGCCGCGGTGCCGAAAGCGACGGGGGTCGTGAAGCCGGAGGGGCTCAAAATGGTGGCCGGATGCCCCGTGGATTTGGTGTTGGCCCCCGTCGAAGAGATCATCGCTTTTATTAAGGACCATTATTCAACAGAGGGGAAAACGTTGACGGCTCCGGTGGAGCCTCCGGTGTCAAAGCCGCCTTTTGTCGAGCCGCCGCCACCTCCGGTTTTTAAGGCGCTTCCCATCGAGCCGGCCCCAGCGCTGTCCGCTCTGCCCTCCGTAAAAATAGAGGATCCGCCCGCCACGCCTCTTCCACCCGTGATCGCCGAATTTCTATCTGAAGCGGCGCTCAACCGGGCCACGGAACTCTTGATTGAACAAGAAGGGAGTGTTTTTGTCGTCCGCCAGCGGATTCGAGGCGTGTTGATTGCCGCGCCTCCTCAAAAACAGTGGACGACCGTCCGATTTCGGGATCTTTTTATGTCGGTTCGCGGGATGGGGCAGGAACTGGGGATGGGGGAGACCCGATGGGTTGAATTTCGCCGGGAGGCGCATCTACCGTCGGGTAAATATTATTGCCTGTTTAATTTGACGCAGACGCCCAGCGCCACCGTTTTAACCATACGCCTCAATCCCCATCAGGAAAAGCTTTTTTCTCCGTCCTCGTGGGGCATGGATCCCGCGCAGTCGAAACAATTGGAAGATTTGTTGGGGAGCCGGCAAGGCGTCCTTCTTTTTTGCGGAGCGGCGGACGATGGATTGACCGGCACGCTCCACGCCTGCGCGCGGAAGTTAGCGACGCCAGACAAGCATGTGTTGGCGGTGGAGGCGGAAATGGAAGAAGGCATCGCCGGCGTGCCTCAATTGGTGTCTCAAAGAGACCCCGCCCTTTTCTCGAAACTTCTTCGGACCGCTTTTCAGCACAATCCCGACGTGATCGTGGTCGATCCCCTGGAAGCCAAGGACGATTTTGAACATTGTCTCAAAGAAGCGCTGCGCGGGCCTCTTGTTTTGGCGAGGTCCTTCGCCCGGGATACCTCCGACGCGCTGTTCCAGATCGTTAATAAAGGGGTTGAACCGTATTTGCTGGCGTCGGCGGTTCTGGGGGTGGTGGCTCAGAGCACGCTGCGTATGAATTGCCCCCATTGCCAGGTCCGGGAGCAGGTGTCGCATGATCGTCTGAAAGACATGGGAATTCCCGTCGAGATGCAGCCGGCTTCCTTCTTTCGCGGGATGGGATGCGATTCCTGCAATAAAACAGGATATGACCGGGAAACGCAGATTTTTGAGATTCTTCTCATCAATGACGATATTCGTAATCTTCTTAAGACGGACTGTAAAGCCGAGCAAATCCGTTCCACCATCCGCTCCAAAGGCCTCCGGACGCTCCGGCAAGTCGCCAATCATAAGGCCATTTCGGGGCAAACATCCCTCGCTGAAGTCGTCCGCGTCACTCCCAAGTAGGATTTTTTAGAATCGCCGAGGCCCCCGGATTCGCCGGAGATTTGCTATAATCCGCCCCAGTTTCATGCCACCCTTCACGAACATCGAACCCAACCCACAAGCATCGATCCAGGAGCGTTTTTCTCTCATCAAAGAGAGAATAAGGCGCTCGGCCGAGACCTCGGGACGAACGGCTGAGGCAGTCTGTTTGGTGGCGGTGACAAAAACAGTTTCCGCGCCCGTTATCGCCGAGGCGGTCTCGTTTGGGATCACGAATTTAGGCGAGAACAAAGTTCAGGAAGCGATGGGAAAGCGGGCGGAACTGGACGGGTTGATTTCTTCATCGGACAGTGGCGGCTCGCGCGCGGTTCAGCATCATTTGTTGGGGCCTCTTCAGACCAATAAGGCGCGAAAGGCCGTTGAATTATTCAATTTGATTCAGACCGTGGACCGGCCGAAGGTGGCTTCGTTTCTGGACCGCGTGGCAGGAGAGTTGGGGAAACGCCAGCGATGTTTGATTGAAGTAAAAATTTCGCCGGAGCCGACCAAGAGCGGAATCTCGATGAGCGAGGCGCCGGCGTTTATTCAGGGATTTCGGCAATACGCCCACCTCGAGCTGGAGGGCCTCATGACGATCGCGCCGTATGATCTTCCTCGTGAGGAAACGCGGGCGGTTTTCAAAAATTTTAAGACGTTTTTTAATTCGCAGGCGTCGCATTTGGGTCCTCATCCCATTCTTTCCATGGGGATGACGGATGATTTTGAGGTGGCCATCGAAGAAGGGGCCACAATGGTCAGAATCGGACGAGGCTTATTTGGCGAGAGAAACGTTTAGGAAGATAACAATGGCGTTAAAAAGTAAAGTTGGGTTTATCGGTTTTGGGCGGATGGGAAGCGCGTTGGTTCACGGCGCGCTTTCATCGAACGTGCTTAAAGTTGATCAAATCACGGCGTTTGACGTCGATCTGGTGGCCCGTCAAAAGATCAAGAAGCAGCGGCTCACGCTGGCCAAAAGCGCGGTGGAAGTCGTTCAATCATCCGATTTAATTTTTTTATGCGTGAAGCCTCAACAGATGGGCGATTTGGTCAAGTCCTTAGGGGCGGCGCTCAAAAAGAAGGGCGAGAAAAAATGTTTTGCCTCCATCGCGGCGGGGATTTCTCTGAAGGACTTGGAGAAATCGCTTGGGGTTGGAGTCCCGGTGCTGCGCGTCATGCCCAACACCCCGGCGTTGATTGGGGCCGGCATGAGCGTTTTTTGTCTGGGCCGGAGCGCCACCGAGAAGCATAAGGCGGACGTGGAGACGATTCTTAAATCCGTCGGTGAGGCGGCCTTGGTGTCCGAGGATAAAATGGACGCGGTGACAGCCGTTTCCGGGTCGGGCCCGGCGTACGGATTTTATTTGGCGGAAGCCATGATTGAGGCTGGAGTTGAGCTGGGGCTCTCCGAAGAATTGGCGGAGCGGCTCGTGCGCCAGACGCTGTATGGGGCGGGGCTCATGCTCAAAAAAAGCGATGAGACCGCGAAGAATTTACGCCTTCACGTGACCTCCCCCGGCGGAACGACCGCGGCGGCCGTCGCGGAATTTGAGAACAAAGGGTTTAAAACGATCGTGAGCGCCGCGCTCTACAGCGCCGCGGAGCGGTCCAAAGAGCTGTCTCAGGGAAATTAATTTTATGATCATTCGAGTTCGCGTCATCCCCAACGCCAAACATTCGGAAGTGATGGGCCGCGTCGGGTCCATCGTCCGGGTTCGGATCGCGGCGCCGGCCGTCGAAGGAAAAGCGAACGCCGAGCTTCTTGATTTTCTGGCCGACTATTTCACCGTGCGGCCCAAATTTGTTTCCATTCTTCGGGGAGAAAAGGGGAAAGAAAAGACGATCCAAATTGAAGGACGCCCGGATCATGAACTCGAAGAAGTGATGGATTCAATACCGTAATCAAAATAAATTGAGGTGTGACCATGAACAAAGCGAAAGTTGAAGTTGAGGGAGCCGGCCTGCCCATGGAGGCGCTGCTTCTTGAATGCCATAAAGACCGTTATAAATTATCGTACACCGCCATTCGTTGGGCCAAAGAGATCAAGCAGAAGGAAAACCTTCCGGACTCGATTCCTTATTTGGTTCCGCGCGCGCTCCGGGAAATCTTAACGGGGAAAGTGACGATGGCCGCCATTGAAAAATTGCCGATGATCATTCACGTGGCCCCTCCTCCTCCGCCTCCCACGGGCCCGACGTTGACGTTGAACATTCCGGACGCCGATAAGGAAAAATAAGCATGTCCAAGCCGTGCGTCATCCTGGGAGTCACCGGTAGCATCGCCGCCATCAAGGCGCCGAAGCTGGTCCGGCTCTTAATGGAGAAAGGAGTCGACGTTCATTGCGTCATGACGCCGAACGCCGCCCACTTCGTGACACCGTTCGTCTTGTCCACGTTATCGGGCGCGCCGGTCATTACCGACATGTTTGATTCGACGGCGGCGCATCTCCCTCACTTGAAAGTGGCCGAAGAAGCCGATGTTTTTCTCATCGCCCCGGCCTCGGCCGCAACCATTGCCCGATGCGCTCGAGGGGTGGCCGAAGACATGGTGAGCTTGACATACCTGGCCACAAAAGCCCCCGTCCTGATGGCACCCGCCATGCATGACACGATGTGGGATCATCCGGCGACACAAGAAAACGTGAAGATCTTAAAAAGCCGCGGCGTCCAGTTCGTGGGTCCCGGCATTGGCCCGCTGGCCGATAACACTCAAGGGGAAGGACGCTTCAGCGAGCCGGAAGAGATTGTGAGCGCCGTTGAAAAAATCCTCTCTAAAAAATAAATCCATCCTCATCACCGCCGGACCCACACGAGAGCCGTTGGATCCTGTTCGTTTTTTATCCAACCGGTCTTCCGGCGAGCTGGGCCTCACGATGGCCCGGATGTTTCAGTCCCTTGGCGCCAAGGTGACGGTGGTTCTGGGCCCCGTTTCGCTTCCCGTCCCTCCAAAGATCAAAATTATTCCCGTCGAAACCGCTCTCCACATGTCTCATCACGTTAAAAAGCATCTCCCGCGCTGCGACGCGTTTATCGCCGCCGCGGCGGTATCGGATTGGAGATTCGAAAAACAATTTTCCCGGAAAATGAAGAAAGGGGGGGCGTCTCGAATGTCTGTGACCCTTGTTCCCAACCCGGATATTTTAATGGAGGCCGGTCAGTGGAAGAGGCGGACCAAAAACCATAAACTGGTCCTGGTCGGCTTCGCTCTTGAGACGGATCATCTGGCTCGCGCGGCGAAGAAAAAACTGATTCAAAAGAATTGTGATTTGATCATCGGGAACACCCCGGACACCTTCTCTGGTTCATTGATAAAACCCCTCTGGGTTGAACCCGGGAAACCGCCCCGCTCCGGACGATCGGTGTCAAAACAACGCTTCGCTGAAGAATTGGCCGGGTGGCTGGAAGAGGCGTTATGAACGAGGAGTTTTCCGCGCTTCTTCAGTCGCTGAAATCACACGTCGAAGAAAATGACGGCGAGGTGGTGTATTGGGGGGACACAATTTCTCAGCGCGATGTTGTGGGCGTGAGGGCGCCGGCGCCCGCGGCCGCCGTCAAATCCGCCACAACGATCATGCCCCGAACGGATTTATCGAACGCCGCGCGCCTCGAGAAATATCGGACGGAAACCGTGGGTGACTGCCACCGGTGTCCGTTGGGCGAGACGCGGCACAAACTCGTTTTCGGCGTGGGAAACCCGGACGCCAACGTCATGTTTATCGGCGAAGGGCCCGGATTCGACGAAGATCTGAAAGGCGAGCCGTTCGTCGGAAAAGCCGGCCAGTTGTTGGACAAGATCATGGCCTCCATTGGACTTAACCGGACGAACAGTTACATCGCCAACGTCGTGAAATGCCACCCCATGGTCGATCCCGCCCGGCGCGATCAGCGCGGGAATGATCGGCCGCCGCAACCCGATGAAATGGACAAGTGCCTCCCGTTTTTGCGAGAGCAAATCGGCATCATTAAACCCAAAATCATCGTGACGCTGGGAGCCGTGTCGACGAAGGCGCTCTTGAACCGGTCCCAGGGAATTTCCGCCCTTCGCGGTTCGATTTACGCGGTTTCTTTTCCAGAGGCCGGCGAGATAAAAATTCTGCCCACCTTCCATCCGGCGGCGCTCCTGCGCGATGAAACATTGAAGCGGGCCGTCTGGGAAGACATGAAACGGTTGAGGAATGAGCTGGACGTTTAACACATGATTTTTGAAATCGCCTGCCCCCTTCCGCTGCATAAAACATTCGATTACAAACCCCCGGCGGGGTTCTCCGAAACGGACCCCGAACACTTGATCGGCCGGCGGGTCCGGATCCCGTTTGGGCCCAAACAGCTCTTGGGCCTTATCACCGGAGTCAAGGACACCTCCTTTTCACCGGCGGAGAAGCTCAAGACGGTGTTGGAGGTGATCGATGCCGATCCTCTTTTAAGTCCTGAATCCATGGAGCTGGGCCGCTGGTTGTCTGATAACACCCTCTGTTCTCTGGGAGAAGCGCTCTTCGCCCTTTTCCCGCCGGGAAGAGAAAACCCCAGCCCGCTTAAAGATCCGAGCACCGCCTCTTTTCATGACGAGTTACACGCCATTCCCTTGGGTGACGCGCCCGCGCTCACGAACGATCAAACCGATGCCGCCCGCCGGATTCACGAAGCCATTTATACCCACACCTCTGCCACCTTCCTTCTTCATGGCGTGGCGGCCGCCGGGAAAACAGAGGTGTACTTGTCCGCCATTAAAGACGCGCTCGCCCAGGGAAAAAGCGCTCTTTATCTGGTCCCGGAAATCGGCCTTTCTCATCAGGCGTACGAAGTGCTCAAAGCCCGGTTTGGCGAGAAAGTGATCGCGCTTTGGCACAGCGACATGCCGGAAAAACGCCGCCGGGAAGAATGGTGGCGCATTAAACGAGGAGATGTGTCGATTGTGGTGGGGCCCCGGTCGGCGGCGCTGGTTCCGCTGCCGCATGTGGGGGTGTTTGTTCTCGACGAAGAACACGACACGTCCTACAAGGAAGACCGGAAGCCCCGTTTCCACGCCCGGGAAGTGGTGTCGGCTCGCGCCCGTCAAAGCAACGGAGTTGTGGTGTTGGGAAGCGCCACGCCCAGCATGGAGTCTTTTTTCGCCGCGAAGCAGGGATACATGATTTTGGTCGAACTCAAAGAACGGGCGATTCCCGCGGCCACGCCGCAACTGACATTGGTGGACGTGAGCCAGGAGAAGAAACGGGGGGCTTTGTCGGCTCGTCTCGAGCAAGCGATGGGGGATCGCTTGAAGCTTCACGAGCAATCCATCCTTTTTCTCAATAAGCGCGGGTTTCACCGGTTCTTGCGCTGTCCCAGTTGCAGTTGGGTGGCGCAGTGCCCGCAATGCACGATCGCCTTGGTGCAGCACAAGACGGAGGACGTCGTCGAAGAAATTGCCGCCGTGGAATCTGGAAAGACGAAAAAAGGACGAAAAAAACGGAGGAGCGGCCTCTGGTGCCATTACTGTTCCTATACGCTCACCGCCCCCGCGGCCTGCCCTCAGTGCGGGAATAAGAAACTCTATTCCGGCGGCTACGGCACCCAGCGCGTGGCCGAAGAAGTCCAGCAGAAATATCCGTGGGCGCGTGTTCTCCGCTGGGATCGGGACAGCGTGTCGAAACAGGGAGCGCACGAACGGATTTACAAGCAATTCTCCGACGGAGAAGGCGATATCCTGGTCGGGACCCAAATGGTGGCGCAGGGGTTCAATTTCCCGAAGGCGACCCTGGTGGGGGTGATCGACGCGGACGTCCCCTTGTACGTTCCGGATTTTCGCGCCGCCGAGAAGACGTTTCAGCTGATTACGCAGGTGGCGGGACGCGCCGGAAGGGCGCTCGTGACGGGAGAAGTCATTATTCAGACCCGCCACAGCGACCACTACGCTTTAAAGCACGCGGCGGCCCTGGATTACGCGGGGTTTTCCGACGAGGAACTCAAGATGCGGGAATCCCTGAATTACCCGCCGTTCAGCCACTTAATTGAGGTCGTCAGTTCTTCAAAAAATCCGCGCAAAGCGGAGGAAGAAATTACTAGAATCACGCGCTGGATTGAAGAGCGCCCCAACCCGACCCCGATCGGCATTTTAGGGCCCAAAGTGGCCCGGCGCACTTGGACCGGGGGGAAAACAAAATTTGTCATTCTGCTTAAAGTGCCGCGAGAGATCCACGCTGTTTTTCTGGCGCAGTTGAAGGACTATCTGGCTGTTCACACGTTCAGTTTTATGGTCGACGTTGACCCTGAAACACTCCATTAGAGAGAGGTTTTGTAAAGATAAGTCGTATCCGGCAAGGCCATTCTTGACCGGTTCACAGTCCTGAGTAAATAACTAACAAAT
>PLLH01000013.1 GCA_003140895.1 Elusimicrobiota bacterium
ATAGTTCTGATCGCGCCATAATTTAACTTTCTTTCGGAGTTCTGTAACAAGAGGAGGAAGTTTTTCCATATTGGGGAAGAGAGAAGATTCCTCTCCTGGGAACCAACGTAAAGTAGGGTCAATTATCACATAGGGGGATTCTGGGAAATTCGGGTTAAGGCCCATCAGCTTCTTCCCCCTATGTTGACTTCGATAACTGTCAATGTGTCATTGCCGAAAATATCTACTACTTTTATGGCAAGTTTACGCCGCCCAGGAGGGCACTCATGAAAAACGCTAGTAAGTTCTAATGAACGATCTTTCTTAGTGCGAAAGGTTTGCCATTCGTTTTCGAAGATGTAGTCCCCGGTCCATACCTCTTCATATTCGGATAAGCCTATTTGTTCAGGCCGCTCCATGCCGGGAATTGAAACCTGTTTTCCCGGTTCACGCTTTACACGGATGATCTCCCTTTTATTTTCGAAATTGAAATCAACCGACCAATAATCAATCCAGTCAGTCCATTTATCCGTCAATACTTCCCGGCTAACAAATCCCCGAGCATCTTTGCTAACCTTGATCATCTTCCCGACTTCAACGACAATCTTGCTGCCTTTTTCTTTTAGGCTCGCTTCTGCCGAAGCTATTGAATCCTGGGAATAGAAAACCGAGAAATCAGTTAGCTCGATTGCTATGCTGTTCGCTTTAAATATAGGCTTGACTTCTATGTAAGAGACATTGTGAAAAACAACCTGGTTCTTTTCTACTGCCCGTTTATCAAATACATCCGCAGGAATATATTTAGGTGATATATCAATTCCCTTAGCCTTTGCTTCATCCAGGAGATTGGGGAATAACCCCATTTCAAATTCAAACCCTAGGATGTCCACCTTCGTGATGTGCTTTTGGCGGCATTCTAGGATAACTTCTTCGACAAATAAGCGAGTGACTGGTAGATTAACGGGGCCAATCGACACCATCCGGCCCGCCTTCTTGCCATTGAAAGTTTTAAACCCCTCTGTTTTCTCTGCGCGGTATGCCCGAAGTATCAGTTCCACGAACGCAGTTTCTTTTTGTTCTAATTGTTTTTGTTGTTCCGCTTCACGGAGGTTCGGATTGATCCCAATGTAATGTTGCCGTTCATACTTGCCAAGATTGAGAACTTCAAAAGCGCGATAGTCTTTTCCCTCAGCTTTTAACTGCCGTTGCGCACCTATCATTCGCTTCCGGGTGGTGTGGATTGCAAACTTACCTAGATCAGCAGCAATCCATTTGCGCCCTAATTTCTCGGCGACTGCACAGGTTGTGCCGGATCCAGAGAAAAAATCTGCAACCAAATCTCCTTGATTAGACGAAGCATTAATAATGCGGTCAAGCAATCCTTCGGGTTTTTGAGTAGCATATCCAGTGTCCTGGAACGCTTGTGAATTCACGGGAGGGAGATCAGCCCAAATAGTATCAACCAAAATACCCTCTATCTCATCGAGATATATTTTATATCTATACTTTCCACCAGACGTAATAATCAATTTATTCTCAGCTTTTAATTTGGACAAGGTTTGCTCTGAATACGTAGCAAGTTCGGCGTCTTTGTAATACCCCTTGTCATCCCTTTGTTTAAATCGCTTCTCAATCTCCTCTTTGGGATAATCTGTATAGGTTTTATTAAAAACATATTTCAAAGATTTCGTGTAGTAATAAATTGTGTCATGGTCAGCGCTATATTTAAGCGCTCTTGCCTTGCTACTACTAGGAGATTGCCTTTTCCAAATCAACTCATTTTGAAATAAAGACTTCCCAAAGATTTCGTCTAAAATGAGACGCATGAATCCCTGAACGCGCCAATCACAATGAACATAAATGCTCCCATCGTTCGATAGAAGATCACGCATCAATACCAAGCGTTCATAAATCATGGCGATGAAAGAATCCACACCTTTGCCCCAAGTGTCGCGGTAGGCGATCTCTTCGAGGATGTTGGGCTTCTTGGTGAAGGTGTCGTCGCCGATCTCGATGTCCATGCTGAAATCCGCGCCCACGTCGAAGGGCGGGTCGATATAGATGAGCTTGATTCCGCCGTTCTTCTCGATCTGCTGGCGCAGCGCGCCCGCCTTCAACGACGAGAGGATCAGCTTGTTGTCGCCCCAGATGAGCTTGTTGGTCCAGCCTTTGACCTGCCGCCCGCCGGTGTCGAAGGAAAATTCCTCGTCGTCGCGCTGTTCTTTGCGCGGCTCGTCTATGTGTTCCAGCGTGTGGAACGGGAGGATGACGTTGCAGACTTCGCGGGTCTTGCCATTCCAGACAAGTTCGACCTCCCGTTTGTCCTCAAAGAGCAGGAACCGGTATTTCTCCGGCAGTGGTTTCCCTGCGTTGATCAGCTTGATAATGTCGCGCTTCTCCGCGTCGGAGAGTTCGTATTTTTCTGATTCGTTACGTGGCATGGTTCAATCCTTTTTCTTGCGTGGTTTCTTGCTGGCGGCCAACGGCTTGATTTTCTTCGCCGACTGCGTCAGCGCCAGATAATTCTCGCTGGTGACAACGGGGCGACCGCTCTTCTTTTCCAATTCACGGCGGGCATTGCCTGCGACCGTGCCGCCCGCTCGGGCGGCGTGTTTGCTTTCCGGGAAACCTTGGGCGTCGCGGGTACGGGTGATCTCCGTAGTGGCGGCTTCGCCCAGCATGGAGAAGATGAGTTCGAGGTCGTTCATGTGATCCCGCAGGTTCTCGCGTTTGAGGCGCTTGAACTCGGCGTATTGGCTGGGGGTGAGCCCGAAGGTGGCCTGTGAGATTTCAGCGGTGAGAATGGCGTACTCGATCTGCTCTTTTACGCCGCGTTTTTTCCATTCATCGGTCAATTCGTCCCGGATGGCTATGGAGCGCATCCGCTTCTCGATCCAATCAGCGGAGTAACCCTTGGCCTGATAGATGGCGCGGGTGCGTTTGGTGGCGAGTTCCGGGTCTTCAATTTCCTGAATGCGCTCGTAGCCGACGCGCGCGAGCCAGCGTTTGAACGGCTCAGCCTTGGGGCTGGGGATGGACTGGATGAGACGGAAGAGGCCTTCGGTGTTCCAGCA
>PLLH01000036.1 GCA_003140895.1 Elusimicrobiota bacterium
ACAAATCACAGGGGCATAACCATCAGAGTGAGGGACAAAAGGGGTCAAGTCGCTACAAACTACATTCAGTCAATTTCATTCAATTCGTTGAGCACTCAACACTACTGAGGGGTTAAATATGAACTATGCAAAGTTTGAGAGAGTTACCCTAAAAGGAAACTCTCAATTTAATGAGAAGTGGGTACAGGAGCGAATTTCTGAGGATCCATCAATCCTTGGTTTGGGTGATGTGATTGTCAAAGACATCGAACGATTGCAGCCCAGCGCGGGCCGACTGGACCTACTCCTGCAAGACGCCGAGGAAAGCCGTCGGTTTGAAGTCGAATTACAACTCGGTGGCACGGATGAATCCCACATCATTCGTACAATTGAATATTGGGACATTGAAAGGAAACGCTATCCTCAATATGACCATACGGCCGTTATTGTTGCTGAAGACATCACAAGTCGTTTTTTAAACGTTATCGCACTCTTTAACGGATCCATTCCTCTCATTGCCATTCAAGTAAGAGCATTAAAGTCGGGGGACCAAGTTGGGCTGGTCTTTACTCGGGTTCTTGACCAGGTACGATTAGGATTTGTTGATGAAGATGAAGAAGTACACGAGTCGACTGACCGTTCATATTGGGAGAAACGCGGTTCTCAGAAGACTGTTTCCATGGCGGATGAGCTTTTGGAATTAACTAAGAAATTGGACTCCAATCTGGAATTAAAATACAACAAATTTTATATCGGTCTTGCCAAAGACGGGAGTCCTCGAAATTTCGTGATCTTTCGTCCAAAGAAAAGTTTTCTTAGGTTTGAACCAAGGCTTAAACATTCGGAAAAAACACAAGAACAACTTGAAAAAGCGGGATTAGACGTAATGGATTACGATGATCGCTGGGGACGATATAGGATTAGGCTCACATCAGAGGATCTTAAACGGCATCGTGATGTACTAGAGCGGGTTATTTCTGACGCCTACGCAGAATCTGAGAGTTAAAGAACCAAGGAAAAAGGGATCAAGGCGCTACAAACCACATTCAGTCAAGATGATATTTGAGTAGGATGGGACCAGCGTAACTGATGGCGAGAAAATTTAAAGAGGTAATAAACGCGTGAACATAGCTTACTCGATCGACAAAGCCTTACGCATCGTTACTTTAAGCTACAGCGGCAACCCGAACTTCGATGAATGGTCGAATATGATGATTGCGGTGTTCCGTGATCCAAACTTTGAACCAGGATTTTCCTTGCTTATGGACCGCCGCCTTGTGACAACCTCTCCCACGACGGATTACATCGAGAAAATCGCCGCCTTTACCAAAGCCCGCCCGAATGAGCTTGGAAAATGTCGCACGGCCGTCGTCGTCAGCGAAATGGCTTCCTTTGGAATGGCGCGTATGTTTCAAGCCTTGTCGGGTGACAGCGAGCGCACACAGGTTTTCAAAGATTTCGAGAAGGCCAAACGGTGGCTATGTTTTCCAGGCACGATTAAATAAGGTGCTGGTACCGGTTCTTTAAGTGCCAGGGTTTGATGACAACATTGAAAGGTGTCCTTTTAAGAACCGATACTAAATCGGTACTGAATCCCACCCCCCATTCTTTTGAGTATTCTGGTAACATGTCGCCTGGAGGACACAATTATGAAGAAGAAATTTATTTCATCGTCGAAAGATATTTTAGGCGGGACGCCAGTATTTGCTGGAACGAGAGTGCCTGTCAGGGCTTTGATCGACTATCTAGAAGCCGGAAAATCTCTTAGCGAATTCCTGGATGACTTTCCTTCCGTGACTAAAACTCAAGCTGTGGGCGTTCTGGAGATTGCTAAAAAACCATTCCTTATTCAAAAATATGAACGTGCTGCTTGACGAGTGCCTCCCTCGAAAACTCAAAAACGAATTAAAAGATCATTACGTCTCAACGGTTACTCAATCCGGTTGGTCCGGCAAGAAAAACGGTGAATTGTTGAGGTTGGCTGAAAAGCAGTTCGACGTTTTTATTACCATCGACCAAAACCTGAGTTACCAGCAAAACATCAGCAATGTCAAAATTGCCGTCATCCTGCTCACTGCAAAAGATAACGAAATCGAAACTCTAAGGCCTCTTTTCCCGAAAGTCCGGCAGTTGCTACAAAAACTTGAGGCTGGACATGTATTTAAAGTGGGGCTCTAACCAATCGCCGCAGCTTAGCGCCTACACATTAATAGATTTGCCGGCAGACATTCAGTATAGAAGCCAAAATAAAAAAACCGATTTGATATACTCCCGTCATGTCCAATGAATTGAAAGATCAACTGAACGTGTTGTTCAAGAAAATCGATGACATCGGGAGGTTTCTTTGACATCCCCAAACAGCGGGAGATCGTCAAAGAATTAGAAGAAAAATCCGCTCAAGACGGCTTCTGGCAAGACGCCCCCGCCGCTCGAAAAATCATGCAGCAACTGGACGGCGCCAAAGAAGCCATTCAAACCTGGACCACCCTTCAAATAACCCATCAGGATTTAAAAGCCCATCTCGACCTGGCTGAAGAAGTCGGCGACGTCGAAGAAGAAAAAGAAGTGACGAAAGGCGTGGACACGCTCACTCAAAAAATCCGAGATCTCGAAATGCGGGCGCTTTTGTCCGGCCCGCACGACAAATCCAACGCCATCATGACGATCCACGCCGGCGCGGGGGGAACTGAAGCCGCGGATTGGACCGAGATGCTCCTTCGCATGTACACCCGTTGGTGTGAGCGAAAAGGGTTTGAGATGGAAATAACGGATCTTCTTCCGGGCGAAGGGGCCGGCATTCGAAGTGTGACCGCCATCGTTCGAGGGCCCTACTCCTACGGGCTTCTTCAAGCGGAAGGCGGCGTTCACCGTTTGGTTCGAATCTCTCCTTTTGATGCCAACGCGCGGCGGCACACCTCCTTCGCTTCGTGCGATGTCATCCCGGAAATCGAAGAAGACATCAACATCGAAATCAAAGAAGCGGATGTTCGTATCGACACGTACCGTTCTTCCGGAGCCGGAGGGCAACACGTGAACAAAACAGATTCCGCGGTCCGCCTCACGCACACCCCCAGCGGCATCGTCGTCGCCTGTCAGAAAGAACGGTCTCAAATCAAAAACCGGGCGCTGGCCTTTAAAATTTTGAAAGCGAAACTGTATGACTTTGAGCAGGAGAAGGCGCGCGCCGCCATAGAAAAACATTTTGACGAGCGCGGCCAGATCGCCTGGGGGAACCAAATCCGCTCCTACGTCTTTATGCCGTATCAGCTTGTCAAAGATTTACGAACCGACTATGAAACAGGAAACGTTCAGGCCGTCATGGACGGCGATTTGGACGGTTATATAAAAGCGTTCCTCGATTGGAAGGCGACGAGAAAAGATGCTAGTATTCGCAATTAAATTCTCCAGGGGGGCTTGTGGCAAAAATCCTTGTTGTTGATGATGAAAAAGACGTCGTGGAGTTGTTGTCGTTTCTTTTGAAAAAAGACGGTTACACCGTGATCACGGCCAACAACGGCCGCGTCGCGCTGGAGATGGTTCCCAAAGAAATGCCCGACTTGATTCTTCTGGACGTCATGATGCCGGAGATGGACGGCTACACCGTTCAAACCCAACTTCTTGAAAACCCTCAAACCAAAAACATTCCGATTATCATTCTGACCGCCAAAGGCCAGCTCCGGGATGTGTTCGCCATGTCGGCCAACGTGGCCGCGTATATTGAAAAGCCCTTCGACCCCAAAACGCTGAGAGGCAAAATCCAAGAATCTCTTGCCAAAAAATCCTAAGAGCCCTTCGTTATGAACAAACCATCCGGACCGTCTTCTTCCGACAAACTGACCGGCGTTGACGAAATCATTCAACAACGGCGCGAGAAGAAAAATCAACTCATCCAACAGGGGAAAAAAGTGTATGGGCGCCGCTACGAGCGGTCCCATTCCCTCGCTGAGATCCACACCGAATTCGGCCCCAAAATCCCGCAGGGAGAAGAGGCGAAACTGGCTTCGCCAGACACGACCCAAGTCCAGTTGACCCAAGTTCACTTGGCTGGCCGTCTCATGACCCGGCGCGACATGGGAAAAATTTGTTTCGCCCACATCCAGGATCAATCCGGAAAACTCCAACTCAAAATCACGAAGCAAGAGTTGGGCGATGCGACGTACAAAGAATTTCAGAAGGAAGTGGATCTGGGGGATATCATCGGCGTCTCCGGAACGATGTGCCGCACCCAGACCGGAGAATTGTCACTGCAGCTAAAGAATTTTGAAATCCTGTCCAAATCTTTGCGGCCCTGGCCGGAAAAATATCACGGTGTGACGGATGTGGAAACGCGGATCCGCCAGCGGGAATTGGATCTTTCGACCAACGCCGACAGCCGGGCCCGCCTCATGGCGCGTTCCACCGTCATCCGATCTCTCCGGAAATCGTTGGATCAACTGGGTTTCATGGAAGTGGAAACGCCGCTCATGCAACCGGTTCCCGGCGGCGCCGCCGCCAAACCCTTCATCACGCATCACGAAGCGTTGGATGTGGATCTCTACCTGCGAATCGCGCCGGAACTTTATTTGAAACGCCTCTTGGTGGGCGGGTTCGAGAAGGTCTATGAACTCGGGCGCGCGTTTCGGAATGAGGGCATCGACACCCGCCACAATCCGGAATTCACGATTTTGGAAGCCTATCAAGCCTATGGGAATGTGGATGACATGATGATTTTGGCCGAGACCTTAATACAGGGAACCGCCAAGGAACTGGGCATCGTGGAAACGACCTATCGCGGAGAAAAATGCAACCTTCAGAAACCCTTTGCCCGCGCCTCCCTCATCCAGCTTTTTAAGCAATACCTTGATCTCGATATTTTGGCCTTGTGCCGGGACGGGGGGTGGAAAAAAGCCGCTCAGGACAAAGGGCTCCGGGTGCCGGGCGACGCGACAGACCGCAAATGTTTCGACCTCTTGTTTGACGAACGGATATTGCCGCATTTGAATGAACCGACGTTCGTCCTCGACTATCCGTCGGCCTTCTCTCCCCTGGCCAAAACAAAACCCGACGAACCGCTGCTCACCGACCGGTTTGAACTCTTCCTCGCCAAAGAAGAAGTGGCCAACGCCTACACGGAACAAAACGATCCGGACGAACAGAGCCGGAAATTTTCCGAAGAGCTGGCCCGGCGGCAATCCGGCGACGAAGAAGCCATGCCCGTCGACCAAGACTTCATCCAGGCTCTTGAATACGGCATGCCGCCCGCCGGAGGGCTTGGCATCGGCATCGACCGGTTGACGATGATTTTGACCGGCACGGACTCCATCCGCGAAGTCATTTTGTTTCCGCTCCTCAAACCTCAAGGATAACCCGATGCCGGCCGAGTTCTACATTGCCCGCCGTTACATTCTCAACCGGGGGCACGGAAGCTGGGGCTGGATGATCAGTTGGATTTCAACCGGCAGCGTGGCGCTGGGCGTGGCCTCCTTGATCGTGACCCTGGCCGTCATGACCGGCTTCCGCCAAGACATCCAAAAGAAAATCCTCGGCGTTCAACCCCACATTATTATCACCTCTCCCATCGGCGGCCTGGATCACACGAGCGCAACCCTCGCCGCCATTCTCGGGAAAGAATCCCTCATCAAAGCCTGGTCCCCGTACATCACCGGACAAGTCCTGATCGGCCGAAGCGCGCAATCTTCCGGATGCGTGGTGAAAGGAATTATTCCCGCCAAAGAGGTGGAGGTGGCCCAGCTCAAGGGAAAATTGGTTTCGGGATCGTGGGACGACTTGGAAGAAAAAGCCGCGGCGGGGGGAAAACCCCGGATCATTCTAGGGTTGGAACTGGCCCGCCAGATGGGGGCCCGCGTGGGCGACACCGTCTGGGCCATCACGCCGAGCGCCGTGGGGCTCACACCCCTATCCATGCCGCGAGCGAACCTGTTCATCGTTTCCGGCATCGTTCAAACGGGACTTTTTGATTACGACTCCAGCCTCGCTTATGTGAATCTCGCCGCCGCGCAGAAACTCTTTGGAATGCCGACCTCCGTCTCGGGCGTGGGGGCCCGACTGGAAGACCCCGACCAAGCGGACCGCATCGCGAAAGAGCTCCAAGACAAATTTAGCGGCGCGTATTGGGTCAGGTCCTGGCTTTCGCTCAACCGGAATCTCTTCTCCGCCCTGAAACTAGAGAAGGCGGTCATGTTCACCATTTTGACCCTCATCACGCTCGTCTCCTCCTTTATGATTGTGAGCAACTTGCTGCTCATCATCGCTCAAAAAGTGAAAGAGATCGGCATCCTTCGGGCCATGGGGGGAACCAGCGCGCTCATTCGGAAAATTTTTCTTTATCAAGGCATGTTGATGGGATTCGTTGGAACCAGCATTGGAACCGTCCTGGGCGTTGTGATTTCGCTTATCCTCGCCAAAACCAACATCATTCGCCTTCCGGCCGACGTTTACTACATCGATCACCTTCCGATCCGGCTGGATCCGTTGGACATTATCACCGTGATCTGCGCGGCGCTCCTGATCGTCTTCGCCGCCACTCTCTATCCCTCTCACAAGGCCACCCAACTCGACCCCGTGGACGCCATCCGGTACGGTTAACATGACTCCGGTTCTCGAACTTCAAGATATCTCAAAAAACTTTGGACCCCTGGAAATCCTGCGCCATGTGAATCTGACGCTGGGCAAAGGAGACTCATTGGCGATCCTGGGCCCCTCGGGCGCCGGAAAATCGACGCTTCTCCATATCGCGGGGCTCATGGAACAACCGACGTCCGGAAACGTTCTGATAGAAGGGCGCCTCCGGAGCGGCATGTCGGAGCGCGAATTGGCCCATGAGCGGCTCCATACCATTGGGTTCCTCTTCCAATTCCATTATCTGCTCCCCGATTTCGACGTCTTGGAAAATGTCGTGATGCCGGCCCGGTTGGCGGGGGACTCTCTGGCCAACGCCACAGCCGACGCTAAACACCTTTTAGATCGGCTGGGCTTAAGCGCTCGCCTCACGCACCTGCCGAACCAGCTCTCCGGCGGAGAACAGCAGCGCGTGGCGCTGGCGCGCTCGATAATCCGGCGGCCGCGCCTTCTCTTGTGCGATGAACCGACCGGGAACTTAGACAAGCACAACGCCGACGACATGATGAATCTTCTCTGGACGGAAATGGAGCGCTTTGGTCTCGCCGCCATCCTGGTCACGCACAATGAGGCTCTGGCCAAACGGGCGAGCATGTCCTATCATCTTTCCGACGGCAACTTCGTTGAAATGGAGGCGCGGCTGTAATGTCAAAATCGAAAATCTATCTGGATGGAAAATGGGTGGCGAAGGAAGAAGCCAAGATTTCCGTGTTCGACCACGGCGTGCTCTACGGCGACGGCGTGTTTGAAGGCATCCGCGCGTATGACGGAGTCGTTTTCAAACTGGATGAGCACATGGAACGCCTGTACCGGTCCGCTCGTCTCATCAGCCTCACGATCCCCAAATCGAAGGACGATATGGCCGCTATCGTGAACGAAGCCATCAAAATCAACAATTTGGAAAACGCCTATATTCGCCTCATCGTGACGCGAGGCATCGGAGATTTGGGGCTCGACCCGCGCGTCTGCGGAACTCCGTCCATTGTCGTGATCGCCGATCAAGTCGCTCTCTTCCCGGAGAGATGCTACAAAGAAGGCCTGGAAGCCGTGTTCGTGAACACCCGCCGGAACGTGGCCTCGGCGCTGGATCCGACCATCAAATCGCTGAACTATCTCAATAATATTCTCGCCAAAATCGAAGCCAATGAAAAAGGCGTCCCGGAAGGGATCATGCTCAACACCGACGGCTACGTGGCCGAATGCACCGGCGACAACGTTTTCTTCGTGAAAGGCGATACCGTCGTGACGCCGCCGGTTGTGGCCGGCGTTCTGGAAGGCATCACCCGCGCCGCCGTCATGGACATCATCCGAACGAAGACAAAATACCGCATCAAAGAAATTTTGTTCACGCCCAACGAGATATTCGAGGCGGACGAAGTGTTTTTTACGGGGACCGCGGCGGAAGTGATTCCGGTGACGAGAATCGACAGCCGCCCCATCGGAAAAGGAACCCCGGGGCCGGTCACGCTTGACCTCATCGGCTATTTCCGAGAACTGACAAAATCGGGAACTCACGTCCGTAAAAGATGATATGTTCCAACTGTAAAAAGAATGAGGCGAATGTCCACTTCAGCGGAATCATCAATGGGAAGGCCGTTAAACTAGATCTGTGTGAGGCGTGCTCCCAAACCGCTGGGCCGAAAATTCCTTTTTTCGGGATGGGTCTTTCCGGGTTGGCCGGCGCTCCGGTCAGTTTTCCATCCCTCTCTCCGATCCTCACCGAATTCATGGAGATCCTGTCGCAATGGCCGGGCAAACGCTTGTCGACTCAAACAGCGCGGGCCTGTCCGCGTTGCCGGTGGAATCTGCGCCAGTTTCAAAAAACAGGGAAAATGGGCTGCCCCGCCTGTTACACCACGTTCGAAACCGAAGCGAGAGAGATCCTCAAAAAAATCAACGGAAACACCCTGCACAAAGGGAAAAAAGTCCTCAAAATTCATTCCATTAAGACAAAACCCAGGGAACCGGCCGCCGATTCCCTGCCGGACCTCAAATCCAAACTTGAAAAAGCCGTCCGGGAAGAACGGTACGAAGACGCGGCCGGGCTCAGGGACCGGATCAAAGACGCGGAAAAACGACCATGGAATTCCTGATCTGGGCCAGCGCCCCCTCCAGCTGGATCACAGCGCGAGGGAATGACCTGGATGGATGCGTGATCGCCTCACGCGTTCGCATCGCGCGCAATCTCTCCACCGCTCCGTTCCCACACAACGCCACGCCCAACACGCAACGGCAAACGCTGGAGATGATTTCCGACGCTTTATCCAGGTCGCCAAAGCTCAAATCCAGCCACAGTTTTCGTTTGAACGACCTCACTCAAATCCAACGGAACTTCCTCATGGAACGACAGCTCATCTCCCACCAACACGCCACGCAAAAAGGGGAAAAAGGGTTGGTGGTTTCATCGGGGGAACAGCTCTCCATCATGATCAACGAAGAAGATCATATTCGCGCGGCCTGCTTCGAGCCGGGGCTGGCCTTGCAAGACGGCTGGGCCACCTTGAACGATTTGGATGATGATCTCATTAGGAAGCTCCCCATCTCCTACGATGAAGACTTTGGATTTCTGACGGCCTGGCCCACGAATGTGGGAACGGGGTTGCGGGCCTCGTGTCTCATGCATTTGCCGGCGCTGACGCTCACCGGCCGCGTGTCCCAAGTCATGCAGGGCCTGGAACGGGTGGGGCTTGTCGCGCGCGGATTTTACGGCGAAGGAACCAGCGCGTTCGGAGATCTGTTCCAAATATCCAACGCCCTCACGCTCGGCCGGCCGGAATCCGCGATTTTGAATCACGTCGAAAAAACGGTCAAAACTCTTAGCTCTCTTGAGAAAGACGAGCAGGAAACCTTGCTCGAAAGAGAAAACCGGGCCCCGATTGAAGACGTGATCTACCGGGCGCTGGGAACATTACGATCGGCGCGAATGTTACCCTTTCAAGAGGCCATGCACCTGCTTTCGTTGGTTCGATTGGGATCCCAGCTCACGCTGAAGATTCCGCATGACTTAAGTGAACTGACCAATTTGTTTTTTCTGGCCCAACCGGCTCATTTGTCCTTACGAAAAACGGGGCTGGGGGAGAGCGCGTCGGACGAACGGCTTCGAGCTGATTTCTTGCGTCAGAAGCTCAACTAATTGTTGATGACCGCTCCATTAGAAAAAGTTATTATTCTCGCTACTGAGGGCGTTGTTAGACGAAAAAGGGAAGCGCCTCAAATTTAAAATAGGAGGACTGGTTGATGTCGAATAGATTTACCGAGAGAGCTCAGCGCGTCATCCTCATCGCTCAAGAAGAAGCGAAGCGCCTGAATCATGATTACGTGGGAACAGGNNTGGCCAACCTGGGCGTTGATTTACGAAAAGTTCGCGCTGAAATCGAAAAAATCGTCGGAACCGGCGACAACGTCATGCTGCTCGGCGAAATCCCTTTTACTCCGCGCGCCAAAAAAGTCTTGGAACTGGCCGTGGAAGAAGCCCAAAACATGGGCCACAACTACGTCGGAACGGAACATCTCCTCTTGGGTCTTATTCGAGAAGAAGAAGGCGTGGCCGCCCGCGTCCTGGAAAATCTGGGCGTTCGGCTGGACGTCGTCCGCGAAGAAGTGATATCCCTTTTGGGAGAAGGCCAGCCTCAAACGGCCCAACAGCAACAGTCCGGCGCGAAACAAAAATCAAAAACGCCGACGTTGGACGAGTTTGGACGCGACCTCACGGTGTTGGCGCGCGAGAAAAAATTGGATCCGGTCATTGGACGGCACGATGAGATTGAACGCCTGATCCAAATTTTGGCCCGCCGGACCAAAAACAACCCCGTGCTCATTGGAGATCCCGGCGTTGGAAAAACGGCCATTGTTGAAGGGTTGGCGCAGAAAATCGCCTGCGGAGACATCCCTGAAATTTTGCAAGGCCGGCGCGTGATGACGCTGGACCTGGCGGCGGTTGTCGCCGGAACGAAATACCGCGGTGAATTTGAGCAACGGCTTAAAAACATCATGGAGGAAATCCGCCGCGCCAAAAACCAAATCATTCTTTTCATCGATGAACTGCATACCGTGATCGGGGCCGGCGCAGCCGAAGGCGCGATTGACGCATCGAACATGCTCAAACCCGCTCTTTCTCGAGGGGAACTCCAATGCATCGGCGCCACCACGTTGGATGAATATCGCCGCCACATCGAACACGACGCCGCTCTGGAGCGCCGTTTCCAACCCATTCACGTTGAGCCGCCGTCCGTCGATGACACCGTTAAAATCCTGTTCGGTCTTCGCGAAAAATACGAGGCGCATCACAAGGTGAAATACACCGACGAGTCTCTCAAAGCCGCCGCGGAGTTGGCCGAGCGCTATATCGCCGACCGGTTTTTGCCGGACAAAGCCATCGATTTGATCGATGAGTCCGGAAGCCGCGCGCGTCTTCAAACATCCTCCATGCCGAAAAGCCTGAAGGACAAAGAAGCTGAAATTGAAACAGTGGCCAAGGACAAGGACGCCGCCATCGCCGCCCAGGAATATGAAAAAGCGGCGCGCCTGCGCGATCACGAAAAAGAACTTCGAAAAAATCTGGAAGAAGCCAAGAAAAAATGGCGAACCAGCCGGGAAGAAACCATTCCCTCCATTTCCGATGAAGACATCGCCACGGTTGTTTCCATGTGGACGGGAATTCCCGTCACCAAACTGACGGAAAAAGAATCCGAGAAACTTATTCATATGGAAGAAGGCCTCCATCAACGCGTGATCGGCCAGGAAGAAGCCATCCGGAATATTTCACTCGCCATCCGCCGGTCGCGAACGGGCCTTAAAGATCCTCAAAAACCGGTCGGAAGTTTTATTTTCCTTGGACCCACCGGGGTGGGGAAAACGGAGCTGGCGCGCGCGCTGGCGGAATTTTTGTTCGGTAACGAAGAAGCTCTTGTTCGTATCGACATGTCGGAGTACATGGAAAAATTCGCCGTGTCTCGTCTCATCGGGGCGCCTCCGGGCTACGTCGGTTATGAAGAAGGGGGACAATTAACGGAAGCCGTCAGGCGGAAACCGTATTCGGTCGTCCTCCTGGATGAAATTGAAAAAGCCCATCCGGACACCTTCAACATCCTTCTTCAAATCATGGACGACGGCCAGCTGACGGACAACCTGGGCCACAAAGTGAACTTTAAAAACACGGTCATCATCATGACCTCGAACGTCGGCGCTCGCCTTATTTCCAAAGGGAAAGCGTTGGGGTTCGCCTCTCAGAATGACACCGAACGGGATTACAATACGATGAAAGACACCGTGATGGATGAAGTGAAGCGGCATTTCAATCCGGAATTTTTGAACCGGATCGACAACCTGGTCGTCTTCCATCCGCTCACGCGCGTGGAAGCTCGAAAAATTCTGGAACTCATCTTGGACCGCGTGAGCAAGAAGCTCAAAAATCAAGACATCATTCCGGAACTGACCGACGAAGCGAAGGATTATCTTGTCGACAAAGGCTTTGATCCCAATTTCGGAGCCAGGCCGCTTGTGCGAACCATCCAGCGGGAACTGGAAGATCCGATGGCTGAAGAAATCCTGGCGAAGAGACTCACGACAGGAGGAAAGGTGTTTGCGGACTATGACCCGGTGGCCAAAAAATTGGTCTTCAGCCCTACACCCCATAAAAAGCCGGTTCGAAGTTAAAAATTCCGCCGTCTTGATTTAACAGGTTCATGAGGGTTTTGGCCGAATACGCGACGGTTGGCCAAAACCCTCATTTTTTTTATGGCTCGATTCAGAAAAAAAATTAAAGTCTCCTCGTATTTCCTGGCCTCCGTTGTGGGGGGCGCGTTCCTACTCTGGGGAATCGTTTTGAATTTTGTTGCTCCTGCGTGGATGCTGAGTCAGGCGAGAGCGCGCGTGCCCGTCGATTTCACGACGGGCCAGGTCAAGACGAATTTCTTCAATTCCATTTCGATTAAAGACGTCGCCATCAGGGGGTCCTTTGACGGCGCCGTCGCCGGGGTTGCCGCCCACATCGATCAAGTCACTATCTCTCTCACCCCCTGGGCGTATCTGTTGCCGCGGGAAGCGGTCCGCCGGCCGATTTCCGTCAAACTCCTTCGTCCGCGCGTCCGCGTTCAAATGAATCTTCAATCGACCGCTCCATCTCTTGAGGCGATCCCGTTGCCTCCGATCCCCATCAAAACGCAATGGATCGATGGCGATATTCGAGTGGAGGGGCTCAAAGAACCCTGTCATCTCTCTCACGTATCATCACTGATCTCCGTCACGTCCAAGAATCTGAAAGTGTCCATCCAGGGATCTGAAGAAAAATGGGGCTCGGTCTTTTCTCAATTCGCGTACACAACCAAGAAAAAACATCGTTGGACGTGTTCCCTTCATCTGGGCAACGCCGATATCGGCTCTCTCCTGTCGTTCCTGGATTCACCCGCCATCGAGGGGAAACAGTTGGAGGGGAAAATCAAAGTCATCGCTTCGGCTGAGGGGCCGTGGCCGCCTCCCGCTCTGAACACCACCGGCTGGAAAGCCATCGGCTGGAAAGCCGGCCTTTCCGGCTCTCACCTAAAATGGCGGAGGGACCCAAGCCAACCGGGGATCGACATCTCCGGAGATCTTGATTTATCCTCATCGACGCTCGTGGTGCATAAAGCCGTCATCGACAACGCGGTGTCAATAGACGGAACCATTTCCGATCCGCTGACGACGAATCGAAAAGCGGACCTCTCCCTTAAAGCGGACCATTGGCCCTTGGCGCGCATCAGTTCTCTGTTTGAAAATGCCCCTTTGGCGCGACACCTGGACGGGCACGCCTCCGCGGAACTGCGCGTGAGCGGCCTCTTGTCGAACCCCTCCTGCGAAGGGTCCTTCGCGTTACTCCCTGAGGTTGCGTCCGTGAAAATTCCGCCGGTGAATGGAACCGTTCAACTGTCGGATCGGCGGCTCCTGGTTCACGCCGCAACGGCGGAGGGAACGATCGAGGTGGTCGGATCTCTTGATCAAGAGGGAATCATTCAACGCCTTGAATTGGATCATGTTTCACTTGAATCGATCGCGCAAGCCAACCAATGGGCTCACATCCGCGGCAGCCTCACCTCCACCGTTCAGAGAGACCCCTCTAAAAAAACTCTCCTGGCTGGAAATTTTTCACTTCGAGAATTTAAATGGGGACGGGATACCTCAACCGAAACGGTGACGGGCTCCTTCCACTTGGATGACAACCGCCTGTCCGTTGAGACAGACGCCAAAACGCTCCTGATTCGAGCCTCCTTTGAAGCCGACCAAACACGGCTCGAAACGCTTCATTTAAAACTCAAGGGCAACGCGCTGATCTCCGGGTCGGGACTCATCGACAACGCGAATAAATCTCTTTCCATCTCAATTGAAGGACGGGACGTCCCGCCCGCCCTCTGGCCGCCCCTGGCGCGCGCCTATCCGGCGATTCAGGGCTCTCTTAATTTTTCCGGACAATTGACAGGGCTGATCAAAGAACCGGACTTGAAAATTGAGTTGGACGCGAGTCATGTTCAATTCGTGCAAAACGGGACTTTGTGGTCCGGATCCACCTCTCTCTCGGCGCGTTCGAACTTCGTTCGTTTAAGTGACATTCAATTGACCGAAGCGACGACGGGATTTTTTTCTTGGAACAAAACAAACGGACAGGATTTTTTTGACGGCGCGTTCCAATTCCACAAAGCCAACCCGCAGCTGTTTTTCGAATTAGCCCAATCAACCCTTCAAACCAAAGGGACGTTGAGCGGCTCTCTCGCCTTTCACGGAAATACGCAGTCCCTTGTTGGGATGTCATCTGTCACATGGTCCAACGGCCAAGCGGGACCGTTTCTGTTCGACGAATGTTCCCTTGGGGCCACGATGGATAAAAACAAAATCGTCCTGGATCACTTCACCCTGCTCAAAGACGAGAAAGTAGGCAAAGGAACGGGCGTCCTGGAAAAAAATGGATCCAGTTGGATCGCCCAACTCCAAATCCAACTTCAGCGGTTCGGGATCAGTCCGCTGGCGGTTGATGGGGAATTTTCACTCAAAGGCCGCGTCAACATGGCCGACCACTCCGCCTCAGGCACAGTGGAAGCCCAGGCGTTCTGGATCAACGACTATCCTCTTGATCGATTCGAAGCGTCCATCCAAAAAGAAGGAAACACCGTTTGGGCCCGCGGCAAAGCCTCGCCCGGAGTGGCCTTTGATATCCGATATGATATCGGACAACACACCACCACCGGAAATTTAAATGCCTCTAAACTGGATCTGGGAAAAATCGTCGGTCCCTTTTTGGCCGACGTGGGAATCAAAGAAATCCCGCAAGGACGATGCGAAGCCAAAGCGCGTCTCACGGGATCCCTCATCGCGCCCCAAGTCCGGCTGGCCGTCACCAGCCCGACTGTTTTCTGGAGGAACGAACATATCTCCCCTTATTTTATCTTTGAGATAAACCCCACAACCATCACGTTGGTCTCCGGTAAAGTGGAACTTCAAAAAGGCGGCACGGTGTTATCCAGCGGAACGATCACAACCGGCAAAGAGCCTCATTTCGATCTGCAGGGAGCCGGGACGTCACTGAACCTCCAGAGCGTCCTCAACCTGCTCAACTGGCCTCTCACCTGGGAGGGGAAAACCGACGCCACCTTCTCCATCCAAGGCGTTCAGAACAAACGGAAAATGCAGTTGACCTTTCAAGGCCAACACAACGGTTTTGGCCCCTTCGATAACGGCGGAACGATGGCCGGAACGCTCCATCTTGACAATGGAGAAATGGATCTCTCCGGTATTCGGGTTCAATCGGGGAACGGCTTCGCCCGACTCCTGGACGGGAGCCGTCTTTTCTTAAACCGCGATTCGTCCGGGAAAATACGACTGTCCATCGATACGCGCAACCTTCAGATGGGCGTTTTGACTTTTTTTGGACGGATGGAAGCGGCCGGATCGTGGAAATCCTCGCCAACACCGGTGCCAGACGACCACACAGACGTCGAACTCGATGTCTTTGCCCGCTCCCTTTATATCAACCAATTTGTTTTGGATGGGAACATCACTCATTTGACCTTTGAGAAAAGACGACTCACGTTTTCACCGATCATCGGCTCCGGGCAACAGTTATCGGGGGCGTTGCATTACGAAAACTATCCGGAGATGAAAGTGGATCGCTTAACGCTCATGGAAAAAAATCAAGAAAAATTCTTCTTGGATGGATGGGTGGGGAAACACCACTGGGATTATCTCGTGCGAGCAAAGGACATCGACGCGGGGCTCATCCGCGGCCTGTTTGACACGACGCTTCCGATCTTAGGCACCATGGATATTCGGGCGGAAGGCAAAGGATCGCTGGCCCAACCCGTGATTCAAGCGGACGTCACCTGGCGGAACGGGTCCGTCGGTCAGATCCCGCTTGATTTAGCCACGGGGAACGTTCTTTTAGAAAACGGGATCGTGTCCATCAATCATATTGTGGCCCAGAGAAAACGCGGGTACCAACTTTATGGAGATATGAAGATGTCCACGCCGCTCGTTGAAGGGGAGAAGGCCATCCCGCCGCAAATCAATCTAAAATTAACGAAAGGGAACGCCGCCATCCTGCGTGACCTCTGGCCTGAGTGCAGAAAAGCCAAAGGATCGTTTGAAGCGGAATTGCACGTGGGAGAGAAACAGGCAACGCCATCGATCTCCGGCTACTTCTCAGCCGACGATATTCGCCTTCAGTCCAACACGTATGTGCCGGATCTCTCCAAAGGGGAACTCAAACTGCGGTTTGAAAACAACCGCCTCATGATCGACCGGGCTCAAGCCGTCTTGGGGAGCGGCCTCACACTCCTCAAAGGATATATCGATTTTAAAGACTTGGTGCCAAGCGAATTCGATCTGGCCCTCATCACGCCGACGGACGACGGAGCCTCCATCACCGTCCCGGAATTGACAATACCGCCGGGCCCGGTTTTGGGCCATTTCAGTATTTTAAAAAGAAAGTTGGCCAGCATTTCAGCAGGGGAACCAAAACTGGATCTCACATTGTCGGGTCCGGTGTCCAGCCCGCTTTTGGCCGGGCACATTAATCTTGAAAACACGATTTTTACGTACCCGCCTCAAAAAAGCCAGCCGGGCGAACCTTCCGTTGATCTTATAACCACGTGGCTTCGAGAACTGTATAGAAACATGCGATGGGACCTCGTTATGTCGGCGGGAAACCGAACCTGGTATGAAAACGATCTCGTGAACGCCCGCATTTCCGGCGATCTCCATTTGACCGGCCCCACGCATGATCTTATCGTGAACGGCCGCATTTTGACGGAACAAGGGTCCATCATCTATTCGGGAAGTGAATTTACAATCAAAGAAGCCCTGCTGGAAATTGTCACGGAACAAAGTCCGTTGGAGGTGAATGAAAAAAGCCAGACGTTCGTTTATCTCAAAGCCAATGCCGAGAGAGAGGTGTATTACACGGATGCGACCGGAAACAACAACAGCGACGTGATCACAATGACGGTGGATCGCGCCCTGCTAGGAGAAATCCGGCCGCGATTCGCCTCAAAAAACAATTCCAATATTTCCGATAAAAAAGCCCTGCAGCTGGCGCTTGGAATTCCGGTGACGGAGGCCATTGAAGACAACCCGCTCCGGGTAGACCAAACCCCCACGGCGGCGAAAGCGGCCGAGACAGACCGGATGTTGCGGGCGGGACTCATCCAACTTTTGGACTCCACCTTCGCCTCCCCGCTCGCCCGCGCCATCGCTCGAAACACAGGGCTTGTCGATTTCATCCGCGTCTCATACGAAGAAAACGATAAGTATGCCAATTCATCCGCCGCGGCCGCTCCCCTTGACCCCACGGCCGCCACGAACAACATCACTCAGAATCCGTGGGTGAAATACATGAAAGGAACAAAAGTTCAGATGGGGCGGGAACTCACCAGCCGTCTTTTTGCCGATTACAGTTTCCGCGTCGACGAATTCGAGAACAAATTGGATTTGCGGCACGAAGTTGAATTGGCATACCGCGTCCACAGCAATCTCTTTCTGCGCGCCACGACGGAGTTGGACACGACCTCCTCCTTGGGTCGTCCGCCCGAACGGCGAGCCATTCTTGAAAATCGATGGCGATTTGGTTTACCAAAAGGAAACAAACAAAAAACAACAAACAAAGGAATTGGAGCACCCCCGCCTTAACTCATCCAGCCCAACTCAATCGCATTGATTATCAATCAATTTCGTTCAGACAAAGATCCTGAACTTTTCAGTTAATGTGTTATAATTCAGCGGTCGTTGCCGGATTCGCTCCCGCCAAGGAACAAATCTTCACCATGTGCCGGCTCCGCCACTCAATCAAAACAATGCGAGGACAGAGACATTAAACGAAACAGTGATCACCATAGAACCGTTTCCCGATGGCCTTGGCTATTCGCGCTGACGGTTTTCTGCGTTCTCGCCAGCCGCGCCTCCTCATTCGCTGAGGATAAAGGAGTCGTTGCCTCTTCTGAAACGGCGCCGGTTGTGGAAACGTCGACGAGCGCTCCCAGCGTGGCCACATCTTCGGGCTCCATTAGACAAGCTCCCAAACCGGCGGAACCGCCTTCCTCCAAAACTAATTTATGGGATTCCATCGGGGATATTCAGTTCGTTGGGAATACGATCAACAAGTCGAAAGCCCTCGAGCGGAAAATCAAATCCCGGCGGCGTCAGCCTCTCGACCAGAAAAAATTGAACGACGACGTTAAAGTCCTGTTTGAAACGGGCTTTTTCGATGACGTCTCAGTGGAAGTCACGCCTCTGGGGACAAAGGATTCAAAAAAACGCCCCTTAAACCTCGTTACATTTAAAGTCAGCGAACGCCCCATCATCAAACGAATTGATTACAAAGGGAATAAGAAAATTCGCTCCGGCTCGTTCCAGGACAAAGTGAAATCGGAAGAAGGCGCTCCGTATGACCGCGTCAAAGCATCGCTGGATGAACGGTCTATTCTCGAATACTACAGAGACGAAGGGTATGCCAGCGCCCAAGTGGATCATTACACCTCCGTCGACCCCAAAAATAAAAAATTGATTTTGACCTTCTTTATAACGGAAGGGGAACGCACCATGGTGGGGTCCGTGCAAATCCACGGCACGAAACGATTTACAGAGAAAAAAATTATCGGGGAAATGAAAACGCGGCGGAAAAAAGTCTTTAAGTCCGAAGTCCTGAGAACCGACATGGAAGCCATCGAGTCGTTCTATAAAAACAGAGGACACCTGGATGTGACGGTTTCCAGCCCCACCATTTCCATCGACACCCAAAAAAATCAGGCTTCCATTGACATCGCCATCAATGAAGGACCCCGCTACGAAGTGGGAAACATCAAGTTTGCCGGGTACACCATCTTCTCGGAAAAAGAACTCAGGAAAGCCTTGTCCATCAAACCGCACCAGCAATTCAAACAAGACAAACTGAATGAATCGGTGGCGAACATTTCTTCGCTGTACGCCGACAAAGGATATCTCCGAACGGAAGTGAAACCCGAACCCAAGAGGGATGAAAAAGCGGGGAAAGTCGATTTTGACATTACGATCAACGAAAGCTCCGTTGTCTACGTCGACGGGGTTTACATTGACGGGAACACCTACACCCGCGAATACGTTGTCAAACGCGAGGTTCTTCTAAAGCCGGGAGATATCTTCTCGGCGAGCCGGATGCGCCGCTCCGTCGAAAAAATCTATAATTTGGGATTCCTTGAAGACGTCCAGGTGGACGTGCAGCAGCCGCGGTCTCCCGATCTTGCCGACCTCATCTTTTCCGTCAAGGAAGGCAAACCCGGCGTTCTCTCGGCCGGAGCCGGATTTTCCAGCGTCGACCGGTTTGTCGGAAACGTCTCTGTTTCACACACGAACCTCTTCGGCCGGGGCCAGAAGATGGACGTTTCCTATGAATTCGGCGCGCGCCGGCAAAATTTTGACGTCGGCTGGACCGACCCCTGGTTTTTGGGCTATCGAATGTCCGGAGGTCTTGATCTTTTCAACAGCGTGCGCGTGCTGGACTATCCCAATTACCCCAGTTCGTACCAGCAAAAAAGACGGGGAGCTTCGGCTCGGCTCGGGCCCCGGCTCAATGAAAACCTAGGGTTGCTCTTTACCTACACCTTGCAAACAACGGAAGTATATGGAGTTGAAGCGCAAATCAAACAGGACTTATTTCCGACCTTCGGCATTCCGAAAGAGCAGGCGCTTCAAACGGATTCCGTTAAGCAAATTAAATCCAGCGTCATCTCTGAAATCGCCATGGACACGCGCGACAACAGTTTTGACGCGACCCGAGGGGGACGCCAGTCGGCGTCGGTTGAAGTGTCAGGCGGCCCTTTTGGCGGCGACATCAATTTCGTGAAACCGCAACTTTCATCTTCTTGGTTCTTCCCAACGTTTTGGAAGTTTGTCTTTTCCGTCAGCGGTCGAGCCGCTTGGGTCAACGCGTTTTCTCCGTCTAAAGACGTGTCTTCATCGGAACGGTTCTTTTTGGGAGGGGCCGATACCATTCGGGGATACAACACCAACTCCATCGTCCCCCGAACGTATCAATACAACGCGAACGGAGGCGTGGACGTCAGCCAAATTCCGGGGCGGATCTTTACTCTGTTTAACGCGGAATATAAATTCCCGATCGTCCAGGAAAACAACCGGACCATTTTCCAGGGAGCCTTCTTTTTGGATGTGGGAGGCAGCTGGCTTCGAACAGAAGATATAAAATTCACCACCGGCGGATTGGATAGCCGGATGAAAGCGGGAGCCGGGTTTGGTTTCCGGTTTAAGACGCCCGTTTTCCCGATCCGGCTTGACTTCGCTATTCCGTTGACGCCGCGGGATACGGACAACACGCGGCAAGGCGATTCGCGTTCGATCCAGCCGTACTTCACTTTTGGAAACGTCTTTTGAGGAGAGGAGGACATCGCACAGTGACAATCAAAAAAACAGTCTATGGTTTGTGCCTCATCGGGTTGGGATGGGTGTCCCAATCGCCGGCTCTTGAAATCCCGCTTTCCGGAGGAACCGCTCAAGGAGGCGGAGCCGTCAACATCGGCTATGTTGACATGGAAAAAATATTTCAACTCTACCCCCAAACGCAAATCGCCAAAGAAGATTACGTCAAAAAGCTCAAAAAAATGAGGGAAGATCTCGCCGCCAAAGAAACGGCCGTTCAAAATTTAAAAGAACGTATCGCCGTCTTGGAATCAACCCTGAGGAGTTCGGGCGCCGCCAAAGACGCGGCGATTCAATCTTCCTCGGACACCGCCGCCGCTCCAAGCGAACCGGGATCCATCGCCTCCATGAAAAAGGATCTCGAGACCCTGTTGGTGGAAAATGAAGAAGCCCGCAAACACGCCGCCGACGAACTGATCGCTTTTGAGAAAAGGCAAAGCCAGGTTATTTTGGGAAAGATTTACGCCGGGCTCAAAGAGCTGGCCGAAGACGAACAAGTGACGTTGGTCGTCGATAAAACAAGCATTCTGTTCGGATCCGCCTCTATTGATCTGACCGACAAACTCCTCAGTCGTGTTCGAGGGTATTAAATGCAATTGACGGTCAATCAAATCAGCCAACTTGTTCAAGGCCGCGTCGCGGGAGACGGCGCGCGCCTCATTCGGGGCGTGGCCGGCCTCGAGGAAGCCAAAAACGACGACATCACGTTTTTGAAAGACGCCAAACATCAAAAGAAATTTGCGTCGACAAACGCGGGAGCCGTGCTGGTGCCGGCGGGAACGGAGTCCCATGGGAAAACAGTGATCGAAGTGGCCAACCCGCAGGCGGCGTTTGTCCGGGTTCTGGAAGAAATTGAAAAAGAAAAAAAAACCATCCGGAAGGGGATTCATCCCCAGGCGTTTATTTCTCCTTCGGCCCATATTGGGAGTGACGTGAACATCGGCCCCTTTTGCATTGTTGAAGACGAAGCCGTGGTCTCCGACGGCGCCACCCTCATCGGACACGTCTATGTCGGCCCCCGCGCCAAAGTGGGGAAAAACACCCTCCTTTATCCTCACGTCGTTCTCCGTGAAGAAGTGGTTGTCGGGGAACGGTGCATCATTCACGCGGGAGCCGTGATCGGCTCCGATGGCTACGGGTTCTATTTCGCGAAAGGGAAGCACAACAAGATTCCGCAGGTCGGCACCGTGATCATCGAGGATGACGTGGAAATCGGATCCTGCACCACCATCGACCGGGCCACGACAGGAGCGACCGTCATTCAGCATGGAACGAAAATCGACAATCTCGTGCAAATCGCCCACAACGTGGAAGTGGGACCTCATTCGCTGCTCGTGGCGCAATCCGGCGTCGCCGGCTCATCCAAGCTGGGGGGAGGCGTCGTTCTCGCCGGCCAAGTCGGCGTGGCCGACCACGTCACCATCGGCGACGGCGCCCAAATCGGCGCTCAATCGGGCATCAAAGAAGACGTGAAGCCCGGAGCGGTGATGTTCGGATCCCCGGCGCAACCTTTGCAGGAAACGATTAAACAAATGCTCCTCGTCAAACGCTTGCCGGAACTTTTTAAGGAAATTAAAAAACTAAAAGAGCTGCTTGTTCATGGAACAAAATAACCGTCAACAAACCATCCGGAAGGAAACCCTCATTAAGGGAGTCGGCCTGCACACGGGACGAAAGTGCCGCGCTCTTTTTAAACCCGCCCCGGAAAATTCCGGCATCAAATTTATCCGCGTTGATCTTCCCGGGCGCCCCGTGTTGGAAGCGACGCTAAAAAATGTCGTCGATATTATTCGAGGAACGACCTTGGGGATTAACGATGAGGTGCGCGTTTACACCATCGAACACGTTTTGTCCGCTTTAAACGGCCTCCAGATTGACAACCTCACGATCGAATTGGATGACAACGAACCTCCCGTCGCCGACGGAAGCGCCCAAGAATTCGTCAAAGCCTTGCGGGAGTGCGGCGTTGTCGAACAAAACGCCCAAAAAAACATTCTTAAAATTGAAACGCCGTTGGAATACACGGCGAATCAAACACTCATCCGCATCGATCCCTCGGACACATTCGAAATCGACTGTGAAATCACCTACGACCACCCCATGATCAAACAACAACGGTTCGTTTTCCGTCGAGGCGATGACTACCCCAAGGAAATCGCTCCGGCCCGCACGTTTTGTTTTGACTATGAAATTGAAGCTCTCAAAAAAAAAGGGTTGGCCAAGGGCGGATCCCTGGACAACGCCATCGTTATTGGTCCCGACGGGATTTACAATCCGGAGTTTAAACTCCGATTCGACAACGAGTTCGTCCGCCATAAGACGCTGGATCTCATGGGAGACCTTATGCTGCTCGGGCAGCCACTCCAAGGAAAAATCACAGCCAAGCGGTGTGGACACGGGCACAACATAAAATTTATCGAAAAACTGATGGAACAATTGAGAGGAGAATGAAATGGAAACTCTTGAACAACAAGCGGTCCCTGTCCGGCGTCTCGATGTCCTTAAAATCATGGAAGCCATTCCCCATCGGTTTCCTTTTTTGCTCGTCGACCGAGTCGATATCATGGAAGAAGGGAAAAAAGCCATCGGGCGAAAGTGCGTCACAATAAACGAGCCGTTTTTCCAAGGCCATTTTCCCGGCTTTCCGATCATGCCGGGCGTCTTGATTGTCGAAGCGTTGGCCCAAACCGCCTGCGCTCTCATGTTTTCTCGTGATGAAATGAAGGGAAAACTCGCTTTTTTCATGGGGCTTGAAGAAATCAAATTCAGGAAACCCGTCGTTCCAGGGGACGTTCTGGAACTCCACATCGAAATGATTAGGTCCGGTTCCCGCGCGGGAAAAGCCAAGGGGATCGCTCAAGTCAACGGCGAAGTGGCCACGGAAGGCGTTTTTTCTTTCGCCATCACCGACCGGACGGCCAAATAACGCGATGATTCATTCAACCGCCATCATTCATCCAAGCGCCAAGATCGGAAGCGGCGTCACCATCGATGCCTACGCGATCATAGGTCCCGATGTGATCTTAGGCGATAAATGCCACATTCAATCGCACGCCATCCTTGAATACACGGATCTGGGAGCGGAATCGATTGTCTTTCCTCACGCCTCGATCGGACTTCCGCCTCAACATCTCAAATACAAAGGGGAACCGACGCGAGTCAAAACCGGGGAACGTTGCACGTTCCGCGAAAGCGTCACGGTTCATCGCGGGACGGCCTTGGACCAGAGCCTTACCTCCATCGGGAACGACTGTTATTTCATGGCGCTCTCGCACGTCGCTCACGACTGCCGGATCGGGAACAATGTCATCATGGCCAACGGCGCCCAGCTGGCGGGACATATCCACATCGAAGATTTTTGTTTTATCAGCAGCACGGTTGGGATTCACCAATTCGTGCGCATTGGAACGAGCGCTTTTATTTCAGGCGGCGCTATGGTTCCACTTGACGTGGCCCCCTTTTGCATCGCTCAAGGAGACCGGGCCCGAATCCGGGGACTCAATTTGGTGGGGCTTCGCCGCCGCGGGGTCAAGAGAGACTCCATCAAAGCCATTAAAGAAGCGTACCGGACCGTGTTCCAATCGGGACTTTCCCTGAAAGACGCGCTCGCGTCACCGGCGATGAACGTCTCGGACGAACACGTCGCTCTCTTTCGCCAATTTTTCTCCGCATCCAAACGGGGCTTTTTACGACCCGATGCCGCATGGACGGAACAACAAGCTGAGGAGGTCCTGTCATGATCCCATTGGGACTCTTGGCGGGGAACGGCCGGTTCCCGTTTCTCGTCGCGCAAGAAGCTCGGAAACAAGGGCGGCGCGTTATCGCCATCGCCTTTAACGAAGACGCCGACCCGGCGTTGGAACAGGTCGTCGACCGGATTCACTGGGTTTTCGTCGGACAGATGAACAAATGGATTCAAATCCTCTTGTCTGAAGGAGTGGAAGAAGTGGTCATGGCCGGTTCCGTTCGCCACAGCAACATGTATCAGGATCTCAAAAAATTTCATCCGGACGTGCGGGCGCTGAAACTCTTTTGGAAACTTCAAGACCGCAAAGCCGATACCATACTGGGAACCGTGGCCGACGAGTTGGCGAAATCCGGCCTCAGGTTGCTGCCCTCCATCACGTATCTCAATCACTGTTTGGCTCCCGAAGGCGTTCTAACGAAACGGAAACCGAACGCCATGGAACGGGGGGACATTCAATTCGGATTCAAGCTGGCGAAATCCATGGCCGGCCTGGACATCGGTCAGACCGTGTGCGTGAAAAACAAGGCCGTCATCGCGGTGGAAGCGATGGAAGGAACGGACCGGTGCATCCAACGCGCCGGCGAAATGGCCAAAGGCGATTTTACCGTCGTGAAAGTCTCAAAACCAAAACAGGACCTTCGGTTCGACGTGCCGGTGATTGGCCTTAGCACCATTGAGAATTTTCAAGAAGCCGGCGGCGGCGTGCTGGCCATCGAAGCGGGCAAAACGCTCATCCTGGACCGGGAAAAACTGATTCAGTGGGCGGACAGCGAAAAAATATCTATCGTGGGGACCAACGACAAATGAAAATCGGAGTGATCGGCGTCGGACATTTAGGCCAGCACCACGTCAAACACCTGGTGAAAATGGAGGGGGTGGACTTTGTCGGTTTGTTCGACTCCAATCCCCACCAGGCGGATGACATCGCTCGAACCTATAAAACCAAGGCGTTTCATTCACTCGAAGAACTGGTCAAAAATTGCACCGCGGTCACCATTGCCGTTCCAACGCCAACCCACTTTCAAGTGGCCCGCTATTGCCTTCAAAAGAGCGTCCATTGTCTCGTTGAAAAACCGCTCACGACGACCGTCGAAGAAGCCGAAGAACTGATCGATATCGCCCAGAAAAACGGGCTCATCTTGCAGGTCGGCCACATCGAACGATTCAATCCGGCCGTGGTCGAAATGACGAAATACGTCAACAAACCCGCCTTCATTGAAGTCAGCCGCCTCGGCCCCTACGATCCGCGGGTGTCCCATGTGGGGGTGGTGTTGGATCTTATGATTCACGACTTGGACATCATCCTCAGCATGGTGAAGGAGCCGGTGGTCCGGCTGGACGCCGTCGGGGGGAAAGTGATCAGCGACAACGAAGACATCGTGAAAGCCACCATCCATTTTAAAGGCGGTTGCCGGGCGGACCTTTCCGCCAGCCGTGTGACGCTCAAAAAATACAGAAAAATTCGAGTTTTTCAACAGGAGTCGTATCTCTCGCTTGATTACTCCGAACGCAGCCTCAAAATTTTCAAGCGTAAAGGCACGGTGATGAACTCGCTCCGGGACATTGAAATTATTCGTCCGCGCCTTGAAAAATACGACGCGCTCCAACGCGAACTCTCCCATTTTGTCCAGTGCGTCAAAAGCGGGAAAACCCCTCTCGTCAGCGGTGAACACGGGAGGGACGCCCTGGAGCTCGCGATGGAAATCCTGAAAAACATGGCCTTGCATGAGGTCCCGAATCCGGCCCCCGTCAATCTCAAAAAACAACAACCGGTGAATTCATGAAACGCGTCTTGATTGTCGCCGGCGATCCCTCCGGAGACCTCATCGCTTCCAAATTGGTCGAATCCATGAAACGGCTCGAACCGGGACTGACCGTCGTCGGCTTAGGGGGGCAACATCTGAAACAACACAGCGATGTTTTCCTGGGAAACATCGTCCATCAACACGCGCTGGGGTTTGCCATCTCACCCAAACAAATTCTCTTTTTCCATCGAATTCTCAATCAGGTGATACTTCCGGAACTGATCCAGAACCCGCCGGACGCCGTGATTCCCGTCGACTTCTACGGATTCAATTCCCGCGTCGCCCGAGTTGCCAAAAGCAGGGGACACCGGGTTTTTTATTATGTGAGTCCTCAGTTCTGGGCCAGCCGTTCGTACCGGGCGGACCGGCTTCGCCCGTTTGTGGATCTTTTTCTCTGTCTCTTCCCTTTTGAAGCGGAGTTCTATCGGAAGCATCAACTGCCGGCCCAATTCGTTGGGCATCCGATACTGGATCAACTCCCGGAGGTGTCCGTCGGAGACGCTCATCCGGTTCGAATCGAGCCCAACCTGGGACTCCTCCCGGGAAGCCGCCCCGATGAAATCAAACGCCACTTGCCGGTCATGCTTCAGGCCTGTGAGAAAATCGCCGCCGTCTTCCCGCGGACCCGCTTCATTCTGTTTACCGTTCCCAACGTATCCCGGGAATTTTATTACGCCATTCTGGACAAGGGGAAAAAGAGCCGGATTCTCGTCGAACTGATTCAAGACGAACACTATCTTTGGAGGTCCCAGCTGGATCTGGCCATCACCGCCTCCGGAATGGAAACGCTGGAGAACGCGCTCCTGGGGATTCCGATGGTGGTCATGTACAAAACCAACTGGATCACGTATTTGATCGCCCGAATGCTGATCCAAATTCCCTATCTCGCGATGCCGAATTTATTGTCCAACAAAAAGTTGGTTCCGGAATTCATCCAATTTAACGCGCGGCCGGGCGCACTCGCGCAACCCATTATTGACTGGCTGAAAGATCCGGCGCTTCGCGTTCACGTTCGGGAAGAACTGTTGGCTCTCCGGCAACAAATGGGAGAACACGGCGCCAGCGAACGGGCGGCGCGAACAATTCTTGATCTTGATAAGGTGGCCTAAATGCTGAAACGCCTGTGGCCGTATTTGAAACCGCTCTGGCTCCGGCTCACAACCGGCATCCTCTGCATGGCTGCCGTGGCGGGGATCACAACGGCTCTCATGTGGCTGTTAAAATATCTGGTGGATCACGCGCTAATAGACAAAGATGTTGATGCCCTGAAGACCGGCGTGGTTCTTATCTTGAGCGGCTTCGCCCTTAAATCGATTCTCTGGTATTCGCACACGTATCTCACCGCTTACGTGGGGCATTTCATCTCCCGAAAAATCCGGGACGACGTTTACCGTCATCTGTATACCTTGTCGATGGGCTTTTTTAATGAGAAGGCCTCCGCGCGCATCCTCTCCCGCTTAACAAATGACGTGACGTATCTTCAACGCGCCTTGGCCACCGTTCCAACGACGGTGATACGAGACGGACTCACCATTCTCGGTTTGATCGGATTCCTTCTCTACACAAATTTGAAGTTCACGCTGATCTGCTCCATCACGCTTCCGTTCGCGGCTCTTTTCCTGGTCAGTTTTGGAAAGAAAAGCCGGAAGGCGTCGCGGGAGGGCCAGGCCAAAATGTCGGATATCTACAACACCATTCAGGAAGCGTTGTCCGCCATGCCGATCGTCAAAACGTTCCAAAACGAAAAGCAGGAGATCAAACATTTCTCCGAGGAAAACCTTCGGTTCTTCAACATCATCATGAAATTGGTACGCATCGAAGCGCGGTCCAGCCCCGTTCTGGAATTTCTCGGCGCCATTTTCTTGGCCGTTCTTATTATTTTCGGCGGAAGAGATGTCATCAAAGGGATTTGGACCACAGGGGATTTTATGGCGTTCACCGCAGCCGCGATGTCTCTCTACACGCCCATCAAAAAATTCGCTCAAGTGAACATCGATTTACAGCAAGGCATGGCCGCCTCTGAACGAATCTTCGAACTCATGGATGAAAACGGAACCGTGGTGGACAACCCCGCCGCGACCCCTCTTCCGCCGCTTAAAAACGCCATTGTGTTTGACAATGTATCGTTCGCCTATCAAAACGACAACATCGTTTTGGACTCCGTCAATCTGACCATTAAAAAGGGAGATATCATCGCTTTGGTCGGCGCCTCCGGATCCGGGAAAACCACGCTGGCCCAACTCTTGCTCCGTTTTTACGATCCCCTCCATGGAGCCATTTTATTCGACGGCAAAGACATCCGGGAAGCCACGCTCTGGAGTTTGCGGCACCAAATGGCCGTGGTGACTCAGGAGACCCATCTCTTTAACGATTCCATCCGGGCCAATATCGGCTATGGAAAAGAAAACGCGACTCAGACAGAAATCGAAGAAGCGGCCAAATCGGCTTTCGCTCATGATTTCATAAAGAAATTTCCGAATGGATACGATACGGTGATTGGAGAACGAGGATCCAAGCTCTCCGGCGGAGAACGGCAACGAATCGCCATTGCCCGGTCCCTGCTCAAAAACCCGGCGATTCTTATATTGGACGAGGCCACCAGCGCCCTGGACGCCGCGTCGGAACAAGCCGTTCAACTGGCGTTTGACCGGCTTCTTGAGGGACGAACCGTGCTCATGATCGCGCACCGATTGTCGACGGTCCGAAAGGCAGATCGAATTGTCGTCTTGGATCAAGGCCGGATCCAAGAAATGGGCACGCACGAAGAACTCCTTAGCCAAAAAGGGCGGTATCACCGGCTCTACAGCATGCAGACCCTTGCATAAAGGCATGGACATCGATGCAGATTCAACTGAATGGACAAAAGGAAGAGATCAAAGAAGGAACCACCCTTAAGTCGCTCCTGCACTCAAAAGACATGAACCCCAAGGTGGTGGCCTGCGAACTCAATTTAAAAATCATACGACGCGCCCAGTTGGAACGCGTGATATTAAAAGAAGGCGACACATTAGAGATCATTCGAATGATCGGAGGCGGATAACCATGGCTATCGAACTACAAACGAAAAACAAAACGGACGTGCTTAAGATTGGACGTTATGAGCTGTCCTCTCGACTGATTTTGGGGAGCGGGAAATACAAATCACTGGACATCATGAGGCAGTGCCTCGAAGCCTCTGAAACAGCCATGATGACGGTGGCCATCCGGCGCGTCAACCTGCAAGACCGTTCCGAGACCTCGTTCCGGAACGCCATCCCGCCTCATATAAAAATTCTGCCCAATACGGCCGGATGCTTTAACCTGCAAGACACGCTTCGCACCGCCCGCCTGGCGCGGGAATTACTGGAGACGGATCTCATCAAATTAGAAGTCTTGGGAGACCCTCAAACGCTGTTGCCGGACACGGAGCTTCTTCTTCAAGCGACGAAAATACTCGTCAAAGAGGAATTCACTGTCTTACCGTACACCAACGACGATCCTATCATGGCCCGAAAACTGGTGGAGGCCGGGGCCGCCGCCATTATGCCTCTGGCCGCCCCCATCGGATCGGGCTTAGGAATTCTCAATCCTCTCAACATCCGGTTTATTAAAGACGTGGTCACGTCCGTTCCGATTATCGTCGACGCCGGTGTCGGCACCGCCTCTGATGCCGCTCTCGCCATGGAACTGGGCGTGGACGGGCTTCTGATGAACACCGCCATCGCCGAAGCCACCGACCCGGTTCAAATGGCCTTGGCTATGAATCACGCCACCACGGCCGGCCGTTTGGCGTTTCTCGCGGGCCGCATGCCAAAACGAAATCAAGCCGCCCCCTCAAGCCCCTCGCAAGGGACCGTCCAAGGAAGCTGATGCGGCGGGCACTTTTTCTCTCTATCCTTTGCCTTCTTCCCTGGAACCTGAACGCCAAACCGCGAGCGCCATTTCCGGACAACGCTTTTGACGGGGGAGTGCCGAGCGCCGAGTCCTTGGGAAGGGGGAACACCTTCGCCGCTATTCAAGGGACCCATGCCGCCGGTTCTGAAAATCCCGCTTCTCTTGTCATCAAACTCTCCAATGCGACGTACGCCACAGCCAACGTTGGCCAATCCAGCCCTCGGTTGACCCGCTCCGAAAGACGCCAAAATGATCCGCTCCAGGGGAAAATAACCAATTATGTCGCGGTGGGAGCCGGGTCCGGCCTTCTTTATTACGAACCGCTATCGCGACTGGATCAAAAACAAATCACGGACTCTCTCAATCCAAACACAGACTACCGGGATGTACAGCTCTCCGCGGACGCGTTTGGTTTTGCCGGCGCCACTACATGGAAAAAAGGCTCTTTCGGCATTTCCCTCGCTTATCTCCACGCCAGTCAAGAAACGATCGAACATCAAAGTGGAACAGCCGATAAAAGCCTCTATGACACCGCCGATGGATTTCGAGCGAACATGGGGTTTCTCTTCCCGTTAAAATCCTACACGGCCGGGCTTGTGGTCCAAAACGCTCCCTCTTTTCTCTGGTGGCATCATTACAAACGGAACCAACTCCCCGTTAAGGTTCGCGTTGGAAACGCCTGGTCTATCCAAAATAAAATTACGCTCTCGTTGGATGGAGACATCCATTATTATCATGAAGGGTCAAAGTCGGAGAAGAATCTCTATTTTGGAGCCGAATGGCCTATTAATGAACAATTTGTAGTGCGATCAGGGGTATTTGGTCCCAATCTGAATGGCGGTTCAGAACGGCATATTACCGGTGGTCTTACCTATCGGGCAGAAACGGGAGCCAAAATCAGCTACGCCTTGGAACGATTTGATATTTCCAACGAAAGAGTCCTCAAATCAGTTATTTCGCTACAAATTCCGATTGCAACCGATGGAAGCTCTCCTGGAAAATGATCGCTCCTTTTGAGTCGCTCGAAACGCCGATTCAATTCATTAAGGGAGTGGGCCCCCAACGCGCTGATATTCTGCAAAAGATCGGCATTGAAACTCTGGAAGATCTTCTCACCTATTACCCTCGAGATCACCAAGATCGCCGCTTCACGTCCATGAACCATGCCATTGTGGGGCGAAAGGCCGCCTTCAAAGGAGAGGTTCTCTCCATCGATATTAAACGGGTCGGGAAAATGCTCGGCCAAGCCCGCGTGTTTATCAAAGAAGGCGACGCTCAACTGGAAGCCGTTTGGTTTAAACACATCTCCTATCGCTACGATGTTTTTTCTTCTCTTCGGAATCAAATTGAGGCGGGGAAACAACTGTTTATTTTCGGGATGGTGGAGGCCGGCCCCGATGGACTCAGCGTCAATGTGGATGAGTTCGAAGCGGGGTCTCCCGCGTCTGTTCATTTTAACCGCATCGTCCCTGTTTATCCGCTCACGGAAGGGCTGAACGACCGCTGGCTGCGCGGTCTGATGGCCCAAATCGTCCAGCGACACGCCCCTTTACTCCAGGATCCTCTCCCGCAAGGCCTTTTGGCCTCTCATAAACTGATGCCGCTGGGCGAGGCCGTTTTGTCCTATCATTTCCCGAACGACCTGATCCAAAGAGACAAAGCCAGAGAACGCCTGGCCTTTGATGAATTTTTCCTGCTCGAACTGGTCATCGGACTCAACAGGCAAACGCGGGAACAACAATCGAAAGGGTTTTCTTCCCTGCCTCATCGCACCCTCCTTACTCCATTTAAAAACAAACTCGGCTACGACTTCACCAAATCCCAGATCAAAGTGATCAATGAAATCTTCCGGGACATGGCCCTCCCAACGCCGATGAACCGGCTTCTCCAAGGGGATGTGGGATCGGGGAAAACCGTTGTGGCTCTCTCCGCAGCGCTCCTGGCCATTGAGAACAAAAAACAGGTCGCTTTTCTCGCCCCGACGGAAATTCTGGCGGCGCAACACGCTCTCTCCATTGGGAATTTTTTTCATTCGCTCCCGGTGCGGTGGGCGCTTCTCACCGGCTCAACCTCCGACCCCGAGAGGAAGAAAATACTCAAATCGCTCAAAGAAGGGGACGTGCCGCTCCTCATTGGAACTCACGCCATGTTGGAAGAAGACGTTCAGTTTAAAGAACTGGGGCTCGTCATCATCGATGAGCAACACCGCTTCGGCGTCCGCCAACGGGAACGGCTTCTTAAAAAATCGGCCAAGGCTTCCGCGGCGCACACGCCGTCTCTATTCGAACACATTCACCCCGATGTCCTCATTATGACCGCCACACCCATTCCGCGCACTCTGTGTCTGACCCTCTATGGCGATCTGGATGTTTCCGTCATCGATGAAATGCCGAAAGGCCGCCAATCCATTAAGACGTTCCCTGCAAGCGAAGAAGACGCCATGCGGGAAATTGAGAAGACCGTCGTCGAGGGACGACAAGCGTATGTCGTCTTTCCGCTTATTGAAGAATCGGAACTCTTATCGAAAAGACGGGGCGCCGCCGTCCGCTCCGCAAAAAAAGAGTTCCAACTCATCGCGGACCGCTTTCCCCAAACCCGGGTGGGACTTCTTCATGGGCAAATGTCGTCCATCGACAAAACCGCCGCGTTGGACGCGTTTCGACGAGGGGATATGTCCATTTTGGTGGCGACCCCGGTTATCGAAGTGGGCATCGACATCCCCAACGCCACGACCATTGTGATCGTCAATCCAGAACGATTCGGCCTCGCGCAACTCCATCAACTTCGGGGCCGGGTGGGCCGTGGGTCCCACCCCTCACAATGTGTTTTGGTAATTCCGGCCGACGCCGAAGAACCTCTGAACCCACGCCTGGAAACCTTTTGTCATCTCTCCGATGGTTTCAACCTGGCTGAAGAAGATTTAAAATTGCGCGGACCGGGAGAAGTCTTGGGCGAAGCGCAGCACGGTCTTCCCTTTTTCAAAGTGGGGAATTTATTGAAAGACGGCTGGCTGATCCAACAAACCCGGGAAGCCACCCGGGCTCTGATCCAAGGGGAAATTCCTCTCACGATGAAGGAATTTGGCTTTTTGAACCGGACCCTTCAAAAACGATTCGGCAACAAAATTAAGCTATCCAGCGTTGGATAGTTCGAACAAAGGAAGGACCTATGGCGAAAAAGAAACGTTTGGCGATTTACCCTGGAACATTCGACCCCGTCACGCACGGACATCTCGACATCCTGTCCCGCGCGGCGGCTATTTTTGACGGAATCATCATCGCCGTCTCAAAAAACTCAACCAAAAAGACGACCTTCTCGCTGGAGGAGCGAATCGCTCTCCTGAAGAGCGTCATTAAACAAAAACGCTTCCCGTGCCCCATCACCATCGAAACGTTTAGCGGGCTTGTGGTCAACTATGCCAAAAAAAGGGGCGCCCGGATTTTGGTCCGGGGACTTCGGGCCGTTTCCGATTTCGAATACGAATTTCAGATGGCGCTGATGAACCGGCACCAAGCCTCCGACATCGAAACCGTCTTTTTAATGCCGGATGAAAAATATGTCTATCTCTCTTCCTCCATGGCGCGGGAGGTGGCCCACCACCAGGGCGATCTGAAAGCCTTCCTTCCGCCGATCGCCCTTCAAGCGGTTCGAAAAAAATTCTCGTCGTAAAAAACCTGTTTTTTGAGGGATTTGATCAAAATATGTTGTCTCTTGACATCAAATCGGTTTAGGGATAGATTTCTAACGTAGACGAATTGAAGATAGAAGTGGTCAAAGTAGCCTGATTTGGCCTCAGGAGTGCGTGAAAAATGGGCATTCAGTATCTCAATACAACTCGAAAACGGCTAGGCGACTACCTGGTTGACCTTGGTTTTATTACTGACGAGCAACTGAACCACTCGTTAAAAGAACAAAAAGAAAAGGGGGGAAAGCTCGGCGCGATTCTGATCCAGCTGGGTTATCTCACCGAAGATATTCTTCTCGCCATCCTCGGAAAACAAACGGGCGTTTCCTACGTCTCCCTTCAGGAATACGGAGAAATCTCCGAAGAAGCCATTAAAACCGTCCCGGAAACCATCGCGAAAAACCAGATGCTGGTCCCGATCAAAAAAGAAGGGAATGTTCTCACCATCGCCATCGCCGACCCTCTCAACGTTTTCGCCACGGACGACTTGAAGCTCTTGACCGGATGCGACATCCGAATGGTCGTGGCCTCCGACAACGACATCAAGAACGCCTTGGACAAGTACTACTTCAAGAAGAAGAAAAAGAGAACGGGGAATGAACTGAAAGAGGTGGTTCAACAAATCGACAAACAGATGGACGTGAACCAGGCGGGGAATGCCGCCAATGTCGAATTCGTTAAAGACAGTATTTTTGATGTTGAAGAAGACGGAGAATCCGCTCCCGCCATCAAACTGACCAATATGATCCTCTCCGACGCCGTCTCCAAAGGCGCCAGCGATATTCACATTGAACCCTTTGAAAACAAGCTCAGCATCCGGTTCCGGATCGACGGTGTTTTGCACGAAGAATCCTCTCCGCCCAAGCGCGCCCACGCCTCGCTCACATCGCGTTTGAAAGTCATGGCGGACATGGATATTTCCGAGAGGCGAATCCCCCAAGACGGACGAACCAAGATTCACATTGAAGGGCGCGAGTTGGATATCCGCGTTTCAACCATTCCCACCGTTTTCGGCGAAAAAATCGTCATGCGGTTATTGGACCCGGAAGGACTCCAGCTCGATTTGACGCAATTGGGATTTGACGAGAAAGAACTCACCATTTTTAAACGGAACATCGAAGCGCCGTACGGATTGATTCTGGTGACGGGGCCCACGGGATCCGGTAAAACAACGACCTTGTACTCGGCCATGTCGATTCTCAACACGCCGGATCGAAACATCGTCACGATTGAAGATCCCGTCGAATACATTTTGCCTGGCATCAACCAGGTCCAAGCCAAGCCCGATATCGGCCTCACGTTCGCGAACGGCCTCCGGGCCTTCCTTCGCCAAGACCCCGACGTGATCCTGGTGGGAGAAATCCGTGATAAAGAGACCGGTGAAATCGCCGGGAACGCCGCTCTCACGGGCCACTTGGTTCTGGCCACCCTTCACACCAATGACTCCGCCAGCACCGTTATTCGTCTTCTTAACATGGGGGTTGAACCGGTCTTGATCGCGGCCACGCTGCGGATGGTGGTGTCCCAACGACTTTTGAGAAAAGTGTGCTCGCAATGCCGGACCCCCTATGAAGTGACCGTCGAGGAATTGATGGGGCTGGGGGTGACGATCCAGCTGGCCGCCAACACGAAAGTCCGGCTCTTCAAAGGAAAAGGATGCGAAGTCTGCCATCATTCCGGATACAAGGGCCGCATCGGTGTCTACGAAGTACTGGAACTAAACGAAGAAATAAGGCAACTTGTGGTCAAACAGGCGCCTCCCTATGAAATTAAAATGGCCGCCACACGAAGCGGCGTTGAATCCCTGCGGGAAGTTGCGGTGAAAAAACTCTTTGCCGGTCTCACCTCTCTTGAAGAAGTGATCCGAGTCACGATCGCTGAAAACAGCATCGAATAGCGACCGATTCATATAAAACAATAAGGACGGATTTATGATCAACATGAGTGACTTGCTTTTGATGATGGTTCAAAAGCGGGCGTCTGACCTTCATCTCACCGCCGGCTCCGCTCCCATGCTTCGCATCGACGGTCACATTCTTCCAACCCCATTTGAAAAACTAACCCCGGACCTGTGCCAACGCCTCATCTACTCGCTTCTCACCGATCAACAGCGCCAAGTCTTCGAAGCGAAGAACGAATTGGATCTCTCTTTCGGAATCAAAGGCGTGGGACGCGTTCGTATGAACGTGTTCCGCCAGCGAATGAGCGTGGGGGCGGCTCTTAGGTCCATTCCATCCACGTTCATGACGTTTGAAGAGCTGGGGATTCCGGACGTGATTTATGAAACGCTGAAGATGCCGCGCGGCATGGTGCTCGTCACGGGCCCGACGGGATCCGGAAAATCAACGACGCTCGCCTCCATGATCGACTATCTCAATGAAAACCGGGACGGCCACATCATGACGATCGAAGATCCCATCGAATACATTCATCAACATAAAAAATGTATCGTCAATCAGCGGGAAATCGGACAGGACACGAACAGTTTCGTTTCGGCGCTGAAATACGTGTTACGGCAGGATCCGGATATTATTCTGATCGGTGAAATGAGAGACCTGGAAACGATCCAAGCGGCTCTCACGATCGCTGAAACGGGACACTTGGTGTTCGCGACCTTGCACACAAACGACGCGCCATCCACCATCAACCGAATCATCGACGTGTTCCCGGCGCATCAACAGCTCCAGGTGAGAAATCAAATCTCCTTCGTTCTCCAAGCCATTATCTCTCAAATGCTGATTCCTCATATGTCCGGAACGGGCCGGGTTCTTGTTTCCGAGATTTTGATTGCCACGCACGCGGTAAAAAATCTAATAAGAGAGAATAAGTCTGAACAAATCCCGATGTTGATCCAAACGGGAGGCAAGCACGGTATGCAAACCATGAACCAATCGCTCGTGGACATGATCGTGAAGAAGAAAATTTCCCAGAAAGAAGCCACGGACAACTCACTGGATCAAGAAGAGCTCAAGAAACTGATCGCGCAGAGAACAGCGTCGACCACTCAATTTAAATAACACGCGGGAGGAAGGGATGCCTTCATTTGTCTATAAAGCCAGAATGATGACGGGGAGCTCAACCGAGGGCGTCGTCGAGGCCCCCGACCAACGGGCCGCCATTGAACATCTGCGCAGTCAAAAATTAATCCCCCTTGAAATCAAAGAAGCCACCAAATCTCTCGCGGACATAGTGGCCTCCATCAATTTTCTTAAACCCAAAGTCTCCCCCAGAGAACTTGTTCTTTTTTCACGCCAACTCTCAACGCTGGTATCGGCGGGGGTTCCCTTGGTTCAAGGCTTGACCATTTTAGAGGACCAAGTTGAAACCAAGGTGTTCAAAAAAGTCATTCACGCCATCCGGGAAGACATTGAAGCCGGTCAGTCCATCACCGACGCCCTCAAAAAACATCCGGACGCGTTTGAAGAGCTGTACGTGTCGATGATCCGAGCCGGCGAAGTCGGAGGTATTCTGGATGTTATTTTAGAGCGGCTGTCATCCTACTTGGAAGCCGCCGAAGCCCTCAAGGGGAAAGTCAAGGGCGCCATGATGTATCCTATCATCGTCAGCACGATCGCCGGTGGCGTCACACTCTTCCTTATTATGGGTGTCATTCCCACGTTCACCAAAATTTTCGCGAGCTTTGGAGCTGAACTTCCGGGACCGACCCAATTTCTCATCAACCTGTCCGATTTCTTAAGAAACTTTTGGTATGTCGTTTTTATGACTCCGGTGGGGCTCTTCATCGCCGTGAAACAATACGCCAAAACGGAACAGGGCCACCGGAATCTCGACGCGCTTCTGCTTAAGCTGCCCGTTTTCGGGCTTCTGCTTCGAAAAGTGGCCGTGGCCAAATTCACGCGCACACTGGGAACGCTGATCAAATCAGGCGTGCCCATTCTCCAAGCCCTCGAAACGGTGGCGAAAACATCCGGCAACAAAGTCATCGAGATCGCCATTATGACGTCGCGCGAATCCGTCAAAGAAGGTGAACGAATCGCCACGCCTCTTCGGAAATCGAACGTGTTTCCTCCCATGGTCGTCCAAATGGTGGCGATTGGAGAAGAAACCGGAAACCTCGACGCCATGTTGGCCAAAATCGCGGATTTCTATGATCAAGAAGTCGACACCGCCGTCAAAGCTCTCACCTCCATGATTGAACCTGTCATCATCGTCGTTATGGGCGTTATCATCGGGTTTATTGTTGTCGCCATGTTCCTCCCGATGTTCGAACTGGGGAATCTGGCCAGCAAAGCATAACGATTGAGATTGGCCGTGAAAGCGCGTCCTCTCCTTTGGCTTGGCTTGTACGCCGCCATCATTGCGGCCATTCTTCCCTCATTTCTCCTGGCTTATCCGATTCCAGAGCTGAATTCAAAACTCGTATCGCTGGGCTCAATTCTATTTTTGGTGAGTGGCGCCATCGGGTGGGGGAAATGGCTGAACAAACGAATTCGCCTCTGGCCTTCACAACCCGGATGGGACACTCTCTTCTCCGCCGCCTTGGGGTTTGGAGTCATCGCGATCCTGATTTTGTTTTTGGGATGGCTGGCTCCGGGGCCGCTCTCCATAAAAATGGGAATGCTTTCCCTCTGTCTCGCCAGCTTTTCTGTTACCTCGATCGTCGCGCTGGGCCGTCACGTCAAAAACAAATCCCTTCACGCCCCATCTTCATTTTCTCTCCTTGAAACATCCGTGATCGTCCTGGCTGTTCTTGGAGCCGGCGCGTCGCTTTTGTCTTGTTTTTCTCCGATCACGTATTACGACTCATTGGTCTATCACGTGGCGCTCCCGGCTCTCTATAAAATGGAAGGCGTGATTCGTCCGATCCCTTTCAATCTGTATTCATTTTTTCCCGCTCAGTCGGAAATGCTGTATCTCTACATCTTGAGCCAGCTCCCGGAACCGGAATACGCCATCAATCTTCTTTGCTGGGCCGCCTCCTTCGGCATTGGAGTGGGTCTATTCCAATGGGCCAAAGAATCGCATGGACGTCTCGCCGGCTTGGTCGCCCTTGGTCTTTGGTGGTCGACGCCCACCGTTCTCTTCTTATCGACGGGGGGATACATCGATATGTTTTTGGCCTTCTTTATCTTCACCTCGCTCCGCGCTTTCACCTATTCATTAACGGAAGAGGAGACAGGGAAATGGGTTTTCGTCTCTGGGCTCTTCGCCGGCTTCGCTTGTTCGACCAAATACACGGGGGCCATTTGCGCCATCGCCCTTGGCCTGTATCTCATAACTCAGATAAGTTTTAAAAAGGCGCCGATCAAACTCCTCGCTCTGTTTTGCTTGGGGGTCATTATTCCCTTTAGCGTATGGCTCATTAAAAACGGGCTCGCGGTCCACAATCCCGTCTTCCCATTCCTTTACCGAACGCTCGGTGGCGATGTGGGGTGGACCATGGCCTCCGCACAAGGGTATTTCGGGAAACTCGCCGAATACGGGCTAAAAAGCCATCTCCTCTTCGAGCTGTTTCTGGCCCCGTTCAAGATCACGACAACAGCCACTCAATTCGGCGGAGGGTTTGACGTGCTGGGTGATTTCGGCTGGCCGCTTTTTCTGTTCGGCTCCTTTCTCGCCGCTTTCGTCATTAAGAGAAACAGAACCCACACCTTTTTGTTGGTCTATTTCCTTCTCCACTTTCTGCTTTGGTTTTTCACAAAACCCGTCCTCCGGTTTCTGGTAGGGCTCCTTCCCTTGGCCGTTCTTCTGACATCGATCGCCTTGACTGACGTTTTTAAAAAGAACGGAGCCCGTGTTCGTGTCATCGGCGCTTTGTTGATAGCACCGTGGCTCGTCTCGAATTTCTTCTTCTATTTCTTTATCAACGGCATTCATCACCCGTTCGCCGTTCCCCTGGGCCACCAAACCAGGGACACGTATCTCAACAATTCTCTCCCGTTCTACCCGCTCTATGACTTCATTAACAAGAACTTGCGCTCGACGGACAAGGTTCTCCTGATCGCCGAACAACGAACCTTTCATCTTCAAAAACCTTTTGTGTGCTCCAATCTGTTTGCCCCATCTCAAGTCGCGCTTTGGTGCAACTCCGCCGCCTCCATTGACGATGTCCGCCAGAAATTCAACAAAGAAGGAATCACGCACATCCTTATTAATGGAGGGGAATTGAAACGATTCGGAGGTTATTCCGCCTTTGGTTTTTCGACGGAAGGGACAACGATCTTTGAGAATTTCATGGCACAATCATGGTTTCCTATCGCCCGATGGCAAGAAACAAATCTCTATACCGTCAAAAAATAGCCGTCCTCACTTTGACTCGATTTCACAGGCTGTTTCTTACGCCATTTTACAGTGATTTGCCTTGACATGTTTTTTGTCCGAACCTATACTTAAAAAAGCCGAAATAATAATGCACTCATATATATCTATATTTCGGCAATCGTAACAAGGAGGCCGAAATTATGAAACTCAACCGGAAATCCGGGTTCACACTCATCGAACTTATGATCGTCGTCGCCATTATTGGTATCCTGGCAGCTGTTGCCATTCCTAAGTTCGCTGACCTTGTGACCAAATCAAGAGAAGCCAACGCCAAAGCGACACTCGGTTCAGTCCGAAGCGCCCTCAGCATTTACTACGGGGACTTGGATGGATCCTATCCGTCTAACTTGTTCGTAGCCCTCACGACAGACGCGAAGTACATGCCGTTCATGAAAGGACAGCCCAGCCTGGGAGTCTTCTTCATTCCAAACCATAAACAAAACCAAGGGCATGTCAGTGCTCTCTATCAGAACGTTAACGCTGCCGCAGGCGTTCTGCACGACTCTGCAGCGACCGGCATGACCCCAACAGATGCGACGCCGCTCCTCTACAACACAAACTCCAGCAACAACCAGTTCGGAGAAGTGTTGATCAACTGCACACACAACGACACCAAGGGTTCAGTCTGGACAACGTACTAATCATTCGTCTTTAGAAAACAGAAAGGCGGTCGCCAGTGGCGACCGCCTTTCTTGTTTTACACCTCTTTGTCATCCACCTGGAACATGCTCATTAAAGACGGATTCATTTTATTATGGTTGGGACTCGTGATGGGAAGTTTTGCCAATGTGTGCATCTATCGTTGGCCTCGGAACCTTTCCATCTTCTTTCCAATTCGATCGGAATGCCCCTGGTGTCATCACCAGATTCGATGGTTCGACAACCTGCCTCTTCTCAGTTACTTTCTTTTGGGAAGACGGTGTCGAGATTGCCGTTCACCGATTCATTATCGATATCCCTTGGTTGAAGCGGCCCTTCCGCTTCTGTGGATGGCGGGGCTCTATTTGGCTTATCACCGTTTTGGGCCCATGTCCCTTTTCTTCCATATCACTCTCTTTTTATTTTTCTTCGTGATTGTGGTCACGACCGCAACTGACCTTGAGTGGCAAATTATTCCGGATGCCGCCTCGTTGCCACTCATGGGAATTGGCCTTCTCTTCTCCTATTGGAATCCGATTCTGGGCTCACATCAAACGCTCTTTCGCTTCGTGGCGTCCTTGCTCGGATTCGCCGTCGGAGGAGGGACGCTCCTCATCATCGCCTTCGTCGGAAATTTATTTTTCAAAAAAGACGTTATGGGTGGGGGAGACATAAAACTTCTCGCGGCCTTCGGCGCCTTCTTGGGATGGGAAGGCGCTCTCGTTTCTTTGTTTGCGGGCTCTCTCATCGGAGGCTTCTTCGCCATCATCGGGCTACTCACCAGACGGCTCAAACGACACCAGACCATTCCATTCGGACCGCTATTAAATCTTGGAGGACTCATTGCCTTTTATCTAAAGATCACCTATCCTTCGATTATAGGGCTTGTGCAATGACGCAGAAAATTAAAAAATAAGTAAAAGACTCTTGACAATGCACCAGAGTGAAAATAGACTTCAAAGTGAGTTGACGCGACAAATGTTGAACAACAAAACGCCGAGTGATCGTGGGATGCATGCATCCGCATTCCGATACGGCGTTTTTTTATGGGTAACTTATGAATCTTGAACAACTGAAAAACTTTAAATTGAAGATTCCTTCCCTGAAATTCTTGAGGCCCAAAGATATCCTCGGAATTGATATGGGATCGACCTCCGTCAAGATTGTCCAAATTTCCGGAAGAAAACTGGTTCGCTGGGCCTATAAAGAGCTGGATATCAAAGATGCGGCCCCTGAAGTGGCGGTGGGAGACAAAATGAACGCCACCACCCAAATCATCAATGAGCTTTTACTGCAGCATCCCAAACGTCCGTCCACGGCCGCCATTTCTGTCAGCGGCAATTCCGTCATTGTCCGATACGTCAAACTCCCCAAACTAAGCCGTTCGGAACTTGAAAAAACCATCCAATTTGAAGCCGAACCGTATATTCCCTTCGCCATCCCGGAAGTCAACCTCAGCTTCCATATTTTGGGAGATATTGTTGAAGAAGGTCAGGCGAAGATGGAAACCGTTCTGGTGGCGGCCAAAAAAGAGCTGATTGGGCAGCGGCTGGGCGTCCTCTCCTCCGTGGGGCTGCGCCCGGTGGTTGTGGATGTTGATTCCTTCGCATTGGAAAACGCGTATGGCCTCATTCATCCGCCATCGGAAGAGCCGGAAACCGTCTTGCTCCTCAATATAGGAGCGAACGTGACAACGATGATTATTATGGAGAACGGACTTTCTCGCGTTGTCCGCGATGTGTTTATCGCGGGGAACTCGATCAATAAATCTCTCCAGCGAATTTTTGACTGTTCCTACGAAGAAGCTGAAAATCTTAAAAAGAAGGGGCAGATTCTCGTGACGCCCGATGAAAAAGAAGCCACGCTCGCCCAAGATGATCAAGATGCCCTTCAAATCTCCAATACGATTGTTACGGTGGTCAAAGATTTGGTGGCCGAAATTCAGCGTTCACTCGACTTTTTCTTGTCTCAGCATCCAGATCGCCAAATCAACCGGATTCTTCTCTGTGGCGGGTCCTCGCGCATCAATGGCATCGACCGGTATTTCTCTCAAGAACTCCGCATCAACGTTGATGTATTTGATCCGTTCACCGGTCTCATCGGAGACGATGTGCCGCCAGCCGATTTAAGAGCTTCTTTTGCCATCGCCATGGGCCTTGCCACGCGATGCGAAGGAGACAGCCTGTGATTCGAATTAACCTCATTCCACCCGAGTATGAGGAGGCCCAAAGCAAGAAAGAGCTTCGCATTATGCTGGGCGTGGGTGGCGGAATTATTATCACGGCGATGGTTCTTTTCCTCGTTATGAAGAAAAGCCAGTCTCGCAAGCTGAACAAAGATATCCAGGAAGCTCAAATCGAGCTGGATCGTTATCAAACAATTGTGGCCCAAATCAATCAGATTAACACCGACAAACAACGGCTCACGGAACGCAGGGACGTCATCAAAAATCTCAACCGGAGCCGCCTCATTTATCCGGTCCTTTTCGACGATTTGCTTCCTATCGTCCCCTCAGACATCTGGGTGACCAGCATGCTCTTCGACGACCAGGGCGGTGGTCGAATTAAAGTTTCAATGGACACTCGAGCGACAACGAATTTCGCCTTGGCCACATGGTTGACCAATCTACAGCAATCGGTTCACTTTTCGAGCGTTGATTTAGGTCCGATTTCATACACAAAATCAGAACAAGGATCGACACTGAATTTCAAGATCACATGCGTTTACCAGCATTCAGGGCCATTTCCTCTCGTGGATACTAATTAGGAGAGCTGAAAACTAAAAAGGGAAATATGACCAAACAACAACAACAATTGATCATCGGTGTTCTTGTGGCGTTCTTGGGAATATTTGTCTATTGGAAATATTTTGTCATCCCGACAATGGCGGACATTAAAACCAAACAGGCTCTGTATCAAGATCTCGTCGGGAAAGTGGAAACCGCCAAGCGCCAAGCGCAGCGACTGCCGGCTCTCCAGGCCGAACTGGAAAAATTACGGATCGATTTATTAGCGATGGAAAAACAGTTGCCGACGGACAAAGACATTCCGAGCATCATCCGCATCTTGACAAAGGAAGCGCAGGTGGAAAATATTGAATTCACATCGATGGCTCCCAAACCCCTTACAAATCAATCTTTTTTTCAAATTATCCCGTTTGACCTTCAATTCACGGGAACGTTGCATGGATTGGCGCGTTTCCTTGCCGCTCTCGGCCAACAAGACCGTATCTTCCAAGCGCAAAATCTTAAATTAAACCAAACGGGTGGGACGGCTGAAACTGGAATCATTAACCTTAATATCTCTTTATTAATCCAAACGTATGCCTATTCAGGGGCCAGATAACATGAAACGCTATTGGCCTTTCCTCATTATTATTATCTTGGTTGGCACAAGTGGACTCTTCTCATGCAAGAAAAATCAGAACAGCATGCCGTCTGATGCGACGCCGGTTCAGAAAGTGACGAGTTCCCTGCCGGCCCCGACGCCGACACCGGAAAAGGAAAAGCAAATTTATGCGTACTCTGGGGATCAATACAGAGATCCCTTTATGCCCGCTGGCGCTTCGAGTTCTTATCAATCGGATACGGTATTTGATGCCGGCCGCGCCATCGTCAAAGGAATTATTTTCGGTCCTGAGCTCAAGACGGCAACGCTTATCCTGGGGACCGGCGGTAGTTACTTTGTTAAATCAGGACGCATATTCGACGTCATGGGAAAAACAATCGAAGGATTTTCAGCGAAAGTCTTTGCAGACAAGGTTGTCATCCAAGGCGAATCTGACAACGTATATGAATTGAAAATTAAGAACCCCGATGAGGAGGCCAAAAAATGATGAAAATTTTCTTAAGACGATTCTTAGCCATTCTTACTTTCTTTCAACTCACGGTGGCGCCGGCCATTGCCGAAACGCCCGCGATGGACGAAAGTACGATCCCCAAATTACTTGACGTTCGGGCCGACGGTGAAGATATCGTATTGGAACTATCGCAATTAATGCCCTATAAAACATCAACACTCACATCTCCTTGGCGGCTGATTGTGGAGATCCCGGGCACCCTGTACAAAACCGGATTTAACAAGAAGGCTCTTAGCACGTCGTTGGTCCGGCGAGTGAGGGGGTATCAATTTAAAGAAAACCCGCTTATTTCTCGGGTCGTTATCGATCTCGCGGCGCCGGTTGATTACAAATCGAGCGATTCGGGCAATAACATCGTCATATCGATGAAGAAAAATGACGTCTTGGCCGCCGCGGAACCCGAGAAAAAAGAAACCCCGGCGGCTTCGCCGAAAGAAAAGACCTCATCTTCCAATGCCAGTTCAAAGCGGCGGGATTTGCTGAATTCCCTTCCGAAAGAAGTCGTGACGTTGGATTTCGAAGGGGCGGATATTAAAGATGTCATTCGCCTTATGGCGGAAACAAGCAACATCAATATTATTTATGGGCCCGAGGTGGCCGGCAACATCACCATCCACTTGAAACGTGTTCCGTTCGATGAAGCCTTCGGCACCATTATGAACTTAAGAGGGCTCGTCGCGACTCAGCTGGGAACCAATATTCTTCGTGTGACGACACCCGACGTCCTCCAGAAAGAACAGGCGAAAGCGGTTGTGTTTACGAAAACGATTCCTGTTAACTATCTCAAAGCTCAGGAAATGCAAAAACACATCCAGGCCGTCATGTCATCCGCGGGGCGAAAAGGAAATATCACCGTCGTGAATGAAACCAATAGCCTGGTTGTCACCGACTCCCAAGAAGGCATCGCTCAAGCGGAACGGTTGATCGCCCAAATGGATAAGAAACCCGCGCAGGTGATGATCGAAGCGAGAATCGTTGAAATCAATTTGGATAACGGCCTTGATGTCGGCGTTCAATGGGAATATTTCAACGCCAGTCAATCCGGCAGCAAAACCTCTTTTACGGGGTTAAACAAAGCGTCGGACGCCCGGATTACAATGGCGGACGCCGTCACCGGTAAAGATGTCGGGGCGGTCACACCGGTCAATGGCGGTACGGGTATTAGTTTAGCGGGGCCCACGGCCGCTGGAATCACGTTTGGATTCCTCGATGCGAAATCGATCTTTTCAGCAACCCTCTCCGCTTTGGTGAGTCAATCAAAAGCCAAAATTCTCTCGGCGCCCAAAGTCGTCACCATCAATGGGCAGGAAGCGAAAATCCAAGCCACTCAAGATATCCCATTTAAAACGGCCACCGTGTCAGCGTCCGGCGCCGTCGCTGATTCCTTCACGACCGTAAGCGCTGGTATCATTCTCACTGTCACCCCCATCATCAACGCGGAAGACCGCATCACCTTAAAAATCACGCCGGAGTCCAGCTTCCCGACGTCCGACACCACCGCCGCCGGTCCGATTATTCGGACACGAAAAGCCGAAACGACGGTTATTGTCAAAGATGGGGAAACCTTGGTCATTGGCGGTCTCATCGACGACCAGGAAACAAAAGCGGTATCAAAGGTTCCCTTGCTCGGAGACATTCCCATCATTGGCCTCTTTTTCCGTTCGAACAAAGACCGGAAAGTTCGCAGCGAGCTATTGGTCTTCGTTACGCCTCGGATCATTCGCGATTAAGAGCTGAGTTTTCTTTAACCGCCTTTTGTTATAATCCGATCCATGCCACCCCATCAAAACTTGGCGTTTTCTATTGTGATCCCCGTCTTTAATGAGAAGGGAAACATTAAAACGCTCATCAATCAAATCGTTCAATCGTGCGGCCAGGCGTCTTATGAAATCATCGTCGTTGACGACGGCTCTTCCGACGGGACAAAAGAAGAAATCGCTGAATCGGCTCTCCAACACAAAGAAGTTCGATGCTTGTCGCTAAAGCGAAATTTTGGCCAAACAGCCGCCTTGGCGGCGGGAATCGATAACGCCAAAGGGGATGTCATTGTCCCGATGGACGGGGATGGCCAAAACGATCCGAATGACATCCCTCGCCTTCTGGCCAAATTAAATGAGGGGTTCGACGTTGTTTCGGGATGGAGAAAAAATCGAAAAGATGGTTTTTTTCTTAGACGGTTTCCTTCGCATCTGGCCAACGCCCTTATTTCAACGGTCACCGGCGTTCACCTGCACGATTATGGTTGCACTCTAAAAGCCTATCGCCGAACCATTATCACCAACATTCAAATTTCAGGCGAAATGCACCGGTTTCTCCCCGCGTGGTGCGTCTGGCAGGGGGGGAAAGTGGCCGAAATGGTGGTCAATCATCATCCGCGGCGCATCGGGCAGTCCAAGTATGGCCTAATGAGAATTTTCAAAGTGATCATCGATTTAATCACCCTCAAATTCTTCAGCGGCTATCTCTCGAAACCAAATTATGTTTTCTCCGGTATAGGCCTCGTCTTGTTTCTCTTAGGGATTCTGTCGGCGGGAATCGCCATCTTCGATAAATTCGGCCCGGATCGATTCCCCAAATTCCGGACGCCTCTCCTCCTCTTATCCATTTTTTGCGGGATGGTGGCCGTCTTTCTTATGCTGATGGGGCTTTTGGCGGAACTCCTGGTCCGTCTTTACTTCCAGGTTCGCAATCAAAAACCATACCGGCTCGCCGATGAATAAGTTCATCAAAATTTCCCTTGGACTCCTCATTAGTCTCTTCTTTCTCTTTATTACTTTTCGTTCATTCCAATTCCATTCCCTCTATGAAACCGTCCAGCATGTCCAGTACAAATGGATCCTGCCGGGCCTCGGGATTTACTTTGTCGCCTATATCCTAAGGTCGCTCAGGTGGAGTCTGTTATTGTCGCCGCTGGAATTCGTCCATCCGGTTCTGCTCCTTCCTATCATTTTCTTTGGTTTCTTCTTGAACACGATCCTGCCTGCCCGAGCGGGTGAATTTGCCCGGGCCGTCACCTTAAGCAAAAACTCAAACATCCCCGCCAGTTCCTGCTTGGGATCGATCGCCATCGAACGACTCACGGACTTGATCGGTCTTTTAACGCTCATTCTATTATCATCGCATCTGTTTCCCGCCGGACGCCTCTCTCCATGGAAAACCATAACAGCGGTTGCGATCGGCTTTTCTATCGTTGGGTTTCTCTTGTTCCTCTTTCAGAAAAAGGGGGAAGAGCTTGAGAAAAAATATACGGGGCTTCTTGCAAAACTGATTCAACTCTGCCGGAAATTGACCCGAGGCTTCACGGCCCTCAAGTCGCCGGTGAAAATGGCTACCGTCGCAATGATTTCCATCCTTCTCTGGCTCACCGAAACGTCTGCTTTAATGATCATCTCAAACGCCTTTCAGTTGAATCTGACGTTCCTTCAATCCGCGGCCGTCATCATCGGATTGGCTGTGGGAGTGATGATCCCGGCGGCCCCCGGGTATGTGGGGACCTTTGAGTTCTTCGGACAGCAAATCCTCGTGATGTTGGGATTCCCTCCCGACTCCTCCCTGGCGTTCATCGTTGTTTTCCACTTTTTCCAAATGATTTTCATCACCATCGCCGGACTCTTAAGCTTTTTGGCGCTCAGCCTGGCGAACCGCGATAAAACTCTCGTCCCTGAACCTCAAACCACATGATTGAAACCCACGGCCTCCTCTATATTTTTGCCTTCTCAGCGGCTCTCATATTGAGTCTGATCTTAACGCCCGCCGCCCGCGCCGCCGCCGTCCTCCTCAATATCATCGACCATCCATCAAACGCCGTTAAGACTCATCGGGAACCGGTCCCGTACTTGGGTGGAGTGGCCATCTTTCTGGCGTTCAGCCTCTCGCTCTTGATGATCCGCGCGCTGACATCCTTCCCCACCGGAACCTTGCGTGCCCTTCGAGGACTTCTCACCGGGGGTTTCTTTATTTTTTCCGTCGGTCTCATCGACGATATCAAGCACCATGGACTTCACTACAAGACGAAGTTTTTCTTCCAAATCTCGGGAGCGCTCATGGTCATGCTCTTTGGGATTCAAATTAAATTCATTCAACCCACGTGGTTTGCCATGGGGCTGACCATTCTGTGGATCGTGGGGATCACCAACGCGTTTAATTTGTCGGACATTATGGACGGCCTGGCCTCTGGAATCGCCTTTGTCGCCTCCTTGGCGTTCCTCTTTATTTCGCTCCCAACGGAAGAGATTTACGTCAACTTTGCCGCGGCGGCGTTGGCCGGAGCCGCGCTGGGGTTCATTCCTTTCAATCTCTCTAAAAACCTTAAAATTTTCATGGGAGACGCCGGAAGCTTGTTCCTTGGGTTTATCGCATCGTCACTGGCCCTGGGCACCTCCTATACCGGAAAAACAGAAATTGGCGTTTTTGCGCCGATCCTTATCCTCGCATTGCCTATTTTCGACACGTTTCTTGTGTTCTATCTGAGAGCCCGCCGAGGGTCATCGCCCTTTCTCGGATCAAAAGACCATTATCCGCTCCGCCTTGAAGCCCTGGGCTGGAATCGAAAATGGATTCTTGTGTTTGCTATCGCCTTATCGGCTCTTTTTTCTTTCGGCGCTTACCTTTGCACGCGGGTGCCCATCGGGTCCGCTCTCGGCATCTATGCGTTGTTCCTTGTCCTTCTCGGGCTCTTCACTTCCTATCTTCTCCGGGCCAAAATTCAGTGACGTTGAAAAAAAAGGAAACAACCTCCACTCTCATTTTGGGTGCCGGGTTGGCAGGCCTTTCCACCGCCTTTCATCTTAAACGCCATCCTTATCTCGTCGTAGAACGAGAACAGCGCGTCGGAGGAACCGCCCGTTCCTTTGCCATCGATGGCTTTACCTTCGACATCACCGGCCACCTTCTCCATCTGCACAATCCGTACACAACGAATCTCATCACCGCTCTCCTCGGGCGCAATGTCGTTTCCTGCGTTCGAAACGCTTGGATTTATTCCCATAACGCGTATACGCGCTATCCGTTCCAAGCGTATACGCGAGGACTGCCGGACGCGGTGGTCGATGACTGTGTCCTTGGCTTTTTCGATGCTTACCTGAAGAACAAAAAAAGAAAGCGGCCCGTTGACTTAAACCAGTCGTTTTCCGATTGGTGTCTGGGCACATTCGGAGCGGGCATCTCCCGGCATTTTATGTTCCCGTACAATGAAAAATTGTTCCAAACGCCGGCGAACACGATGACAGCGGATTGGTGCGGCCCGTTTGTTCCGATGCCGAAATTGGAAGACGTGGTGGAAGGCGCCCTGGGAAACCAGAACCGTCCCTTTGGATACAACACCACGTTTCTCTATCCGCAGAGAGGGGGAATTCAAGTTCTCTCGGATGGCTTGGCCAAAAACCTGAAAAATATCGCGACGGGGGAAAGCGTAACGAGAATAGACTGGAAGAAGAAAAGGGCCACATTGGCGGGAGGCAAGCAAATCACCTACCGGCATCTGGTCAACACCATTCCCTTACCGGATCTCCTGCAAGCGATGAGCCCGTTGCCAAAAGCCATCGAGGAAGCCCGGCGCGAACTTAAATTCGCCAGCATTCTCTGCGTCAACATGGGCGTCCAGAGATCCGACGTTTCAAGCCGCTCCTGGATTTACTTTCCGGAAAAACGGTTCCCTTTCTACCGTGTGGGGTTCACGACGAACTTTACTCCCACGGCCGCTCCCCGCGGGCACAGTTCCCTGTATATTGAAGTGCCGATGGACTCCGTGAGCGGGAAATCGAAAGGGGAAATCATCGCGTCCATCCAGGAACGGCTGATTGAAAGCCGCATCCTTAAAACGTCGGACAAAATCTCGATTGTTCAATTCCTTCCGGTTCGTCACGCCTACGTTATCTATAATAAGGAACGGACAAAGGCGCTATCCACCCTATTTCCGTTCCTCGCAAAGCAGGGAATCGCTTCCATTGGTCGCTACGGCGCCTGGAAATATTCCTTCATGGAAGAGGCCATTTTGGATGGTAAAGCGGCGGCCGAAAAAATAGCTAAACAATAACGGAACCACTGAGAGAAATCATGCCTAAACGAACTCATGTTGTTCACTTAATCACGCTGTTGGAGATGGGGGGAGCGCAAGGAAACACCATCTTCACGGTGAAACATTTGGATCCCAACCATTACGTCGCCCACTTATGGGCGGGGCGGGGCGCCTATTTTGATAAGGAAGTGAAAGTGGATCTGGATTTGGCGGGGCGGCTCCGTTTCTTCCCTCGCTTGGTTCGCCCGATTCACCCCCTGTTTGACCTTGTCGCGGTTATCGAACTTTGGTGGGCCCTTCGAAAGCTGAAACCGAAAATCCTTCACACGCACTCCTCAAAAGCAGGCATCGTCGGACGCCTGGCCGGGTGGCTGGCCCGCGTCCCCATCATCATCCATACGTATCACGGGTTCGGGTTTAATGAAGAGCAAAAGCCCTGGACGCGATGGTTTTTCATCCTTCTTGAAAAAGGAGTGGCCAAACTATCCACTCAATTGATTTTCGTCTCGCACTCCAACATGGAAACAGCCCGGCAGTGCAAAATCGGACGCGACAGCCAATATGTTCTCATTCGAAGCGGCGTTTCCCTCCAATCCCTTCGCACGCGGGCAAGCCAGACAGACCGATTCGCCGTCAAATCGTCGCTTCAAATCCCAGATGACGCTCACGTCATCCTGACCGTTGGCCCTTTCAAGCCTCAGAAAAACCTCTCTGATTTCATCCAACTCGGCCGAGAACTCCTGAACCAGCAGAAAAACGTTCATCTGCTTATGATTGGAGACGGCGAATCCAGACCCATGCTTGAGAAAATGGCTAAAAACTTAAAAATGGAACAACAGGTTCATATGCCGGGCTGGCGGAAAGATATGCCGGAGATCTTGTCTATATCAGATATTTTCGTATTAACCTCCCTTTGGGAAGGTCTGCCGCGAGCGCTGGTGGAATCCATGGCCATGGGGATTCCGGCCGTTTGCTACGAAACCGACGGCGTAACAGATTTACTCTCGCGAGGGGGAGGGTTCCTGGCCAAAAAGAAAGACCGTGAGGCGCTGACCCAATCCGTTTTGACCCTATTGAACGATAACGCATTGAGGGCCAAGTGCTCCGCTCAAGCAAAAGACTTGATCGGGATGGAGTTTGAAATCAATTATATGGTGAGACAACAAGAAGCCTTGTACGCTGAGCTCCTCAACCGCCTGCCCGCGTCCGCCGCCCACCCATGAAAAGAAGGCCGCTGGCCTAGACAACCCTCGACGAATAAATTAGGATGCGCTTTCTGTTCGCCACAGGACGAATCTCCTCCTCGGCGGATCCGTCCATTGGCGGACGCCGTGGCGGACTTCCATTCTCTTCTTGGAGTAAAACCCCGACATGGCAAACGAACATAGAGTGACATTAATACCCGGTGATGGAACCGGACCGGAGCTTGTTGAAACCGTAAAAGCCGTCTTGGCTGGAATCGGCGCGACGATTCATTGGGATGAGGTTGTGGCAGGCGAATCGGCCATGGCCACGTTCGGTACACCCCTTCCAGAGAACGTCTTGGAATCCGTTCGAAAAAATAAAGTCGCTCTGAAAGGCCCCATTACCACTCCGATCGGGACCGGGTTTCGCTCCGTGAACGTGGCCCTTCGAAAAGAACTCAGCCTCTTTGCTTGCCTGCGACCCTGTAAATCCTTTCGGGGCGTGAAATCCCGATATTCCGGCATTGATCTCGTTTTCGTTCGTGAAAACACGGAAGATCTCTATGCCGGCGTCGAGTTCCCCAATAGTTCCAAAGAAGCCCAACAGATTATCGCCTGGGGAAAGGGGAAGATTTTCCCGGACGCCGGAATTTCCATCAAACCGATCTCCAAAACAGGAACCGAACGCGTGGCTCGATATGCGTTTGAATACGCCGTCAAAAACAAGAGAAAAAAGGTCACGGCGTCGACCAAGGCCAATATCATGAAGGTCACGGATGGCCTCTTTTATGAGGTGTGCCGGGAGGTTTCGAAAGAATACCCCACCATTCAATACGAGGAACGGCTTGTCGATAATTTGTGCATGCAATTGGTGGTTAAACCAGAGCTCTATGATGTTCTCCTTTTCCCGAACCTGTACGGAGATATACTCTCGGATCTTGGCGCGGGGCTTATCGGCGGACTTGGAATCGCTCCGGGAGCCAACATGGGCAATGGAATCGCCCTCTTTGAAGCCGTTCATGGAAGCGCCCCAAAATATAAAGGGCTCAACAAAGTCAACCCGACAGCCCTCCTTCTCTCCGCCAAATTGATGCTGGATTATCTGGGAGAATCCTCCATCGCATCGAAACTAGAACAAGCCATCGAAGCGGTTATTGCCGAGGGCACACACACCACCTATGATTTGGGTGGGAAGGCCGGGACCAAGGAAATGGGACAGGCTATTGTGGCGCGCTTTAAAAAGTTGGCTTAACTTACATTTTTTAAAACACTATGCGCATTGCCGTTGCTGATATTCGAGCGGTTCACACGTACGAAAGTGAGACCGCGTTAGACGTCAAGAACGTCCTTGGAGCTCCCCCGGATTACGTCGAGTTTAACAGCCCGATCCAGGCCCGCGTGAAGGCGACGATATCAGGCGATGACATTTTGGTTTCAGGGAAAGCCGCCGTCAAAGCGACGCTGTGCTGCGGCAAATGCCTTGAGAAATACGAGTGGGAGATCAAAGCTGATTTTTCCCAAGCGGTGGAAGCCTCCATTGAAACGCTGGATTTGGTTCCGGAAATTCGCGAATCACTGTTGGTTGAGCTTCCCGTTCGTTTTATCTGTAAAGAAACATGCAAAGGCATTTGCGAGAAATGTGGAATTAATAAAAATGTGTCAGAATGTGGATGTTCGACGCACACAGAATATGCCCGATGGGACATTCTGAAAAAAATGAAATTTAAGTAAACCGTTTTTTGATGACTATCATTACGAGGAGTTGAAATGGCAAATCCAAAGAAGAAACACACACCGATGCGCCGGGACATGAGACGGTCCGCGAATTTCCGTTTGGAAGCGGCAAGCCTCTCCACCTGTCCCAAATGCAAGGCGTCCACTCTTTCTCATCGTGTTTGCGGTGGATGTGGCTACTACGGCAATGAGCTCGTCCTCCCCCCAAAACAGGAAAAGAAGAACCCAGAAGGAAAATAACCGATGAAAATTGCGCTTGACGCTATGGGGGGCGATAGAGGCATTTCAGTCAATGTTCAAGGCGCCATCCAAGCCTGTCAGGAATATCCTGACATCGAAGTTATTTTGGTGGGAGATGAGGCACAAATCAAAGCAGAGCTGAGCCGATTTGACATCTCGAAAAATTGTCGGATCAGCATTCATCATGCCTCCGAGCTTGTGGGAATGCATGAATCCCCGGCCGAATCCTGCCGGGCCAAACCCGATTCCAGCATTATGGTCTGCGCGAAACTTCATGCCGCCGGAACCGTGGATGGCCTCGTTTCAGCCGGCAACTCCGGGGCGACCATGGCCGCTTCCTTGTTCCATCTCAAACGGTTGGAGGGAATTTCCCGGCCAGCCATCGCCACAATCATCCCAACCATGGACGGCCATTGTGTGATGTTGGACATGGGAGCCAATGTCGATTGCAAACCAAAGCATCTCGTTCAATTCGCCGTGATGGGAGCGGTTTACCATGAAGCCATTTTTAAATCCAAACGCCCCACGGTCGGGCTTCTCTCTATTGGAGAGGAAGAATCCAAGGGGAATGAATTGACCTTGGAGACCCACCAACTATTGAAAGAAAGCGGCTTAAATTATATCGGCAACATCGAAGGACGCGATATCCCGATCGGAAAAGCGGACGTGGTCGTTTGCGATGGATTTGTTGGGAACGTGGTCCTGAAATTTGCCGAAGGGCTGGCCGCCACCATTATTAAACTCATTAAAGGTGAATTGCAGGGACATCCCTTGGCGATTTTCGGAGGTCTCCTGTTGAAAAAAGCGTTCAAGCGCATCAAAAAAAGAATGGACCCGGCCGAATACGGCGGCGCACCGCTTCTTGGCGTCAATGGAATATCCATCGTATCCCACGGGGTTTCAAACGCCGTTGCCATTAAAAACGCCCTTCGCGTCGCTTCCGAGTTGTACGAGGACAATATCTGCGACCACATTCAAAAACAACTCGAAAAAATATCCGCGTCCGTTCCCGCATAATCCACCCCCTATGAAAAACACAACTGAGAAAAAAATAAAAATCAACATTATCGGCACAGGCTCCTGTGTCCCAGACAACGTTGTGACGAACAACGATTTGGCTAAAATTGTCGAGACATCGGATGAATGGATCACAACCCGGACAGGAATCAAAGAACGCCGGATCGCCGAACCGGGAACCGCCACCTCCGATCTCGCCATCAAAGCCGCCAAGAAGGCCTTAGAAGCATCGAAAATCGACCCTCAGAAGCTCGACCTCATCATTACAGCCACCTGTACGCCGGATCACCTCTTCCCGTCCGTATCGTGCTTGGTCCAGCATGCCATTGGAGCCACGAACGCGGCGGCCTTCGACCTGTCCGCCGCCTGTTCCGGATTCATCTATGCGCTCAACGTTGGGCGGGGACTTCTGGAGTCGGGGATTTACAAAAACGCGCTGATCATAGGAGCCGATGCGCTCAGCAAGTTCACCGATTGGAAAGACAGGGGAACCTGCATTCTCTTTGGAGACGGGGCCGGCGCACTGATTTTGGAAAGCAGCGTCTCCGACGATAAATCTCACACGATCTTAAGCGTTGATTTGGGCGCCGATGGGTCTCAAACCAATATTCTGTTGATCCCTGGCGGAGGATCCCGCCATCCCATCACGGACAAAGGGATCGACCCGGCTTACCCTCCCTTTATTCATATGGATGGAAAAGAAGTCTACCGGCATGCCGTGATACGAATGATCCAAACGGCTAACAACGCCTTACAAGCGGCCGGAAAGAAACCGGCTGATCTCGCGCTTTTAATTCCGCACCAAGCCAACCTTCGAATCATTGAATCCATCGCCAAACGAATGCAAATACCGATGGAAAAGGTCTTTTTGAACATTCACAAGTACGGGAACATGTCGGCCGCCACCACCATTGTGGCGCTGGATGAAGCCTCGAGGTCGGGACGCCTTAAATCAGGGGACTTGGTCGAATTGATGGCCTTTGGCGCCGGATTTACCTGGGGAGCCGCTCTCATCCAATGGTAAAACGAATCTCTTTCCTTTTCCCTGGACAGGGGTCCCAATACATAGGCATGGCCAAAGAAGCCTCTTCGGCTTCTCCCAAGGCCGCCGCCCTTCTCGAACAAGCGGACCGGATTATGGGGTTCCCGCTATCCCGCATGATGTTTGAAGGCCCGGAAGAGAAATTAAAGGAAACGAGCATCACGCAGCCCGCTCTTTTTTTGGCCAGCGCCGCCGCGCTCGAACTCGTGAAGGAGAGAGGAATCAAGCCGGAATGGGTGGCCGGCCACTCCGTGGGAGAATACGCGGCGCTTTATGCCGCCGGGGTCTTGGGGTTTGAAAATGCCCTCCGGCTCGTTCGCGCGCGCGGGGAAGCGATGCATGAGGCGACTCAACAAACGAAAGGAACCATGGCCGCCATTATCGGGCTTGATTCAGCCCGGTTGACTGAAATTTGCGTTCTCGTCTCGCAAAATGGAGAGGTCTGCGCTCCAGCCAATTTTAACTCAGGTTCCCAAACCGTCATCGCGGGCACGGAAAAAGCGGTTCTCATGGCCATGGAAAAAGCCAAAGAGGCGGGGGCGGCCAAAACCGTTCAACTTAATGTGGCCGGGGCTTTTCATTCACCCCTCATGTCAGGGGCCGCTCAGAAGATGAAAACCATCATCGAATCGACGCCCTTTTCCAAAGCCATCACCCCCGTCGTTACCAACGTGGATGCCCAACTCACAATCGATCCGGACGAGTTCAAACGGAAGCTCAGCCAGCAAATCGATCACCCCGTCCGGTGGGAGGAATCCCTGAAAAAGCTGATTGCGGGGGGAACCGATGCCTTTATTGAAGTCGGAGCGGGAACGGTTCTTAGCTCCATGGCCAAACGTCTGGATCGGCAAAAATTAGTCTACGCCACCGACGACATGCCCTCAATTGATAAAGATTTCTCTTTGATTGCCGATAAAAATTAACTAAATGATCACGGCTCGCTAAAGCCGCAAGGCACTCAAGCGAAGCCCTGATCAACACGAAGGAGCACTTTATGCGTTTAAAAGACAAAGTCGCCGTTATTACCGGCGGGGCCCAAGGGATCGGACGATCCATCGCTGAAACATACGCCAAAGAAGGCGCCAAGCTGGCCTTGTTTGATGTCGTTCTTGAGACGGTTCAAAAAACGGCGGCCGAAATCAAGTCCCATTATAATGTCGACACGTTTGCCGCCAAAGTGGACGTCACGAAGATCGAAGAAGTGGAGAACGGGATGAAGCAAGTTGTTGACACCTTTGGCAAAATTGATGTATTAGTCAACAACGCTGGCATCACAAAAGACAATTTAATCCTTCGTATGTCCGATGCCGAGTGGGATGCGGTCCTGGCGGTCAACCTCAAAGGACCGTTTAATTGCACCAAAGCCGTTTTCTCTCCAATGCGAAAAGCCGGGGGGGGCCGGATCATCAATATCAGTTCCATTGTCGGCCTCATGGGAAACGCCGGACAAGCCAATTATTCCGCCTCCAAAGGCGGTCTGGTCGCGTTGACCAAAACAACGGCCCGTGAATTTTCCAAAAAGAATATTCTTGTCAATGCGATCGCCCCGGGGTTCATCCGGACGGCGATGACCGACAAATTGACAGATGATGTCAAAGCAGCTTTAGCAGCGCAGATTCCGCTGGAAAGGCTCGGAGAAGCCCAAGATGTGGCCAACGCGGCCCTTTTCTTGGCCAGCGATGAAGCCTCCTATATCACCGGACAAGTCATCTCGGTGAATGGGGGAATGTACATGTAGAACCCAGGCTTTCGGAGTTGGGAATGACAGAGGTGTTATCGATCCCAAATCCCAAGTCCTGGATATTATTCAGGAGGAACTTATGGCAGAAGACATCGAACAAAAAGTAAAAGATATTATTGTTGAACAACTGGGCGTGGATGCGGCGGAAGTGAAAACCGAAGCGTCTTTCGTTAACGACCTTGGCGCTGATTCACTGGACACGGTTGAATTGGTGATGGCCCTGGAAGAATCCTTCGATATGGAAATTCCAGACGAAGAGGCCGAGAAGATCCAAACGGTTGGCCAGGCTGTTGATTACATCAAAAGCCACAAAAAGTAAAACCTCTGTAACCTTTCTATGAAATCCACAGAGCCCGCCTGAGGCGGGCTCTGTGGCCTTTTCGGAAACAATAAATCATGAAAAAAATCGTGATCACAGGCGTCGGGGTTGTTAGCCCCATTGGTATTGGGAAAGAAGCCTATTGGAAATCGCTCTCAACGGGGCAAAACGGGTTTGGCCGCATCACCCGGTTTGATCCGGTCAATTCCGACTGCAAGATCGACGCCGAGGTCAAGAATTTCGACCCAACTCAGTACGTGGATAAGAAACGGGCACGGCGAATGGATCTTTTCACCCAATTCGCGATGGCGGCCGCTCATTTGGCTGTCAAAGACGCCGGATTGGATGTAACACATATCAACCGCGAACGAGCCGGGGTCATCGTTGGTTCAGGAATCGGTGGGCTGCCCACCATTGAAAACCAGCACTCCATTCTCCTTGAAAAAGGCCCTCATCGAGTCACCCCTTTTCTCATTCCCATGCTGATCACGAACATCGCTCCGGGAGAAATCGCCATCGATTTTGGATTTACCGGACCCAACTATTCCGTTTCGTCCGCCTGCGCCACGGCCAATCAAGCGATCGGAGCTGCTCTGCGGCACATGCGATACGGCGACGCGGACATCATGATTGCCGGCGGAACCGAAGGCGCCATCACCGCACTCGGTGTGGCCGGTTTCTGCCAAGCGCAAGCGCTTACCGTGGATTATAACGACAACCCAGCCAAGGCCAGCCGCCCGTTTGACGCGAAAAGGTCCGGTTTTGTCATGGGCGAAGGGGCCGGTTTGGTCGTTCTTGAGACGGAAGAACACGCGAAAGCGCGGGGAGCTAAAATTTACGGAGAATTGGCTGGATTCGGCGCCACGGATGATGCCTATCACATCACGGCGCCTCACCCGGAAGGGCAAGCCGCCTCGAACGCCATGCGACTCGCGATTAAAGATGCGGGTCTTCTGCCGACCGATATCAATTACATCAACGCCCATGGAACGTCGACAGCGCTGAACGACAAAACGGAAACGAAAGCCATTAAAACGGTGTTTGGAGAGTATGCCCGTCAAATTCCCATTTCCTCTACGAAATCGATGACCGGCCATCTTCTGGGGGCCGCGGGAGGCGTCGAACTCATTGCGACCCTTCTTTCGATGGAAAACAACCTGCTCCATCCAACCATCAATTATGAGACCCCTGACCCCGAATGCGATCTTGACTACGTCCCCAATCAACCACGCCCTCATCAAATTAAGGCCGCGCTCTCAAACTCCCTGGGATTTGGAGGCCATAATGCCGTCATCGTCATTAAAAAGTACGCCGCCAACTAATTTAGGACTCTTTGAAAAAAAAATCAGGCTGAAATTTAAAAGTCCGAAACTCCTGGAAGAAGCCTTCACGCACAAGTCGTACGCTATTGAGCATGGGATTTCATCAAACAATGAGCGGTTGGAATTCCTAGGGGACAGCATCATCTCCGCGGTGGTGGCGCATTATCTCTTTAAACGGTTCTCAAATGAAGACGAGGGGCGCCTCTCGAAAATGAAGTCCCAGATTGTTTCACGGAATAACCTGACCACGTGGGCCGAGGATCTAGAGCTGGGGCAGTTCCTTCTTTTGAGCCAGGGAGAAGAAGCGACCGGAGGCCGCAAACGCGAAAGCCTTCTGGGAAATGTGTACGAGGCCTTGGTCGGTGCCATTTTTCTTGATCAAGGGTTTTCGCGAGCCCAACGGTTCATCATGCGCCAGTTGGCCAAGAAGAAAAGAATTATTGAAAACGATTTCAAAAGCAAGCTGCAGGAAATAGTCCAAAAAAAATACAAGACGCCGCCCCTGTATCACGTGATCAATGAAATCGGGCCGGATCACGAAAAACGGTTTACGTTGGAAGTCAGAATCAATAAACGAGTTCTGGGGCAAGGAGAAGGCCGCTCTAAAAAAGAAGCGGAACAATGCGCCGCTAAAGAGGCGTTAAAAACTCTTCGAACAAATCCAGAGTCGCAATAACAGTCGAATAGACAGGAGGAACACCCAGTGATTTACGATTTAACAGACGAACAACAATCCATCATCGACATTTCCCGGGAAATCGGCGAAAAGAAGATTAAACCCATCCGCATGGAATATGATGAGGAAGAAAAATTCCCATGGTCTATCGTCGAAGAATTAAGAAAAGCCGATATCTTCGGCGTCTACATCCATCCGAACTACGGCGGCTTGGGGGGAGGCGGATTCGAACTCGTCCTCGCGGTTGAAGAGCTCTCGCGGTTCTGCGGCGGCATCGCTCTCTGCTTGGCGGCCTCAGCCCTCGGAACGTTCCCGATCCTTCTCTATGGGACGCCAGCCCAAAAGAAACGATGGCTCCCGGATTTGGCCTCCGGCAAAAAACTGGGCGCGTTTTGCATAACAGAACCGGAAGCCGGGTCTGACGCGACAGCCACAAAAGCCACGGCGAAAAAAGACGGCGATTATTACATTCTGAACGGAACAAAAACGTTTTGTTCCAATGGAGAAGCCGCCGAAATCTACTCTCTCTTCTTTTCAACGAATCCGGCCCGCGGCGCGCGCGGCATCACCTGCTTCGTCGTCGAAAAAGGGACGAAAGGGTTCGGCTTCGGAAAGAAAGAGACCAAGATGGGTATCCGCGCGAGCAGCACGTACGAACTCACCTTCGACAACTGCCGCGTTCATAAAGACAACCTTATTGGCGGAGAGGGGAAAGGTCTTTTCGTCGCTCAAGCGACCTTTGACTGTTCCCGCCCCGGCGTCGCCTCCCAAGCGTTGGGAATCGCGCAAGGCGCCTTTGACGAAGTATTGGCGTATGGACGCATCCGCCGTCAATTCGGCCAAAACATTCTCTCCTTCCAATCCAGCCAGCACATGATCGCCGACATGGCGACGGCCATCGAAGCGGGGAGAGCGCTTCTTTACAGCGTCACGAAAGCCATGGACAAAGACTTGCTGGCCGCCGTTGAAGCCTCCGAAAAATCAGGGGCCTTCGTGGCCGACGAGCTCCGGAAAGGGTCCGCGAAGAGATGGACCAAAGAATCCGCCATGGTCAAGCTCTACTGCGCTGAAATGGCGATGAAAGTGACGACCGATTGCGTTCAATTGGCCGGTGGAATCGGATACATGCGGGATTTCCCGATCGAAAAATACATGCGCGACGCCAAAATCACGCAGATTTACGAGGGGACCAGCCAGATTCAACGAAACGAAATCGGGATGACCATCACAAAAGAATTGGCAAAAAAATAAGAGAAGCGCCGCGGGGAAGGCGCCCAATCTTGCGGGGGAAAAAGAAAAGGTGTAAATTACTGCTCCTTGATAGGTGGTGTTCTCCTTCGAGCAGGTTCGCCTCAAGCACACTCTTCGGCAAATAAATCGAGAGGTAATTTAAAAGATGCATATTCTCACATGTATTAAACAAACACCGGCCACGGACAACGTTCAGATCGACGCTGTGACCGGCACGCTGAAAAGAGAGGGGATGGCTGCGGCCATCAATCCCTTTGACGAATACGCCATTGAAGAAGCCGTTCGCATCAAAGAACGCGTCGGAGGCGACACGAAAGTATCGTGCCTGACCATGGGTCCGCCCCAGGCCGAAGAAGCGCTTCGAGACGCGATTGCGCGGGGAGCCGACGCTGGTTTTCATGTCTGCGGGCGTGAGTTCGCCGGGGCCGACACCTGGGCCACGTCCTATGCGCTCTTCAAAGCGATAGAAAAAATTTCAAAAGAAGTCTCCCCGGTGGATCTCGTGATCTGCGGGAAACAAACCAACGACGGAGACACCGGTCACATCGGTCCGGGCCTGGCCGCCTGGCTCACGTGGCCCAACGTCGCCTATGTGCGGAAAGTGGAAGACATCAAATCGAACGGGACCGGGCAAGGCGGAACCATCGTTGTCCATCGCCTCATGGAAGACGGCATTGACGTCTTGGAGATGGATTTACCGGCTGTGATCGCCGTGATCAAAGAAATCAACGAACCGCGCGTTCCGTCTCTCAAAGGGAAAATGGCGGGGAAAAAGGCGGTCATTCCCAGATGGGATGCGGCCGCGCTCAACATCTCCCTCGATCACGTCGGGCTCAAAGGATCGCCGACCATCGTCTCGAAAAGTTTCCGCCCTTCAATGAAAACGGGGGGAACGCGAATCGAAGGAAACTCGCCCGAAGAAAAAGCGAGAAAATTGGTTGAAAAGCTGAAAGAACTGAAAGTGATTTAACGCGAGGAAAAACGAATGTCCAACGAACAATCCATCTTATCCATCCCCATCAGTCCGGAAACGCACAAAGATGTGTGGGTTTACGCGGAAGTCCGGCACGACAACCTCATTCCGACCGTATTTGAGCTTCTCTTTTTAGGAAAGAAGCTGGCTGCCGATCTCAATGAAAAATTGTGCGCGGTGATCATCGGGAAAAATGTGTCCCAACACGCTCAAACCTTGATTGACCACGGCGCCGACAAGGTATACGCCATCGAACACGACCACCTTGAACAATTCGTCGACGAAACCTACGCGAAACTTCTCACCGACCTCCTGCTCAAAGAAAAACCGAATAAACTTCTTCTCCCCGCCTCGACCATCGGCCGCTCTTTCGGAAGCCGTGTCGCCGTCCAGGCCAACACGGGCATCACGGCGGACGCGACGGAACTCAGCATTAATAAGGAAAAAGGCGGACTCTTGAACGCCACGCGTCCCTCATTCGGCGGAACGCTGATGGCCACCATTTTGTGCGTTCGGGGACACAGACCCGAAACGGCCACCGTTCGCCCCATGACCTTCCCGCGCGCCACGCCCGAACCAGGGCGCAAAGGCGACGTCGTGAAAGTCCCGGTGGATCTCTCTGGATTTAAACCACGGGAGCGGCATATTCGTTTTGAACCGGAAGTCAGCCAGGAAATTGATATCTCTCAAGCCACCATCATTATCTCGGGCGGTTACGGTGTCGGTGGAGCGAACGGGTTTAATGCGCTCCATGACCTCGCCAAAACGCTGGGGGGCGCCGTGGGCGCCAGCCGGCGCGCCGTGGATTCAGGTTGGATTTCGTACCGGCACCAGATCGGTTTGACCGGACGCGTTGTCCGGCCCAAGCTCTACATCGCCGCCGGCATTTCAGGACAAATCCAGCACTTGGCCGGCATGAATTCCGCCGAAACGATCGTCTGCATCAACAAAGATCCGGAAGCGCCGCTCATGAAATTGGCGACGTTGTCTGTTCAAGGGGATCTCTTTGAAATCCTTCCGGCGATCAATAAGGAACTGCAAAAGTGCGGTTTCGGAGCGAAATAGGAAACTATTCCCCGGCACCGGCTGTTGTTATGTGTACGGCATGATTTCCGTACCGGAGAAAATGATAGGCTTAAACGAGAATAAGTAAGAATCTTCGAGGAGGTTGTAGACCATGTCAGGAATTGATCCAGATTTCCAAACGAACCGCCAACAAGCCGGCAAATCCCCAGACGGGTATCAGATTTGGGGCCCAGTGGAACCGCCGGCCAAACTGGGGATTCACGGGACAACCGTCGCCGTGGATTTTGACCTTTGTATCGCCGATGGCGCTTGCATCGACGCCTGCCCGGAAAACGTATTTGAATGGAGAGAGACGCCGGGACACGCCGCCGCGGAGAAAAAAGCGGCTCCGGTTAAAGAAGAAGCGTGCATCTTCTGCATGGCCTGCGAAAGCGTCTGCCCTGTTCTCGCCATTAAAATCACCCCCAAATAACCCCGGTTTGACAGGAATGCCTCTGCCCCGGAGAATCGGGGGAGAGGCATTTTTTTTATTCCTCGACTAATTTTTTCTTGCCTTTTTCGTCTGAGAACCGTTACAATAGACCCAGATTTATGAACTTCATCGGGAGTAGTCCCAGTGAGTATCGTCGCCGCCCTCTGAGGAACCATACAACCTCATGTTTCTAAAACATTTAGAAGTATCCGGATTTAAGTCCTTCGCAGACACCATTAAGCTCGATTTTGAACCAGGCATCACATCCATCGTCGGACCCAATGGATGCGGCAAATCAAATATTATCGACGCGATCCGCTGGTGTCTGGGGGAAATGTCCGCCAAATCTCTCAGGTCCAACCTGATGATGGACGTGGTGTTCAACGGGTCGGGGTCACGACCCCCTCAAAATCTTTCCGAAGTCACGCTCACCTTTGACAACTCAGACAAACGTCTTCCCATTGATTATTCCGACGTTTCCATCACCCGGCGCCTGTTCAGGTCCGGCGAGTCGGAATATTTCATCAACCGGACCCAATGCCGCCTGAGAGATATTAAGGAGCTCTTTTTGGACACCGGGATGGGAGAAGACGGTTACTCCTCCATGGAACAAGGAAAAGTGGAATGGATCCTTCAATCCAAACCGGAAGAGCGACGAGAACTCTTTGAAGAAGCGGCCGGGGTCTCCAAATACCGGACCCGCCGGGAAGAAGCGCTTCGAAAGCTGGACCGGGTTGAGATCGACCTCTCCCGATTGGCCGACATCGTTTCCGTCACTCAAGAGCAAATCAAAAAACTGGAAAACGCCGTCAACAAAGCTCAATCGTACCAGCGCCTGAAAGAACAATTGAAGACGGCCGAAATCAGCGATTGGCTCTTTCAACTGAGTAACACCGAATCCGATTTGGCACAACTCCGGGAACGCCTGAGCGCCACCCAACGGAAAAGCGAAGAATTAAACACCGCCACGCATCGAATCGAGGCCGAGCTCTCTGAACTCCGGTTGTCTCTCACCGAAAACGACGAAGAACTCCTTAAAGCCAACGGCACTCTTTCTTCCATCGACGCTGATATCAAGATCGGAGAAGAACGCCTGGTCAATGCCGGGCAACGAGAACAAGAACTCAAAGTCCAGTTGGCCAACGTTCAACAGATGATGAGCCGAGAGGAAAAGCGAATCGGTGAATTAACCCAACAGGAGAAAAGCCAGCTTGAGGATTGGGAACGGCTGAAAACGGAAGGATCGACGATCGTGGCCGACTACAAAGCCGCCAAAGCCAACCAAGATGCCGCGTTTGAGCGGTTGGAAAACAAACAGCTTCAGGTAAAAAAGGTGCGGGATCTCATCCTCGAACGAGCTCATGAGCGGGCCCGCCTCCACCAACAAATGAACCGGTCGGCATCCGACTTGTCTCGATTTGAGGCCGAAGGAGCCAACCGCCAACGGGAACTCGCCCGGGCAAAAAACCAACTTGAAGAAATGGAACGCTCGCTGGAATCGGTTCACCTTCAGAAGAAAGAATTGGACGGTCAGATGCAATCCAAAGCGGCGGAATTGGACGCCCTGACACGCGATCTCACCACCTGCGAATCCAATCAAAACGCTCTCCGAAACGATTTATTGGCCATCAGCGAAGAAATCGCCCAATTGAAAGGACAAATTCATTCCCTTCAAGAGAAAAATAACGAAGACCCTTATTTGGCCGGAGTGCAAGCCGCTCTCAACGCCGGCCTCCCCGGAATTCATGGACCGGTGGGGCGTCTCTTCCAATCCAACCCGTTGGATCGGGACCTGGTGGCGGCCTCCCTGGGGGAACAGTTAGGGGATTTGGTCNNATCTCGAGGACGCGGAAAAAGCGATCGCGTTCCTCGCCGCGGAAAACAAAGGGCGGGCGCGCATTTGGATTCTGGACCGCCTCCCGCAGCTCCCGCGTCATGCCACCATCGTCGACATGCCCATGGGGGAGCGCCTCATCAACCGGCTTCAATGCGAAGACAAATTTAAACCCCTGCTGACTCATCTGTGTTCGTCTCTCTGGCTGCAAGGATCGACCGTCTACGGGGACGGCCTTCTCCACGGGGGAGTCGATCCCGCCAAATGGAAAAGCCACAGCGCCCACCGAGCCCC
>PLLH01000100.1 GCA_003140895.1 Elusimicrobiota bacterium
GCTTTTTAACCCTCTCTTAAGGAGATCTTAACCCCCTTCTTGATACTCTAATCGTAATGAACCTCCTCTGGAAACCGGGACTTCCTATTTTAAAAAATGACCTTACGATAGAACTCGAGAGGATGAATCAATGAGAGCGAAAAAACAAAACCCCATCATCAAAAGAATCGCCGCCGCTGTCGCCGTCCTATTTACCATTCAAAATGTTTTCCTGGTTCACTTGGCGGAAGCCAATGTATGGCAGGATCGTCGAAAAGCGCTTGAAGCTCACGAAGCCGCTCCAGCGGAGTTGCTTTTGGCGTCACTCCCGACGGCGATGCAGGGTCTTTCGCTTCCGCTCAGTTCACGGGCGCTGAGTGACCTTCAGATCAGCGGTGAACTCTCTCACGAAGTCAAAGTGGGGATGGCCAACAAAATTGTTCCGGAATGGATTCAGTCCGCGCTCGCTCCTTTTGCCACCATTCACTCTATTTCTGTTTCGAAAAAGTCGGACGCGAAAATGGTTTTGGTCGTCCAGGACGCTCATCTTCACAAGGAAGCTCAAACCAATGTCGCCGGCGCTTTGGACGCTCTCGGACAAGGCATTGAACTTAAAAAAGCCAATTTGTTGGTGGGGCTCGAAGCCGCCGATATCAAAGCCATCGATTTCTCCGTCTACAACGCCTATCCCCACAGGAAAGCCCTACGCGAAGCGGCCTATGCCCTCATGGGCGCTCACGTATTGAAAGGGTCCGAAGTGGCGGCCATTGGATATGTGGGCGACCATGATGAAGGTTCATTGGCGTCCCTGCCGATGACCTTGACCGGCGTCGAGAACCAAGCCGAGTACGACGCCAACGTGAAAGCGTACCGGGATTCCCTCGCCATCAAAAAACGGGCGACATCCGCGCTGAAGGCTTTCGGCCAGGAACTCGTTTTTCTGAAAAGTAAATATTTTAGCCCTGGCCTCATTCGTTTTGATGATCACATGTCCGGCTATGCCGACGGACGGGTCAACGTCACGGATTATGTCACTTATCTAGACGGAGTGAATAAAACATCCAGCGCCACCCTTCGTGAATTCATGGCCGCGGCCCAACTTGAAAAATCCCTCGATTTCAACAAAGTGGAATCCCAACGGACACGGATGATTGAACAAGTCCTCAAGAAGGTCAGCCAGGTCGACGTGCAAAAACTCCTGAAATACAGCACACTCTACCGCGCGGGCCAGATTTCAAACGCCGTTTTTTATGATTTCGTCTCTCAACTCTGCTCAAAAAACGGAATTCACCTCAAAAATTTCCCCGATCTGAACTCGTACATTTTATATGTCCTCAAAGCGGAGCGGATTGACCAAGCCGCCTTTTTCAAAGATCTGCAAACGCTGGAAGCGGACGTGTTGGCATCCTTATTGACGACGAAAGAGCAGACGGAGGTCGCATCGCTCTCGAAAGATTTAACCCTTCTCAAGAAATTGACCGATCACGCGTTGACGGAAGATGAATGGATGGCCTACGCTGGTCGAATGGACGGAATCCGAGCCCTCTCCACGCGGTTTTCCTCTCTCGGAGAGCAGATGCCGTCTCAGATGGCTCGCATGTCCGAAAGCTGGACGAGCTACGAAGATTTCTACCGCTGGGCGCTCAAACGAAACAACACGATGTCTGCCAAAATGGCGGCGCGGATGGAGGAGAACAAAGCCAACGTCGGCGTTCTTATCTCCGGCGGCTTCCACACGAACGGCCTCGTTTCGAATTTAACGAACGCCGGGTTTACAGTTCTCACCGTCAGCCCCAAAATCACCAAGATGGAAGACGGTCCGTCCTCGCTTGATTTCCTGGCCTCCACTCAAAAACCGTTGGATCAACTCTTCACCGGCGAACGCCTCTTTTTGGATCTTGCCCCGAATACCGCCGTGGACGCGCTTCGAACCAGCGCCCTTGTTAAAGCCGTCGCTGATCAGCGTGCTAACCAAGGGGCCGGCATCGTGAATGTCAATATCGTTGGATCGCGGTCCGTTGATGTTTCTTTCAATGATGGCCGCCGGATCGTCGTCAAGTCAATCACACCTTCCTTTTTAACGCGTATGTTTTTACGGGCGGAGTCGTGGATTCGGATTGCTTTGGGCAAGTACAAAATTGTTTCAGCTTTTCTTATCGCCGTTCTTGGATTTCCGCTGTTGGCTTCGGCGGGAGAGGCGGCGTCCAGCGTGGGTTCGGCTGCCTTAACGGCCTCGGCCGGCGCTTTTTCTCTGTCACCGCTCATCATTACGTTTACGTTGGTCATGTCCGTTCTTTTGATCGTTGCCTATAAGAAAGGACTTATGTTCAGATCTCCGTGGCCGGAGGCGATCGATTCAAAGACACAATTTTTGACACCCAAAGATGAGGTTACACAAGAGAATGGGGTGAAGAACGTCGCGCCGCAAACGGCGCCGACTTCTCGCGTGAAAGGGCCCCGGCCTTCCGGACGCTTTGAGAACAAAAGCGTCTATGCGATGATCGTTTCCTTTGCCCGAAGCGCGGCGGGAGCTCAGTTTAACGCGAGAACCCGCAGCCAAAAAGGAACGGGCCTCCAAACCCCCGCGTTAAAACCCATTATTCTATCGACGAAAAACGACGCGTTGGCTTGGTTTAAAGCCATCGCCGCTTATCAGGACCAAAACCCAACGCTGGCGCGCTCGCTCTTCAACGCACTTCAAATGGATCCTAGTTCCGAGTGGAGCTCGTGGTTTTCTGAATTCAAAAAGAAAGCGGAGACGGTTTTGGGATACGACGCCAACAACGACGTCAAATCCGTTGAGGATGTTTTTGGTTTGGCCGGCAAGAACGACATGGAAACACATGAGCTTTTGGTGATGTTCCTCATGGCCAACCGGACGGAGTTGACCCAGGCCCAAATGGATTCGTGGAAAGCGCCACTCTCGAGCGGGAACCAAGCAGCGCGGGCGGATATGTCGAGGCAGTTGAGAGACGCGCTCAATGAACGCGTCTTATTGAATCCTCGCGCGCCTCTGGCGGAGCAGATGACGGTGCGGCAGATTCTTGAGGTGTCTCAACGTCAACTGGCGCTTCGGGATTTGGTACAGGGTGAATTTAATCGTGCTCAGACAGAACTCAATGATAATAAGACCGCTAAAACAAAGAAGAACCCGTGGAGTATTGTTATTGAAGCGGTGGAGCGCATTCGTGACGGGTTGAATTCACAGCTCAATCCAAGCGACATCGCTGGCACGGTTCACGAATGGGTGTTGAGGAATAATTTGACGCGGCTTAATTTGACGCTTGAAGCGTTGGCACGCGAGATGGCGCCCAACGGGAGCGCAGCTGTTATCGTGAAACGGAAGACCGATTTGGCGAATACGGGAACGCCGTCAATTAAGAATTGGCTTGAACACGCCTTCCCGAACCATTCCTCTGTGGTGACGATGGTTGAAACGTTAAGCGCGCCTCAGGAATCATCGGTCGAGGGACAACAATCCAACCCCACCGCTTCTCAAAAGGCAGCTCCTGCGGCGCTTTCGTCAAAAGAGGTCTCAGGCAAAAACGTGGCCCAAACGGAAGCATTCGAACCGGGGAAAGAACCCGTGGAGCCCCCCGTGCTGTCACCGGCTTTGCAGGCGCAATCGGAGGCAATGGTCGCCCGTGCCGTCTCCGCCGCGAACGCTGAAAATACCATTGAAATCGTCGCGGCTCCGTCGGGAAACATTCCTTTTGTTCGAGCGACGGTTGTAAGTCATCGCAACAGACCTCTCCCCAATGTGGAGCCTATCGATGTCAGTGGGGATATTCCCTCTGATTTACTCATAACGGAGGAAGTGGCCATCGCTCCGGTCACTAACGAGAAGAATCCACGTCTTTCGGCGGAGCAGACGAACACCGAGGAGATGGCGCGGTCAGATTCCGCAGAAGCGCTTTCTGCGAACGCGGTCCCTGCGAACGCAGTCCCTGCGAACGCAGTCCCTGCGAA
>PLLH01000058.1 GCA_003140895.1 Elusimicrobiota bacterium
GAAGCTTCCCTCCGGCTTCACCAAAGAGCGGCACCACCGACACCTTGGCTTCTCCCCCATTTTTCCCTCGAATGAGGTAATGGGCGATTTGAAAAGAAGATAACTCCGTTTCCTCCCAGTCTGAGGGAACCTTCCATCCAAGTTCGTTTTGCGCAGGGGTGCGAGGACTCGGGGCGGGTATTTCTTTGGGAACCGCGACAGTTGAAATCTGGTCGGTTTTACAGCCAAACGTGGTCAGACAGACAGAAAGGATTAATAAAGCGCTATAAATTGATTTCATCGGATTCAAACTCCTTGAGAGCAGGAAGGTTAAAGCCCCGTGGTTCCGGTGTGGCAAACCGTGCATTTCATCGTCGAAACATCCATGCCGGCATCCACAGGATGTTTAAACGCCTGAGATTGGAGGCGTCCCTTGGCGACGTCCGCAGGGGACCCTTGAGCCAAAATGGTATGGCAGGCGTTGCAATCATTCGTGATGACGCGCCCCTCTTTACTTTTATGTAGGCCGTCATGGCAACGAAAACATCCGTCAAACTCGAGGTGGCCGATATGGGCAGGATGCGCTCGCCAATCGGTCCGCATTTCCGGGAACATATTGTGAGAATAAATATTTTGAACGGTTTTAACGGCCTGGTCAATGGCGCCCTTCTTTTGTTTATAAATATCAGGGTAATTGGCTTGATAGAACACAGGAAGATTCTTATTGATGGCCTCAAGCGCTTCTTTTTCGTTGGCGTACTCTCCGGCCAGAAGCCTCATCGCCTCCCGCGTCAAATACGGAAGGCCGGGATCAATCAAGTTGGCGTCAAAGGCTTGATCCATGGCTCGGTGAGGAGTCATGAAAATATGGGACGGCCGATTGTGGCAGTCGATGCAATCCACCTGCCTGATTTGTCGTTTGGATATTTCTTCCGGTGAAAGTGAAGATTCCGTCGACATATATTCCGTGACGGTTCCGTCTTTGCTGACGGAGCGGACCCAGGGAATGACCTCCCGTTTCCCGTCAGTATCGATGAAATAGATTTTGTTTTTTATGTACATGTGCCAGTGGATACCGGAGGTCGAACCCAATTGAGGATCTCCTCCCCCCACTTTAAGAAGTGAAACCATTTGCCAGGGGCTGTTCTTTTCATCGGCCAGGCGGTGGCTGAACACCTTCTGTTGGGCCCCGAAAAACTTGGCCGGCCAGTGGCATTGTTCGCAGGTTTCATGCGCGGGAACCAAATTGCGGATGGGCGTAGCGATGGGCCGATCATATTTATGAAAAAGTACCGAATAGACCTGATAGGCTCCCGTAATTTTTGAACGAACAAACCAGTTCACTCCGGGACCGATATGACACGAGACGCAGGCCACGTGCGCATGAGGAGATTTTTGATACGCGGTGTATTCTGGTTTCATGACCTTATGGCAGGTGAGTCCGCAAAATTGAACCGAGTCGGAAAAGTTATAAGCGCGGTAGCCGGTCACGGAAAGAAGTAAAAAAACTATCAGAAGAGAGGCCACTCCGCCCAAAAGCAAGAATCGGTGAGAGGGTTTGCTTAAATCAATCTTTGGCAAAGGCGGAATAGGTCGATCCGGGTGTCTTTTTCTGGAACGTCTTTCAATAATGACGCCCAGCATCGCCAAGAAGACGCCAAAAATCGCTCCGCCGGGAAGGAAAAAGTAAATGAAAATGCCGGCATAGGGGTTGGTTCGGGGAGCGAACATATCCAAGAACATCATCGGCAACCCAATCAATGTGCAAACCCCTGTCAGCAATAGACCGGACATGCTGACGGGATTACGCAACAGATTAAACGGCTTGATCTTGAATTGATTACCTATGTTTATGAGATGTTCTTTCATGATAGGGAAGATGCGTGAAAAGGACTTATAGCAAATGAGTTTCCCCCTGGCAAATAAGCTCCTGCCAGACGGCGATTTGACAAACGGACCCCCATGTGATACGCTCCTTTTTGTTGGGCCAATGATGTGTCCAACGCCGGCAAAGAAGCCTTCTTGAGGAAATCCTTAAGAAGGTTTTTTTATTTGTGGGGCAACGAGGCCCTCCTGAGTTCTGAACCCAGGAGGGCCTTTTCTTTTTCCCCTCTTAAGCCGGAAGAACAACAAACTGGAGGAATTATGAGATACATTCGGATAAAGAAAACAGGCCAAGGACTTGTTTTTGGACTGTTAACGCAGTTGATGTTGATCGGCGTCAGTTATGCCGACGGCTCCACCGTCAGCGGGCCCACTGTCAGCGGGTTCGTTGACACGTCCTATATCACCAGCTTCAAAAAGCCGTTGAGTGGAACCATCTTCTCACGGTCGTTTGACGCTCAGGATAACAACATCACGAACACCGCTCAAGTGGCCATCAATGGCACGCAGGGCCCTGTCGGCTACGTGGTGAAATTGCTCGGCGGGAGCGACGCCAGGCCCATCAGCCTGGCCGAAGGAACTCAAAGCTCCTTCGATATCGAAGAAGCGTATTTCACCACCAAATTCCCGGGGTCGAATTTTGGACTCAAAGTCGGGAAGATGGTGACCATGATGGGCATTGAAGTGGTTGAATCGAAAGACAACCCCAACATTTCCAAGGGATACTTGTTCAACTTCGCTGAATGCACGACTCACACGGGCGGTCTCGTGACGTATTCGAAAGGAATTCTCGATATCGCCTTGGGCGGCGTGAACGGATGGGACGTCATCCCGGATAACAACACCGGCAAAACGGCGATTGGTAAGGTCTCCTTGAATTTTGGGAACCCCTTGTTCGTTCAGCTGTCCGGCATGAGCGGGTCCGAGCAGGCCTCCCGGCAAGCGGTTGACAATCCGGCGACGGCCTTTGATGAGACGGCGAATAACAACGGCCACACGCGCACCTCGCTTGATTTAACGGGCGTGACAAAAATTATCCCGAACCTGGCGCTTAATTTCCAAGGAAATTGGGGACAGGAGAGAAAAGCGGTGGATATCAATGCCGACGGCGATCTCGATCTGGCGACCTGGAAAGGGGTCGGGGTTCAGCCGGTCTACAGCATCACGAGCAAGTTCTCGGTGGGCGGACGGGTGGAATATTTTGAGGATCCGCAGGGCGCCCGCACGGGAACGGTGGGTTTCATCGGAACCAACTATGCCCTTACCCCGGCGTATAAATTGGCCGATAATTTGACGGTTCGCGCCGAGTATCGGTACGACCGGGCCAACAAGAAAGTGTGGCAGGATGACAAAGGCGTGGCCAAAGACACATCCTCGACGGCCAGCGCTGAATTTATTGTGACGTTCTAATTAAAAAACGGCGTCTTTAAAGACGTCGTCTTAAAAGACGCCGTCGCGGCCTGTGGCTCAGGTCGCGGCGGCGTTGCTTCATCGAGATTTTTCTTCTTCCGCTTTTTTCTTGTCCCAATTGAGGATGGCTTTCATGATGTCGAATTCCGTATAAAACGCATTCGGATCCATACGGGCCAGGACGCGAGGACCCAGTCCCCTCCGCCTCAAAACATAATCCTTCCAATGAAGAACCATGGTTCTCCGGATGGTCTCGATGATATCGTTCTCGACGTACATACGGTTGATTTCTTGATCGTGGGGACGAAGCGTAATGAGCTCAGATCGTTTCGGATCCGTTAAACGAAGATTGAGTTTTTCCCAGGGAATCAGCCCCATAAGTTCGCTGGACACCCGCCGAAAATCCGTCAATTTCACCCCCACGATGTGAAACACCGGGCCCTCTTTGATGATTTCGTGTTCCCTTGATTTGTGGAAGGTGTCTTTCCCGATTTGTCGCCGGAGAGGGCGAATACCGGCATCGGTGTTCATAATGGTTGTCTCACTTAAGACGGCTTTCGGGAAAAATTCCAAAACCAACCCTTTCAAATAATCAATTTCGTTTTGGGTCGGTTTTACGTCGTCGGAGGGCTCTCCCTCGCCGAGGGGCCTCTCGGTTGTTCCAATGCGCGAGTACGTGAGTCCATCTTCGTTCCGCTTCAAGACGAACACCAACCGGCCATCGCCCGCCGTGACGTAATAGGATTCCTCCGTGAACGCCGGGTAAACGTCAATGTGGCTTCCGGCCACCCGGTCCATCGTCGGAGGAATGGGGGAGGCTCCTTCTTCCCTCTTTCGGACATCGTCCAAGAAAGGGCCGGAGGCGTTGATCAGGATTTTGGCGCGAACGGAGAGGGTTTCTCCATTGTCATGGTTCACGAGGTCGCAGCGGACCAGGTCTCCCTCTTTTTTATATCGAACCAGCTCGACATAGTTCAGCGCGTAGGAGCCCATGTCGTGGGCGCATTGAAGATTTTCAATCACGAGGCGGGCGTCGTCCGTTTCGGAATCCCAGAAGCTGAACAAGGCCTTCACCTTTTTGTGATCCAGCTCCGGAGCCACCCATTCCAGCGCTTTCTTCCGGAACACGGTCCGAGGCGGCGGGAAAAATTGACCTTGAAGAAGCTGAATCACGTAATAGAGCCACACTCCCATCATGACGCCGAGGGACGACCGGTCGTCCGCTTCCCCTAAAACGAAATAGATGGGCTTGGCTTTGATGAGGTGCGGCGCCAGCCCCCGAAGGATTTTCCGTTCCTGGGAGGCTTCCGTTACAAACTTGAAGTAATGCCACGCCGACCCCAATCGAAGCCGTTTGAGGGAGATCCAGACTTGTTCTAAATAGCGGAGTCCGGCGTGAATGAGTTTGCTGGAGGCGCCGCTGGTGCCTGAGGCGAAGTCGTTTTTCTCAAATAGGAAGGCCAGCGGAATGCCTTGAAGGCTGAGTTCTCGGAGGATTCCCGCGCCGACGATCCCCCCGCCAATCACGACGACGTTTAAGGGGACGTCAGAATATTTTTTGAGATGGTCCCAGAAATGTTGCCGGGTTCGGAAGGAAAATTCAGGAGGAACGCTAGCGGAGCTGGGCGCCACAGTGATCTTTCAGGGACGCTTTGACGCGGTCCACCGTTGAATTGATTTCATTGTCCGAAAGAGTTTGATCGGGATTTAAGAGAGTCACCCGAAACGCCACGCTTTTATGGTTGGTGGGAAGAGTGCCGCCCGTGAAGATATCGAATGGGGTGACGGATTGAACCAGGGGACTTCCGGCTTTCGTGACGACGGATTTAAGGCGTTCCCACGGCGTCTCGTTGCTCACCAGAATCGCGATGTCTCTTTCAATCGGGGTAAATTTAGGAATTGGAGAAAAACGTTGCTGCTCAATTAAACTCAATAATTTCTTTATATTAATTTCAGCCACAACGCACGGTAGTTTGAAATCAAAACTGGCGCCAAGGGCGGGGTGAAGCAGTCCTCCCCAACCGGCTTTTTGGCCTCCGATCGTGATGTCGAATCCTTGATACGGGTGCAGGAACGGCTTGGAAGGCGGTGACATGAAGTCCAGTTTTCCCGGAACATGTTTCCCAATCGACTCCAAAACGCCTTTTAAGTCGTAGAAGGTCACATCTTCTTCCTTGCCCTGCCAACTGGCGGGCCGAAATTTTCCATACGCGGCCACCGCCAGAACGATTCGTTCGGATGTTTTGTCATCCTTCAGCCGTTCGTATTCACTCCCGATCTCAAACAAGAGAGCCGAATCCCGCTGAAAATGGATGTTCCGCTGAATGGCGGAAAGAAGCGTGATGAGGGTGAGCGGCCGCATGACCGATTCTTCTTGAGACAAGGGGTTCAGCAACGGAACCAATTGCTGTTCGGAAAATCCAAACTGGCCGGCCACCTGGGCGTTGCAAAAGGAGGTGGTCATCGTCTCATTGAATCCCAACCCTTTCATGAGGTCAACCAGGGGCTCGGTGTTCGTGGCCCGCATGGAAGGCGGGATCACCCCCGGGTTGAGCCGCGGGAGTGTTTCCGGGATGGCGTTGTAGCCGATCATCCGTGACACTTCTTCGATCAAATCGACGTCGGTGACCAAATCTTTCCGATGGGACGGAATGCGGCACGCCCATCCGCTTCCTTTTTTGGTGAGGCCGATCCCCGACTGTTTCAGAATTTTTGTGATCGTGGCCGACGGGACGGATAACCCTGTCACGCGATGAACGCGCGCCGGGGAGAGTTGAATGGAAATTGGTTTTTCTTTTCTAGTCGACACGTTGGTAGCAGCTCCTGGGGTTCCTCCCGCCAGCTCCAAAATGAGTTGAGCGGCCCGGCGAGACGCCATCTCGGCGGTCGTGGCGTCGGTCCCTTTTTCAAACCGGAGCGAACTTTCGCTTTTGAGGCCCAAGCGCCCTGATGTCAAGCGGACGCATGTGGGGTCAAACACGGCGCTTTCCAGAAGAAGATCCGTGGTGGAGTCCGTGACGCCCGTCAGTTGCCCGCCCATAATCCCGGCGATGGCGACGGGTTTGTCGGCATCGGCAATCACGAGATCGGAGGCCTTAAGCGCGTAGGTTTTTTCGTCCAATGCCTGAATGGTTTCACTCTCCTTGGCCAACCGAACGATGATTTCGTGTTGGGCCAGTTTTGACAGGTCAAAGGCATGGAGCGGATGCCCCCACTCCAACAGAACGTAATTGGTGATGTCGACGATATTGTTAATGGAGCGGATCCCGCAGGCGTCCAGCCGGTCTTTCATCCATTGGGGCGAGGGCCCCACCTTCACCTGGTGAATGATTTTGCCGGTATAAAGCGAGCAATGGTCGCGCGCTTCGATCCGGATCGCGCATTTTTCCCCTTTGGTTTTGGCTTTCCAGAGAGGGACGTTCATCTTGAGGCGTTTGCCGGTCAAGGACGCGATATCCCGGGCGAATCCGACGTGAGATAAAACGTCGCCTCGGTTGGGAGGCACTTCAAAATCGAATATCACATCCCCCTCGCCTAAAATGTCTTTCACCTCTTTTCCGAGAGGCGCGTCGGCGGGCAGCATCATGATGCCGGCGTGAGATTCCGAGAGGCCGAGCTCCCGTTCGGAGCAGAGCATGCCATGGGATTCAATGCCTCTTATTTTTGAGACGGTAATTTCAAAATCAGGGCCGAGTTTCGCTCCGGGGAGAGCCAGCGGAACCACTTGACCGGCCGCCACGTTGGGAGCTCCGCAGACCACGGTTCGCTCCCCTTTTCCATCAAAAACGGTGGTGACGGAAAGCCGATCGGCGTTCGGATGCTTTTTGACATCCAAAATTTTGGCCGCAATGATGTTGGAAACGTGAACGCCGGTTTTTTTCAGGCTTTCAAGCGGGAAACCCAAATGAAGGATCCGCTCGGCCGTTTCTTCCGGCGACCAAGAAATGTCGACAAATTCCTTTAACCAACCGAAGCTAATTTTCAAGCGGCAGACTCCTTAAGCGAACTGTTCCAGAAATCGAAGATCGGATTCAAGGAACAAGCGAATGTCTCGAATCCCCATTCGTGTCATCACCATGCGTTCAATGCCCATGCCGAAAGCGAAACCCGTTACTTGGGCGGGATCGTATCCCACATTGCGCAGAACGTTGGGATGCACCATCCCGGCTCCGAGGAGTTCAATCCATCCGGTGGCCTTGCAGAGGCGGCAGGGGGTCCCGTCTTTCAGGTGCTTGGCGCCGTGGCAGAGGAAACATTGAACGTCCATTTCGGCTCCGGGCTCGACGAAGGGAAAGTAGCCGGGACGGAAGCGGACCTGAAGATCCGATTGAAAAAACGTCTGCGCGAAATATTTCAAGCTGCCTTTCAGATCGGCAAAGGTGATATCGGTATCAATGGCCAACCCTTCAATTTGATGGAAGACGGCGGCATGCGTGGCGTCCACCGCTTCATGGCGGTACACGCGTCCCGGCGCCACAATTCGGACGGGAGGCTTAACGGCCTGCATCAAACGAATTTGGACGGGAGAGGTATGCGTTCGAAGAAGCCAGGGATTCTCTTGAGATCCTCCCCCTTTCTCGGAGGCGAGGTTCAAATAAAACGTGTCGTGGAGGTCCCTGGCCGGGTGATGTTGAGGAATGTTCAGCGCCGTGAAATTATTGAAATCGGTTTCAATTTCCGGTCCTTCGACGGCCTCAAACCCGATCGAACGGAAAATATGAGATATTTCACGGATGGCGCCGGCGATCGGATGGGAATGCCCTCGGGTTAGAGATGTTCCGGGAAGAGACGTGTCGAGCTTTGAGGATTCAAGGGCGGACAAGAGAGACGATTGTTCGAGGGATTGTTTCTTACGGGCTATTTTTTCTTCCAGGAGCGCTCGAAGCTGGTTGGCGGCCTGGCCGATTTGTTTTTTTTCTTCCGGAGAGAGATTTCCGAGGGTCCGCAACACCTGCGTCAAGCGGCCTTCTTTGCGTCCTAAATACGTTGTTTGGAAGGCCTCCAGATCGGATAAGGTTCCGATCCGCTCCACGTCCGCCAAGGCGTCTCGTTCAATTGATGTGAGATCCATTGTTCAGTGAAGCCTCACTTCTGTTCGATGCGGAGTTAAGCTGGGGTCGCGCTGGCTTGTTTGGCGATGTGAGCGAGTTCGGTAAACCCCTGCGGGTCATTAACGGCCATATCGGCCAACATTTTCCGGTCAACAGCCACTTGGGCTTTTTCGAGTCCATGAATCAGTTGGGAATACGTCATCCCACCCAAATCGCGGGCGGCGGCGTTGATCCGAATAATCCAAAGTTTTCTGAAATTTGATTTATTATCTTTCCGGCCAACATAGGAATAGGTCAGCGACTTCTTGAGATGTTGCTTGACCATGCGCCAACGGTTTTTCTTTGTCGCATAAGCCCCTTTGACTCTCCGGATATGTTTTTTCTTTCGTTGTCTTGTGTAAGTGACGCTTCTAACGCGCATGACGTACTCCTCGGTAAATTAGCCGTACGGCAACAGCCGCTTGACCATTCTGGCTTGGGTGTTGTTTAAGGTGGCGGGACGGCGCAATGTCCGGCTTCGTCCGGCGGACATCCCTTGAAGAAGATGGCGCGCTCCTGCCCTTTTGTGTTTAACCTTTCCTCGAGCTGTCAGTCTAAAACGTTTTTTGGCACCGCTGTGTGTTTTAAGTTTTGGCATATCGTTATCCTCTTTGCGGAACAAGAATCGTGATCATTCGGTTGCCGTACATTTGGGGCCTGGTTTCGATGAGTCCCACGCCGGCAATCTGTTGCTCGATTCTCTCCAACATCTTATAAGCGAATTCGCGATGTTCCATTTCGCGACCGTAAAAAATAATACTGACTCTGACTTTGTTGCGATCCTTGAGAAACTTCGTGACCGCGTTCATTTTGACCAGAAAATCGTGGACTCCGATGTTCGGACGCATTCGGATTTCTTTCACTTGTCCGGCGCCGTGGCCTTTTCGCGCTTCCTTTCTCTTTTTCTCCCGTTCGTAGAGGAACTTGGACAAGCTTCCCAACCGGCAGACGGGTGGAACCGCGTCTGGAGCAATTTCAATTAAATCGTAACCGGAATCTTGAGCGATAACGAGCGCTTCTTGAATGGATTTGACTCCGAGCATTTCCCCTCGTTCATTGATGAGTCGAACCTCGGGCGCCCGAATGGCTCCATTAATCCTAGCTGACGGTGGTCTGGCGATGCGTTCCTCCTATCGTGGTGCAACTCTAATAAAAAAGGATGGCTGATGACGCCATCCCTGGACAACGAATCATTATCCTGAAATCGAGCGTTAGTGTAACAAGGCGCCGGTGTTCTGTCAAATAGAGAATTGTCTATTTGACCAGAGATTTGGCGTCGATTTCGGCTTTAAATTTGGCAATGACGTCTTTGACGTTCATGGCGCCCAAATCCTCCCCCGCGCGGGAGCGAACCGCCACCTGCGACGCCTGCTTCTCCCGGTCTCCAATCACGAGCATGTAGGGAATTTTTTGCATGGTCGCGGTTCGAATTTTGGCTCCGATTTTTTCATTTCTATCGTGGAGTTCAACCCGAATTCCATTGGACTCAAGCTCGCTCACGATTGTTTGGGCGTATTCAATTTGTTTGTCGGTGATGGGCAAAACGGCGGCTTGAACCGGAGCCAGCCACAGCGGAAAAGCGCCCGCGTAATGCTCCACGAGAATCCCGAAGAAGCGCTCGAGCGATCCCAGGATCGCGCGGTGAACCATGCAGACCGGAGCGTCTTTTCCCTCTCCGTCGCGGTAGGTGGCGTCGAAGCGTTGCGGAAGATTGAAATCGACCTGAACGGTGGAACACTGCCACCGGCGGCCGATGGAATCTTTGATTTTAAGATCGATTTTGGGGCCGTAAAACGTCCCTTCCCCCGCGTCCACTTCGAAGGCGAACCCGGACTCGGTCATGGCCTCCGCCAGGATCTTCTCAGCTTCATCCCACCTCTTGGGATCCCCCACGAAGCTGGCGGGTCGGGTCGAGAGGCGAAGCTCAAATTCGGTAAATCCGAAATCTTTGAGAATATCACGGGTCATTCGTAAAACGCGCTGAATTTCATCTCCCAGCTGATCATACCGGCAGAAAATATGGGAATCGTCTTGAGTGAAGCCCCGCGCCCGGAGCGTTCCGTGCAGGACGCCGCTTCGCTCGTTGCGATACACCGTGCCATGTTCGTAGAGCCTGAGCGGGAGTTCCCGGTAGCTGTGAAGATCGGATTTGTAAATCGTGATGTGGAAGGGGCACGTCATCGGTTTGATGTAATAGGACTGCTCTTCAAGTTTCATTTCCGGGAACATGTTCTCTTTGTAGTAATCGAGGTGACCGCTCGTTTCCCACAACTTCGAAAGCCCGATGTGCGGCGAAAGCGCGAATTGGTATCCCTGCTTGAGGTGCAGCTCTTTTAGATAATTCTCAATGATATGGCGGACGAGGGCCCCTTTGGGGTGCCAGAGAATGAGTCCGCTCCCGATTTTTTCCGGGTTGATGGAGAAAAGTCCCAATTTGGGGCCGAGTTCCCGATGATCCCGTTTTTTGGCCTCTTCCATCCGATGAAGATAATCTTTGAGCTCCGCTTCCGTGGGCCAGATGGTTCCGTAAATTCGCTGAAGCATTTCCCGCTTTTCGTCCCCCCGCCAATAGGCGCCGGCGATCTTGGTCAACTTGAAATGCTTGATGTCTTTCGTCGACGGAAGATGGTTGCCCTTGCACAAATCGATAAAACTTCCGTGGCGATAGAATGAGATTTGTTCGCCTTCGGGCAAGTCTTTGATGATTTCAACTTTGTATTTTTCCCCTTTGGCCTGAAAATAGGCGATGGCGTCGGCTCGTGACTTTTCTTCTCCCACAAACTCAGCGGATGTTTTGAGATTCTTCCTCATGCATTCTTCAATTTTCTCCAGGTCTTCCGGCGCGAAACGGTGAGGGCTGTCAAAATCGTAATAGAAGCCGTCTTCCGTGGGCGGACCGATGGTGAGAAGCGTTCCCGGAAAGAGTTCCTGAACCGCTTGCGCCAAGACGTGCGAGGCCGAATGACGGAGCTTGTACAGGGTGTCTTCGATGGTATTCTTTTGAATATTGGACATTATTTTTTGATTATTAATTTTCCCTTTGCTTGCAGTGAGCGAGGTCGCCAAAGGAGACCAGGCGAGTCGAATTGCGCGGTAGAGGATTCGAACCTCTGACCCCTTCCATGTCAAGGAAGTACTCTAACCAACTGAGCTAACCGCGCGGAAATTTTCGCTACTATACTATTTTCCTTCGGAAAAATTGGTAGGTGCGGGTCGGATTTGAACCGACGAATAAGAGTTTTGCAGACTCTCCCCTTAGACCACTTGGGTACCGCACCGGTCTTCGTACTACAACCTGATTAATTGAATAAGGATGTAGTGCTTCGCCCGGCAGGCCGGACTGTAAAATTTAGCGAGCGTGGATTCTAGTATTTTGGGACGGTGGGATCTATGTCTGCCCAGGCATTAATCCCACCTTTGAGGTTCTTTAGTTTCTTGAACCCCTTTTGTCGGAGCTGCCGGATGGCTTTGGCTGACCGGGAGCCGGAATGGCAATGGACTACATATTCCTGCGCCGGATCAAGTTCATCGACGCGTTCCAGTAATTTGCCGAGCGGAATGAGCTTTGAACCCGGCAGATGAGCGATGTCGTATTCAAAGGGTTCACGAACGTCTATCACGTTGGGACGCTTCTTTTTCTGGTAGAGCGCCTTCAATTCCTTCGCCGTGATTTCGGGCATCTCTCTTGAGTGTGAACGCTGTGTGTTTTGTTCCGGCGATATCCCGCAAAATTGTTCATAATCGATCAATTCCGTGATGCTGGGATGATCGCCGCACACGGGGCATTCGGCGTCCCGTTGGATTTTGAGTTCGCGAAACGACATGTCCATCACATTCACCTGGAGAAACCGGCCGACCAAGGGGTTCCCTTTCCCCAGAATGAGTTTGATGGCTTCCGAGGCTTGAATCATTCCGATGAGACCCGGCAAGATTCCAAGAACTCCGCCTTCAGCGCAGGAGGGCACCTCTCCCGGCGGCGGTGGTTCCGGATACAGGCATCGGTAACACGGGCCTTCCTTGGGTTTAAAGACGGTGGCCTGGCCCTCAAACCGGAAAATGCTGCCGTAGATGTTGGGCTTACCCAGAATGACACAGGCATCATTCGTTAAATAACGGGTTGGAAAATTGTCCGTTCCGTCGATGATGATGTCATAGTCTTTGAAGAGGACCAGCGCGTTTTGGCTGGTCAATTTTTCGTTATAAACGTTAACATGGACATTGGGATTGATCGAGAGAATAGAGGCCTTGGCGGCGTCCACCTTTGTTTTTCCCACATCAGTCGACTTAAACAGAAGCTGCCGATGCAGGTTGGTTCTATCCACCACGTCAAAATCAACCAGGCCGAGGGTCCCGACACCGGCCGCCGCCAAATACATGGCGTTGGGCGATCCCAGTCCGCCGGTCCCGATGATGAGAACCTGGGCGGCTTTAAGTTTTTCTTGCCCCGCTTTTCCCACCTCCGGAAGAAGTAGATGCCTTGAATAGCGGAGGATTTCCTCGTTTGTTAATGACATCCGACAATCTCCTTCAAGTCTGTGAATCGATCAACCACATAGTCCGGTTTGAGATCCAGGGTTTCCGGGCGGTATCCGTAGCCATAACGCGCCACCGCCGTCTGAGTTCCGGCGGCGTGTCCCGCTTGTATGTCTTGAGGCCCATCGCCGAGCATCAGCGCGGATGTGGGGCTCCCGTTCAACGCTTTAAGCGCTTCGAAAAGAGGAGCCGGGTGGGGTTTTCGTTCCGGGAGCGAATCCCCCCCGATAATGAATGAGATGAACGGCGCCAACCCCAGTGATTTGATAATCATTTCAGAAAAGACCTTCGGTTTGTTGGTGACGATCCCCATGGTGATCTTGCCAGAAAAGGATTCGATGGTGTCTCGAACCCCGTCGTAGAGAGTGGTTTTATCGACGCAATGGTCGAGGTAATAGTAGGAAAACCCGGCGATGGCTTTTTCCATGCTGGGTGAATCGGAGGGGCCCATGACATTGCCGAGAAGTATCCGCAGACCGTTTCCGACGTGCGGGATGATTTCGTCTTGGGATTTCATCGGCCGCCCGGCGGACTTCAAGGCGAAATTGACGGCGGAGGCCAAATCGACGCGAGAGTCGATGAGAGTTCCGTCTAAATCAAAGAGGAGGGTTTTTATCGTCGTCACGGGGATGCCGAAAGGAGGCGTCGCTATCGATCCCCTTGAATGAAGGAAAGAAACTCTTTTCGGGTGCGCGCGTCGTTCCGAAAAGCGCCCAGCATAGCGCTTGTGATCGTGGGAGAGTCTTCACTTTGAACGCCCCGCATTTCCATGCAGAGGTGGCGCGCTTTGATGACGACGCCCACTCCCATCGGGTGCAGTTTGTTCTGAAGCGTCGTGGCGATTTCTTTCGTCAATCGTTCTTGAACCTGGAGGCGTTTGGCGAAGACATCGACGAGTTTTGGAATCTTGGAGAGCCCGATGATTTTGCCGTTTGGAATATACGCCACGTGAACCGTTCCGAAAAAGGGAAGGAGGTGGTGTTCGCACATGGAATAAAAACGGATGTCTTTGACGACCACCATTTCGTTGTAGGTTTCATGGAATACGGCCCGGTTGATCAACGAATCCAAGTCCGCTTCGTATCCGCTGGTCAGTTCCTTCCACGCTCGGGTGACGCGCTGAGGGGTTTTAAGAAGTCCCTCCCGTTTGGGGTCTTCTCCGATCAACCTGAGCATTCTCTCGACGTTGCTTGAGAAAAGCTCGTTTGGGTCTTCGGAGTGGTACTCTGACTGTTTTGATTTAGCCATTCTTGCGTTTCTTAATGGATTTCCTTTTGGCATATCCTTCGGTCAGTCCATGCCAGTGTTTGATCTTTTCTTCTCCCATTTTCCAACAGAGATACGCTTCGTGGCCATCGATCCGCGCCGGAAAATCAACCAGCCCCAGGTCGAGATCTTTGGGGGTGGCTCCGAGCTCAGCGATTTCCCCCAATTGGGTCTCCAGTTGGGACGCCAAAAAATCAACCTGCCCTCGAACCACGGTTTCATCCACGATGCTCATTTTCTTGTGGGATTTACGCCATTGCTCAACTTTTTTCTCAATCATGCTCTTTGTTTCTTGAGCCGCTTGCAGAATACTCGTTAGCGTTGGAATCAGCGCTTCAGCTTCTTCGATGGAAAAATATCTCAGTTTCATTGGTGGATGGAAGGTTAACAAAAGCCCGTACGATGGTCTATCGGGAAAACAGGGAGGCGTTAACGGGCCTCTCTTAAACGATGGCGACCATCCGGTCGATCGCTCGTTTCGCTCTCTTTGCGATATCGGGCGCAACGGTGACCTGATATTTCATGTCTTCCAGGGACCAGAGGACTTTTTCGAGCGTGATCATTTTCATGAATTCGCAGACCGCGTCCGGCGTCGATGGGAAAAATTGTTTTTTGGGATTATCGCGTTCCATTCGGTGGAGAATGCCGGTTTCCGTGGCCACAATGAATTCGTTTTTGGGAGACGTGCGGGCGTAATTGACCATTCCTTCCGTGGAGAGGACCTGGTCCGCCAGCGGCAGGCAGGTCGACATGCAGCCGCATTCCGGATGCATGATGAATTCCGCCTGGGGATGACTCGATTTAAGCGCTTTGATGTCCTCGGTCTTTATTTTGTGGTGAACGTGGCAGGATCCGGGCCAGAGATGAATCACGCGCCCTGTTTTTTGCCGGACCCATTTCCCCAAATACATGTCCGGCGTAAACAGAATTTCTTTGTCTTTTGGAATGGACTCCACGACTTTGACCGCGTTGGAAGAGGTCACGCAATAGTCCGATTCCGCCTTGACCTCCGCCGTCGAGTTGACGTAGGTCACAACCACCGCGTTCGGATAGGCTTGTTTCCACCGCCTTAAGTCGTTGGCGGTGATGGTGGCGGCCAAAGAGCAGCCGGCGTCCAAATCCGGAATCAGAACTATTTTATCAGGAGCCAAAATGGCGGCGGTTTCCGCCATAAAATGAACCCCGCAGAAGACAATGACCTTGGCGTCGGTTTGGGCGGCTCGTTGAGAGAGCAGAAGAGAATCTCCGACGAAATCGGCCACATCCTGCACGTCCGGAAGCTCGTAATTATGCGCGAGGATGATGGCTTTCCGTTCGGTTTTTAACCGGTTGATCTTCTCTTGGATGGATGACGTTATGACCATAAATTGAATTGCCTCACCACCTATCTATAACGTTGGGTTTGACTCGGGGGTTCCGTAAATGAAGGGCACGGAGAAGTCAATTATGGAGCGGGTGAGCGGAATCGAACCGCCGTCTCAACCTTGGCAAGGTTACATTCTACCATTGAACCACACCCGCAAAAGCGGCTAAAAAATTGCGCGAGACAGGACTTGAACCTGCAAGCCTTTTGGGCACCACCACCTCAAGATGGCGTGTCTGCCAGTTCCACCACTCGCGCAGAAAATTGTGTCTGTGTCTTTATTTAGATTGGGACTTCTTCCCTGACGGAGGTGGCGTTTTGGGAATGCTCAGAGGTTGTCCCTCGTCATTCGCCGTCCCAGCTGGATTGGCCGCTCCCTGAACGGGCGGAAGGGCCGGGAATTGTCTCAACGCCACGGATTGATTGTTAATCCGGCTTGAGAGAATCGTTAAACCGAATGAGGTGGCCATGAAAAGTCCGGCCAAAACGATGGTCAATTTCCGTAAGCCGGATTGTTGAGATGACGTCGAGAAAAGAGCGTCTCCGCCACCGGCTCCCATTAAACCGGAAAGACCGCCGCTTCGTCCGGCTTGAACCAAGACGATTAAAACAACCAGCAAACAAACAATGACATGAATGGTCAAAAGAAAAGTGTACATAGTGATTATGCGTCCGGAAGGGCTTTTACACCCGGGAGTTCAATCCCTTCAAGAAATTCCAGCGACGCGCCTCCTCCAGTTGAAATGAATGTCATGTCTTTGGCCAGACCTGCTTGAGTGACGGCAGCCACGGAGTCTCCGCCGCCCACGACCACCATGGCGCCTTCTTTGGCAGACTGAGACAACGCCACAGCGATTCCGTTGGTTCCTTTGGAATACGCCGGCATTTCGAAAATGCCCGCGGGTCCGTTCCAAAAAACGGTTTTAGCTTTCTTTAACATCGGTTGAAGAGCGGCCAACGTTTTAGGGCCGATATCCACGCCTTTCCAACCAGCCGGGATCGTATCCCCATCGGTTGTTTTGGCGGTTTCCGGTTTTTCGATGTCCTGCACGATCAAATGATCTTGCGGAAGAATGAGAGAGATCTTCCTTTTCGCGGCCTCGCTCAAAATCTCTTTAGAGAGGTCGATAAAGTCAGGTTCGATGCGGGAATCCCCCACCTCTTTCCCCTGCGCTTTAAGGAACGTGTACGCCATCGCCCCGCCGATAAAAAGGGTGTCTACCTGTTTAATGAAGGCTTTCACAACGCCCAATTTGTCCGACACTTTCGCTCCGCCCAAAACAACCATGTAAGGCCGAACCGGGTCGGCTTTGATCTTTTGAAGGAAATTAAGTTCCTTCTCCAAAAGATCTCCCGCTCCCGACGGGAGGAAGGGTGGGACTTGAGCCGTTGAGGCATGGGCCCGGTGAACGGCTCCGAAGGCGTCTTGAACAAAATAATCGGCCAAACTCGCCAATTGTTTCCCGAATTCAGGATCGTTCTTTTCCTCTTCCGCGTGGAAGCGGAGGTTTTCAAGAAGAAGAACATCGCCCGGTTTCATTTTGGAGACGGCGTCGGCCGCTTTGGATCCAACACAGTCGTCCGCAAACGCCACCGGACGCTTCAACAAGTCGCTGAGGGGCTTTACCACCGGTTTTAAGCTGTATTTCGGGTTGGGTTGCCCTTTGGGACGGCCCAAGTGAGCGCAGAGAATCACTTTCGCTTTTTGGTCGATCAGATATTGCAGTGTCGGAAGCGACCCTCGAAGCCGTGAATCATCGGACACGTTCCCATTTTTATCAAACGGAACATTGTAGTCCACCCGAACCAAAACGCGCTTGTTTTGGACCGGAAGCGATTTGAACGACTTCTTTTTGAGCGGTGCCGCCATCGTTAGTTATGGTTACTTCAGATTTTTGGCGACGAGCGCGGTCAAGTCTATGATTCGATTGGAATATCCCCACTCGTTGTCGTACCAGGCGAAGATTTTAACCAGGGTGCCTTCGATCACTTGCGTGAGATCGGCATCCACGATGGAAGAATGTTCGTTCCCCAAAAAATCAACGGAAACGAGCGGTTGGATCTCATATTGCAGGATCTTGGACATGGGTCCCGATTCGGAGGCCTTTTTGAAAGCGGCGTTCACTTCTTCTTTGGTGGTCGCTTTTTCCACTTCCACCGTCAGGTCAACCACGGACACGTCCTGAGTGGGAACGCGCATGGACATCCCGTTCAGTTTTCCTTTGAGATCGGGCAACACCAAGCCAATGGCTTTGGCGGCGCCGGTGCTCGTCGGGATCATAGAGGCGGTGGCGGTTCGGGCGCGGCGAAGATCTTTATGCGGGAAGTCCAACGTCCGCTGGTCGTTCGTGAACGAGTGGATCGTCGTCATGAGTCCCTTTTTGATCTTGAAGTTGTCGTTCAAGACTTTCGCGACAGGGGCCAAGGCGTTCGTGGTGCAAGACGCGTTGGAGATAATGTTGTGTTTGGCGGGATCATAGATTTGATCGTTGACGCCAATGCAGATCGTGGCGTCTTCCCCTTTGGCCGGGGCTGAGATAATGACTTTTTTGGCGCCCGCCGTGATGTGGGCTTTGGCTTTTTCGGCTTCAGTGAAAAAACCGGTGGATTCAATCACGATGTCGACTTCCATGGCTTTCCAGGGAAGTTTGGCCGGATCTTTCTCGGAGACGACTTTGATTTCGTTTCCGTTGATGAAAATGGAGTTGTCTTTCGCGACCACGTCACCGGGGAAAATTCCGAAGGTGGAGTCGTATTTAAAAAGATGAGCGAGGGTCTTCGCGTCCGTTAAATCGTTCACCGCGACAAATTTCAGGTCTTTATTGGGCAGCCCGGCCTTTAACGCCAAACGTCCGATTCGGCCAAAGCCGTTGATAGCAACTCTCACTGACATGGGATCCTCCTAATAGATTATGAATGTATTTTGATGTAAAAAATGGGAAAGGACTGAGTCCGGGTAAAGGATTGGGTACCGCCCATCGTGTAATCGGCCGCAAGTATAGAGATTGAGAAATGATTCGTCAATAGATCATAGAATGGCTAAGGTGATTCACGCGTCTCGAGCGATGGTGGCGGCCAAAACGGTTTGAACCCCCATTCTTTTTAGCTGATGAGCGCAGGCCGTTAGCGTGGCGCCGGTCGTCACCACATCATCCACCAAGAGGAGGGTTTTGGGCGGGCCGCGGCGTTTTGAACGCCGGGTGGAGAAGCTGGTGCGCGCATTTTGAAGCCGTTCTTCCCGGGTCAATGCCGTTTGCGACGGGCTTCGCCATTTCCGGATCAGCCACTGCGAATAAACAGGCTTCCTCATTCGCCGGCCCATCTCTCTCGCCAAAAGAACCGCCTGATTATAGCCGCGGTTCATTTCTTTCCATCTCGCCATGGGGACGGGGACGATTCCATCCACCTCAGCAAACCACGGGTCCCAGTTCCGAATCCATAAATCGACGAGGAGGGACGTTAAATAATCTTTCCCCTGATATTTATAGGCGTGCAGAAGTTCGCGTATCGGCCCTTTGAACGCGGCGGCGGAAAAATACCCGTCGACGAGAGAAGGGTCTCCCCTTTTGGTTTCCGGGTCCAGTTCAACCGAGGACAAACAAAACGAGCAGACAGGTTTCTCCTCCACGTTCAGGATGTCCTGGCGGCACAAGAGACACGTGGACGGGAATAGAATCGTGAAACTTTTGATAATTAATGAAATCATGGGATTCGAGGAGGGATGCGGAAGTTTAGCTTAATTAGAACTGAATCGTCAGCGTCGAATTGACGCCGAAGGTCATTTGGTCCAATTTCTTAAAATCTTTTTGGTGTTTTTCCTGAGAGAACGTTCCGCCGATGGCCAACCGGAAATTGTTGGAGAGGGTGTAGTCCCCTGACATGGAAGCGCTATAGGTGTCTAAATAATTGGTCGCCGGATTGATGCTGGAGCGTTTGCTGGCCCAGCTGATGGTCGAATTGAGAATGAAACGGTTGGCCAGTCCCAGCTCCGTCCGGCCGATGCGCAGCCCCAAGGGTTTGGTGATGTCGCCATAGATTTGAAGAGTGTAGGTTTGGGCGATGAGATCGTTGGTGACTTGGATGGCATCCCGCGCTTTGGTGTCGCTGCGATCGTAACGCGGGGTAAACCGCCACGCCCCCCACGGAACGCCCGTTTGGATCGAATAGGATTTGGAATCGGATTTATTGCTGATGCGTTGAAGCACGAGATCGTTGTCTCTGGTTTTGGACATGCTGTAATTGGTGGCGAAGTCCATTTTTTTCCAAAACTGGAACAAATAATCGGCGCCATAGTTATCGGTTTGGCTGCGGCTGATATTCCGTTTCTCGGATTTGGAGGTTTTTGTTTTCAGGGTGAGGCGAGAATTGTCGAGGATCTTCTTGATCCCGAAAAAATCCTCGGTGTCATTGATCGTGACGATGAGGTCCGGGAAGGAAACGGATTTCGTTTGAGAGAGCGTGCCTGTCGTTTCCTGGTCTTCCGTTGACATGAGAAAATTGTTCGTCAAAGAAAGGGTGGAGAGAGGTTTGATTCGTTTGCTTGAAATTTGATAGGCGCCAAAGGGAAGCCAGGAGCTGTTGGCTTGAAAGGTCCGACGGTCCGTGGCGGTTTCCCGTCTCGCCAAGGTCCCCGTGCTGACGGTGAGGGCCGATCCAATCCATAACTGATTTCGCCAATTGAACTCTTTGGGCATGTTTGAATAGGTGTCTCCCTTCTCGAGTTTGTAGCTGGGATTGAAATTTAACGTTTGAAAGAGCTTGATGGATGGGAGGAGTTGGGATATCTGAATGGTTCCGGAGACTTCACCGCTTCCGGAACGCGTGATGGTTTTTGTCATGTAGGCCGTCGGGCTCGAAATCGTCGGCGTGTCGTTTGTTTCCGTCCCCACAAGGGAATAGTTATAGCGAGGCGTGAGCCATTTAAAGAGCTTTAAATTTCCAGAGGCCGCAATGGTTTGGGACATGGAACGCGGTGTCGTCTGATTGTCCATCGGAAGCACCAGAGGGTCGGCCACCTTCTCGTCTTCCCGGAACCGGCGTTTTTCCGTGTCTACTTTAAGCCGATAGGTGGGATCAAATGAAAAGCCGTCCCACGGCCTAAAGGAGAGACGAGCTTCGCTCTCCTGACTCGTTTGAATGAGATTCGTCGAACTAAAGGGAGCCGAAGAAAGACTGAATTCCACGAGCTTATCAAGCCCGGAAAACCGGACTTTGGACACTTTCTGAGACTGAAGAAAGGTCATGCTCGTCGGAATCGGACGAAACGTGAGGAATTTTCCCGGCAAAATATCAATGTTGGATTTGGTGGAGTAGGTGGCTCCGGCGCGCCACGCATCGGAGATGTCCGTTCGCTGGGTCAAATTGGCTTTCGTTTCGCTGTTGTCCCAACTGAAATCAAACGTCGGGAAATACGGGACGATGAGCTTGGTTGTGGCCGAGTTGGTGACTTTCGTGGCGCGGCCTTCATCCATAAAAGAAACCAGCGCGTTATCACTGGTTCGAAAAGCGGAGGGAGTCACGGTTTCCTCGCGGCTTGTTTTAAACGACGTCGGCAAGAAGGACAGCCGGTTGAAATTAACGTACATATTGCTTTGTGTGTTGTCGCGGTTGGTAATGGCGCTGGTGGGAGTTTGAAAATTCCTGTCCACCGTTCGATACGTCCCCCCCATGTCCATCCAACGCGCCCATGACGTATCGAAGGTGTAGCGTTTGGCGTTTCCTTTCTTTTCATGAGAGTTGCTGACAAAAATTTCGTTGACCCAGACGGCGTTGGTTAGGGGCAGGCTTTTGTTGCCGGTGGCGTTTTCAATTCCCACTTTGAGTTGAGATACCGTGGTCAGTGACGGCGAGGCCCCGTGTCTGGTAACAGTGACTTTGTCCGTGCCGGAAACCCAGGTTTCCGGAGAACCGTCCGTGTTCAGGTCTTTTTGTTCAAGGACGACAACCAGCCAGTTGGGGCGCTGTGGAATATCGGCCACATTAATGGAGGCCTCTTGATAATCTGATTCCGATCCGGCTTGAAAAAAGAATCGCCCGCAATTGGTGCCGGAACAAGCATCTCGACGACTCAGGAAAAACTCTAAATTTTCGTGGCGAGAAAAGTCCCGAGGTGAACTGAACGCGTTTCTCGTCGTGCCGGAGGATCCGTCCATCAAAACGTATTCAAGAGCGAGCGCTTGTTCTTTGGCGTCCGATTTAATGGTGACTCCTTTGTAGAGATCGTTGTAGACGGGATTTCCGAGGAGCGGCGTGTAGACCCCCGCGTCATCTTTATTGTTGACGGCCCTGATCGTCATGGTGCTTCCCGTCGTCCCGGCGAGCGTGGCGGGTTCCCACGTGTTTCCCACCATCGCAATCCGTGAAATGACGACGGTTCCGATCTTGGCGGCAAGGGTCGGATCAACGTTGCGCAAAGTGATTCGAACCTGTTTAACAGACATGAACCGGGCTTTCGCTTCGTCGGACAGCGTGGAAATGTTGAGAGGAATAGAAAACAGTTTTGTTCCGGTGAAACTCAAATCGGACACCGCGGCGCTGTTTTGGGTGTCCACCAATCCTTGGGAGAGGTCAAAGATGGGGGTCAACGCGGCGGAGAGATCCTGGGTATCCAGCGCTTGGTTCCCGTTTAAATCTTCCGTGTCCAGCCGGCCGTTCCCGGCCCCCACTTGGACATTGATGTTGTCTGCGGTGGTGTGTATATCCAGGTCGTCCCCCGGACCGTGAAAGGTGAAGCCGACATCTTCACCCAGATCCAGCGTGCCGTTGAAGGGAATCTGATCTTCCGTATCCAGGCGTCCGTTGCCGTCTGCGTCTTCATTAAAATTTCCATAGTCCACGATCAGGTTCACACCTTTTCCGGCGGCGCCGGCTCCCGTCACTTCAACTTCAAGCGTTGTCTTTTTGGAAAAGTCGCGGCCGGCCGTGGAAACCACGTTGATGATGGAGACTTGTTCGGCTGTGGTTTTTGTGGTGGTGTTTAAATCGTACCCGACCAAGAGCGCCCGTTGAGTGGTATTGGCGTCCGTGGAGGAAGGAGGATGGAAATCAATATCCGTCCACCTCAAATGGCTGGCCGGGCTATCCTGTCCTTTGAAGTCAGAGACCGTGTTCGTATTGAATCCGTTCACGGTCGCTTGAGGGTTTGAACTCACTTGCCAGGAGTCCTTTAGCATCGGCGCCGCGTCGTCCTGTTTAATTCCCTCCATCGAATCCACAATGGCTTTCCCGTATAAGTCGGGGTCTTCGATCGAACGGGCGGCTTCCACCGTCAGATTCGTTTTTATGGGGAGAGATCCGAATTTGATGCCGTTCAGGCGCGTATCCCCTTCGGTCACCAGCATGCTCGACGGCGTTGAACGAACGTCGGGCGGTCCCGTGGGTTTGGGAGCGAAATTATAAAGCACCGTCGATCCGGCCGACCACGTATCGAACCCCACTCTCCCCAGTTTTTGGTTGGTCAAAATGTCGTAGGTGGCGCGGGCGCCGACCAGGGTTTCTCCCAATTGGCCGCCGAAGGGAGCGAATTCATAGGTCACCTCAATGACGGAGGATTCCCGGATCAGGTCTTCATTGAAAAAGGTGATCGTTCCGATGTCGTAATCGATGAAATAATCCAAGTCACGGTTCAGTTTTCGGCCGTTCACTTCCACTTTTTCCGACTGCAGCACGATGTTCGGTTTCAAGTAGAACGTTTTCTGGAGCGATTGATATTCGAGAGAAAATTCGGCCTGGAGAGGGCTGGCTTGTGACACGTTCGCGTCGTAGACGCCGGGGATGTTGAGCGTGTTTTCCAATTCGAAGATACCCGTTTCGAAATTCATCTTGATGTTGTCGGGGTAGCGCACGGTCTTCCCCGAATTGGCGTAGAGAACGGATATTTCGTTTTCCCGGTTCTTATCTTTTATCTTAAAGATGAAGTTCCCGAGCCCGTTGTCCCGAGTGATATTGCGCGATTGAGCGTAATAAAACCGTTTTATTTCCTGGCTGACTTGGGCGTCTTCCGGCGTTTTGTCTTTGATCAAGACACCGACGGCAGATCCCCCTCCCACGAGGCTGGTGAGGAGCGTTCCCCCATTCAAGGCGAAGTTAATAGCCACGCGATCGGTTTCTCGAACGGCGTTATTGAATGTGATGATTCCGCGAAGCCGGTCGACGCTGTAATCGAGTCCGCGAGACATGCGTCTCATTCGAATGGTGATGTTCGGCGTCCCCGTGCTGGGTGAGACAACGACGTAATTGGTGGCGTCTTGAAGGAGACCGCTCGTGTCTTCGATAAAGACGTCTTCAAGAATGGTGTCGCTGAGTGGCAGGAGGGTTCGGCCGTTCAACGGGCCGCCCGGGCCGATCATGTGCGGGGAGGCCGCGAACGTCAGATCGTAATACTTCCGGCGAATGTATTCGGTGTCGTGAATATAATATTGCTTTCGCTCGGTTGAGCCGGTGAACCGTTTGGTTTCCGTTGTTCCTTTCGTTCGTGATCCAATGGCCATGAACCCCGCCCGTTTGTACTTGAGAGCGGTTCGAATTCCAAAAAGCTGTTTGCTGTAGTTCACGAATTCCGTTGAGGGGAGAGAGAGCGTGATGTCTCCAAAGGCGGCCTCTTGAACCACCTCATCAGGATCGCCTTTGTACATGACGGAGAAGTCCTTCACGTTGTCTTTGGTGTCGTCAAAATTAACGTTGATGGTTGTTTTTCGGGCGACCGTTCCTTGAATGCGGGCTTGCAACTCTTGTTCCATCGTGAAGGTTTGTGAATTCTGAGCGGAATGCAGCTCATCGGCTCTTTCTTTGCTGATTTTCGTGTTTTTTAATTCGACTTTAATGACTTTGCGTCCGGTCACGGAGAGGGAGGATTCATACGGCAGGTCAACCCGGATTTGTCCCGGCGGCGGTTTGGGAGGGGCGATGGTTTTTGTCGAAGCGACGACCGCCAGAGGTGCTTCCCCGGGTTTACGTCCTTCCTCAATGGCCTGGCGCATCTCGTTCCAGTTCGATTGATCGAAATGAAATGGGGCTGTGTTTATCTCCTGCGGCGGTGGCGTTGTTTTGATTAAGGGCGGTCCAAAGTCATAAGGGCCCAAATTTTTTGTCTCTTCAGGGGGTAGGCTAAGGTCCGGTTTGGATATGATGGGGTCTAATGAAACAGGAACCGTTGAAGATTTCATTGTGTCTGTCGAAGAGATCGAATTTTTAAAAGTATCCGTCGAAGAAATTTCAGAATAGGCCAGGGAAATAATAAAGAGAAGAGGAAAAAACAGGCAAAATCTTCCTCCGAGCGTCGTCAACCGATGGCGTTTCAATAGGGTCATTTTCAAATGAAAAAAGGGTCTCCGCCTTCCTTCGGAGGCTATCATCAAATCTTTTAGATTTCAAGGCGATTTATAAAGCCGTTTTAACAATGGGCCAATCGAAAGAAACCCCATCTTAATTCACATTTAACCTGCGTGAAAGCACCGGCTTTTTAATACAATTTCCTCCCATGACTCTGACCCTCTACTTTTTCAGACAGTTTATTCCGCCCTTTGTTTTCGGAACCTTCCTATTTTTGTTCGTGATGTTTCTGAACAAATTGTTCGACTTGATCGACCTCATCTTCAACAAAGGGGTTCAAGCCGTCATGGTTGGAAAATTGTTTCTTCTGTTTTTGCCGACGATCATTCCCTTAATAATGCCGATGGCGATTTTACTGGCGTGCGTGGTGGCGTTCGGGCGGATGTCGGAAGAAAATGAGTTAACGGCGGTTCGAGCCGGCGGCATTTCTCTCCTCAAAGTGTTTTGGCTCCCCCCCCTCCTGGCCCTCGTCGTGAGTTTTTTTATGGTTCCTTTTAATACCCAGTTGGCCCCTCAAAGCAGCCAACTGTTTCGAAAAATCTATGAAGAGATCGCCCAAGCCGATCCCCTGGTGAACATTGAACCCAAAAAATTCTTTTCAATTAAAAACATCCGGATTTACACGGAATCCATAGATAAGAAATCGAACCTCATGCGTAATGTGTTGGTGTTCCAAAATAACGCCGACGGACGTCCCACGGATCGTATTTTTGCCCAAACGGGGAGTATCGTGTCCGGGAACGACACGTTCACCATGGTGCTCGGAACCGGACAACTCGAGCGGTTCGATACGCTTGATCCAAAAAAAATCCTCCACATCACGTTCGGAACCTATCGGATTCAACTCCCGTTAAAAATGGACACGGATTCAAAAACCGTTCGGTTTCGAAATGTCTCAAGCCAGGAACTTAAGAAAATGATTCAGGATATGCGCGCGCAAGGGTTGCCAACGGCCCCGCTTCAAGCGGAAGACAACTTGCGCTACGCCATCGCTTTCGCGCCGTTGGCCTTGACGATGATCGGGATTCCGCTGGCCACCGTTTTAAAGCGGGGTGGGCGGACCTTCAGCTTTGGCATCACGTTGATGGTCACCTTCGCCTATTACACGATGCTGGTTCTCGGCCTGACTCTCGCGGAGAAGGGAATTCTCCCCCCCCTGCCTTCTCTCTGGATTGCCAACATCCTGTGCTTTATCCTGGGGCTATTCCTCTTCCGTCGGATGATACGACAATGAACATTTTAAACCGTTATATCCTCAGGCAATTCATGAAGCCGTTCATCGCGTCCTTTCTGGCGCTGTGTATTTTGTTGTTTGTATCTCAATTGTTTGACCGGCTGGACCGGTTTCTGGCGCACGGCGTGAGTTGGACGTTCGTGATCGGCTACCTCGCCACCTGGATGCCTTTTCAGGCGCTTCAAATCCTTCCGGTGGCATGTTTGTTGGCCACTCTCTTCGTCGTTGGGACTCTGGCCCGGACGAAGGAATATATTGCCGGGTTGGCCGGCGGGATTGCGCCGGAAAAGTTTTTAGGCGGGATTATGATGGCTGGATTCGTCTTGTCCCTCCTGGCGCTGGGCGCCAACGAAACGTTCATTCCGCCGGCGGCTCGTTACTCCACCCGCGTTTACAAAGAAAAAATCCAACGATTGGGCGGATGGCATCAATCCGTGTTCATGGACGTGTGCGTCGCCGGAGGCGAAGGCCGGGTGTGGCGGGCGCGCCAATTCAATCAGGATTCAGGACAGATGGAGCGAGTTGTTGTGGATACGATGGGATCGGGGAAAATGGGACTCCAGGTTGACGCCTTATCGGCCCAATGGACCAAAGACGGATGGATTTTTTACGACGGCGTCCTCCGGTCGGTGGCGGATGACGGCTCCGGCTTGGTTCTCAACGAGTCTTTTAAGGAGAAATTATTGCCGTTTTTTGAAAAGCCGTCCGACTTGGTCACTCAAGAGCCCACGCCGGAAGAAATGACCTATAAAGCGCTGAAAAAACATATTCGTCAACTGTCGGCGCTGGGGATTCCCGTCAGAAAACTTGAAGTTGAGCTTATGATGAAGCTGTCCTTCCCGTTCGCCTGTTTTGTGGTGACGTGTTTGGGGATTCCTCTGGCCATGCGGGGCAAAGGAAACCGCGCCATGGGGATTGCCTCCGCCGCGGCCCTCGCCCTGGTTTATATGGGATTCATTCAATTTGGGAAAGCCATGGCCCAACGGCTCATTCCGCCTCTCTTGGGAGCGTGGTTTGGAAATATCGTTTTTATGAGCATCGCTCTTTTCTTGTGGTGGCGTTTAAAGAGAACCGCTTAAGTTTGACTACCTAAAAGAGAAAGCCCCCGTCCGCTGCGGCGGACGGGGGCTTTCGTTTATCTGTTATCTGTGGAATCTAACCTATCGGGGCATTTCTTCCCCAGCCGGTTCGGCCTTCGCCGGTCCAGCTTTCGCTGGTCCAGCCTTCGCTGGTTCGACTTTCGCCGGAGTGGCGGCTGGCGTTTCCGTTGGAGTCGCTTTATCTGAGGCCGTCGTTGACGGAGTCGCCGTTGTCGGTGCGACCTCCGTGGCTTCGGCCGGAACAGCCATGTTGCGTTGTTTTCTTTCTTCCTTGGCATTCTTTATCCGTTCCCGGGCTTCAACATTGCCGGACCCAAACCGGAGCGCCAACGACACAACGTGGTTTTTCTCCTGCCGGTCCCCGGCGTGAACGCCCAATTCGCGGGAGTAATAAGCGTAATCGATCTTGATGAATGGAATATCAACGCCCAATCCGAAGCAGGGGTATCCTTGATTGGCGCCGCCTCGAAACCGAAGGAACCAGTACCGAAATTCCGCTCCGAGATGAAGATGCGTGTAGAGATTTTCACCCAGAGGTTTCCTCAAACCATCTTGGAACAACAGATGTTCATTTTTGGCCCGAATATCGTTGATATCCGCTGAAAAGGTCCAACGTTCATAAGACGGCAGAAGCCAAAGGAGTTTCTGTGGAACCAAGGCCACGCCGACGTTGGTCCGAGGCCGGATCACCGCGTTGTAGGAGGGAACAGCCGGATATCCTTCCTTTGCGTCGGTTTCCTGGTATTTAATCTTCGTGCCTCCAAAGTCCTCAATCATAAGGCCGACATTGACGCGGTTTGTGGGTTGATAGAGGAAACCAAGGTCCCCGCCAAATCCTTTTCCGAGAGTGACCGGAGGAGCGTCAAGATTGTCCAACTGAAGAATGCTCAGCCGATCCCGTTTAATTTGGCCTCGACGGATAAACTTGGCTGTTGCTCCCACGCCCAATTTACCTGGCATCCGGAAAGGAGCGTTCCAGCGTTTCGCCAAGGCGAAGGGAATAACCATATCCGCATTAATTGAATAGGAGATATTGGGAACGATGACCCCCGGATCCAGATTAAAGGTTCCGTCGACGCCGGCAAACGCCCCAAACCCGCCATGAACCGGGAACCCGAAGAACTTGGGGCCGGAGACAAACGACGCCACGTCGGCGGCCAAGTACACTCGGGGATCCAGTTTTGAAACGGTGTCGGAAATATCATTGGTCAATTGAGCCTGACGGGCCGGCGTCAACTTATCCCAATGAGTCAAATCATCCTGGTTATCCTTGATGAAGTTATATGCGTCAATCGTGTCTTGAGACACGCCGGGGGCTATTTCCAATATCGTCACTTCGGCCCCGGTTCGCTGAACCATACCGGCGGGGTTGTAGGTGAAGATGTTGTGGTCGTCGGCCACCGCTGTGAAGGCGCCTCCCATGCCCAGAGGACGAACGAATTGAATGTTAAGCGGTCTTTCTTCA
>PLLH01000082.1 GCA_003140895.1 Elusimicrobiota bacterium
GGGGGTGGTGATGGTGATAATCCCAAAACTGTTGTTCGGCATCAGCTCAACCGGCAGAAAAACCACCGCCGCCACACCTGACAGAAGAATGGCCACCAGACTCATGAGAAGCGCCACCGGTCTTGATAAGGCGAAAGATGGAAAATATTTGGCGCAACTCAAGATGAGCGTGGTGAATAATAAAAGGATGATGATCTGCGAACTGGTCATTTTTTGGTCAGCCCAGAAAATAGTTTTCGAAAGACATTCTGGATTCCCGTTCGCCACAGGACGAATCCGCCGTGGTGGACTTTCGCGGGAATGACGACGTTAAAAATCTGTTTCCAGGTGGCTCTATTGAAAATCCGGAGAGGGTTCCCTTCCATGAGAAGAAATAGTGACGGCATCGCAATGAGCGTCAAAATGGTGGACACGACCAAACCGAAAATCACCGTGACAGCCATCGGAGATTGAAGTTCCGCGCCTTCCCCAATTCCAAGGGCGAGCGGCACAAGCCCCACCACCGTCGTGGCGGCGGTGAGAAGAATCGGCCGAAGGCGCGTTTCACACCCGATGATCAACGCTTCCTTTAAGCCGCCCTTCTTCTTTTCCCGGAAGGAGGTGTTCACGAAGTCGATTAAAACGATGCCGTTGTTGACCGCGATTCCGGCCAGAAGCAAAAGCCCCATCCCGGCCACCGCGTTCACTGTTTTCCTCATGATGAAAAGCCCGACCGCCATGCCGATGACGGAAAAGGGAATCGAGAAAAGAATCAGAAACGGCTGCATCAACGATTCAAACTGAACCGCCATGACCATGAACACGAGCAGAATCGACACGAGAACAATAAAAAAGAGGCTCACGAACGACTCGCTCTGCGCTTTTTTCTCACCGGCCACTTCCAGCGTCACATCCGTCGAGGAGAACCCGTCGATCAATTTCTGAACCAACTGATTGGACGACCGCGCGAAGGCGGGAGACTCATCCGCCTGAACCTGCACCATGCGTTCCTGGTCCATTCGTTCAATTTGAGACGGGCCTTCCCCGATTTCCACCTGCGCCACATCCTGAAGAGGCGTGGTTCCACCGGCGGATGACGGAAGAAGAAGGGACCTAAGCTGCTGCGTGTCATGCCGGTCCGCTTCGCGAAGGCGGACCCGAACAGGGATTTCTTTCCCTTCCTTATAAATCTGCGTCACTTCTTTCCCGTGATACGCCACCATGGCCGTTTGGCCGATGTCAGTTACAGTCAAGCCGCCCCTCGCCGCCCGCTCTTTATCGATATTGAGCCTCACCTCGGGCGCTGGGAGAGCGGAGGAATCCCGAATTTGAACCATGCCACGGATGGCGCTCAACTTTTCTTTGAGCCGGAGCGCCGCTTTCTTTAATTTCTCCAGATCGTACCCTTTGAGAACAACCATGAAAGAGGACGTCTGTCCTTGGGCGAACGAGAGCGGCCCCCCCGCCTCAGAAAGCTCGCACCGGCCTCCTTTTAAATCAAGGCCCGAAATCTTCGTGCGCATCTCGCTCATGATCTCTTCGGCGCGCCGCTTTCGTTTCTTTTTCAAGTCGACCAAAATTCTTCCTTCGTGTTTTCCTAGAAGGACGAGCCCCGAATCGGACGAAGACCCGACTGTCACCGTCGTGTGAGCGACTTCCTTTATGGCTCGAGCTTTTTCTTCCACCGCCTGAGCGATCTCGTTGGTCCGCTCCAACCTCGTTCCATTCGGCATGGTGAGTTTGACCACAAATTGTTCCGCGTCGACATGCGGCATGAATTCCCGCGGGATAAACCCCAGGAGGAGAAGTGAAAACACAAAAGCAGCAATGATCATTCCCCACACTTTTTTGGGGTGCTCAAACGAATAATGGAGTTTCGGGAGATACCACGCTTTGATCCGGTCGACGATTGGAGACGACAAGGCAATCGTCCGGCTTTCCTTTTCTCCGACGATAAAAGCCAGCATCGGCACGAGAGTGACGGAGACGACCAAAGACACGAGCTGAGAAATCGTCATCGTGAGCGACAAATCCCGAAAGAGCTGCCCCAAAAGGCCGAGCACAAAAAGAAGCGGCAAGAATACGGCGATGGAGGTCAAGATAGATGAGGCCACGGCCCCCGCCACTTCCTGCGTTCCTTTGATCACGGCCACGTCCAGCGGCTCCAAGAGCTCGATTTTCCGGCGATGAATATTTTCCGTCACGCAAATGGCCGCGTCCACCAAATGCCCAATGCCAAGCGCCAAGCCCCCCATCGAAATCGTGTTGAGCGACATCCCCATTAGGCTCATAATGACGACGGTGATTAACACCGAGGCCGGGATGACGACGCTCACAATCATCGCGTCCCGCCAACTCTTTAAAAAGAAATACAACACCAAAAAGGCCAGAATGCCGCCCTCAAAAATGGAGCGGAGAACGTCTCGGATTCCTTTCTGGATGATGTCAGCCTGGTCGTAAATCACCGTGAGAGAAATATCGCTGGGTAGAAGCGGTTGGATTTCCTTAACGGCGCCTTTAAGCTTTTTGGCCGTCGACACAGTGGAAGCGGAGGCTTGTTTTTGAATCATGATGGTGATGTTTCCCTTTCCATCATACCGTGACATGCTCGACGGTTCTTTGAGTCCTTCCGTCACGGTCCCCAACTGAGAAACAGCGATCAACCGATGGTCGCCTTGAACAGCCCGCTGCCTCTGCCGCTCCACCGAGGCCGTTCTCGCCCCGCGAGGCGAAGGCCGCTCTTGAGCCGGGTTGTCGATCCCAATCACAGCCTTCCGGATGTCTTCCACGTCGTCAAACGGTGAAACGACCCGGACGGCGTAATCAAAACTTCCTTCCTTGGCGGTTCCGGCCGCGCCCCGGTAATTCGCTTTGGCCAACGCTTGGTTAAACTGGAGGAGCGACACGCGGTTGGCCGCCAGGCGATTTTGGTCCAAATCGACTTGAATTTCTTTTTCCGTCGTTCCCGACAGCTGTACCGCGGCGACGCCGTCCACTTTCTGTAATTTGTTGGCCACGGTTTTCTGAGCCACATGGGAGAGAAATTCCGGGTCGGCGTTATCTTCGGCGTTCAGCGAAAGAATCAAAATCGGCGTGTAAAACGGGTTGTACTTGACCAAGAGCGGCTCTCGAATGTCAGAGGGAAGCCGGCTTTTGACGAGGTCCAGTTTTTCGCGCACGTTGAGCGACGCGAAATCCATGTTCGTTCCCCAGGCGAACTCCACCGTCACGACAGAGGTTCCTTCCTTGGACACGGAGCGGACGCGGTTCACATTTTTAACGGTTCCCACCGCTTCTTCAATGGGTTTTGTGACGAGGTTTTCTATTTCCTGAGGAGCCGCCTGGGCGTAGTGCGTGACGACGGTGAGTTGCGGGAAATTAAGATCCGGCATGACTTCCTGTGGAAGCCGCGTCCAGGCGAGAAGCCCTGCGGCGCAAATAAACGAATAGATGACGCCGGTCGCGACCGGCCGTCGAATGGAAAGCTCAATGAGATTCATATTTCAGTTCTTCCACAACCTCCACTTTCACTCCATCTCGAATCTTATCAGTGATTTGGGACACCACCCGGTCGCCGTCTTTGAGTCCCGAGAGAATCTCGACGTAATCGACGCTCTCATACCCCACGGTCACGGGCGTCGTTTTGACTTTGTCTCCGATCAGCATAGATGCCTGCGCTTCTTTTTCCGTCTGGCGAAGCGCCGTGGCGGGAATCACAAGCGCGTCCGGCTTTTCTTTGATGAAAATCTTTGCTTTCGCGAACATGCCGGGCAAAAGCGATCCTTTTTCATTCGGGATCTCCGCGCGCACGCTCCGGGTGCGGCTGGTTCCTTCCACCATGGGAGCGATGTTCGTGATCTTCCCTTTGAACAAAACGCCGGGATACGTTTCAACCTCCACGTCCACCGTCTGCCCATTGTGAAGTTTGTCCAAATCTTTTTCGATGACGCCCATCTCGACAAACACCGTGTCCACCGACACGAGAGTCCCCACCGTCGTTTGCGTGTTGACGGTTTCTCCCGCCTCGGCGTTCACTTCTCCGATGGAACCGTCCCGCGGGGCTTTGATATACGAGCGGCTGAATTCTTCGCGCGCCAATTGCGCGGCCAATTGAGATTGCGTGAGGCGCGGCTTGGCAATGGCGCCCGAGCGGTAAAGCTCCACCGATTGAGAAAGCTCGGACTCCGCCTGCTCAAGACGGATCTTCGCCTCAGCGGTATCCAACTCCGCGAGTATGGTGCCTTTTCTCACTTTGTCCCCCACCCGGGCGTTCATCCGGCTGATTTTCCCTTCCCGGTTAAACCGCAACTCCACCCGCGCTCCTCCCTGCAAATTGCCCGTCAAAACCAAATTGTCAACGAACGTCGTTTTCTTGCAGAGAAACGCCCGAACGGACGGACGGGCGTTGAGATTTTCTTCCTGACCTTCCTGAGACGACTTTTTGGCGGGCCTGGACGCGTGAGATACGCGTTGAATCAATTGCATCGCGCCTAAAAAGCCGCACACGGCCACAATACCGACGATCATCACCACTTTTTTGTGTTTTTGAATGAGGGGGTTCATGAGAGTTCCTTTCTAATTTATTTTAAATTTGTCGACGATTCCAACGGCGTGGTTTAAGGCCGCGAGCGAAATCTGATACGCGGAGAGAGAATCCATCCGGGCGGCGTGACTGGCGGCGGATCGGTTTCGGGCCTGGGCCAGCTCCAACGCGCTCGTCAAACCGTATTTCCCCTTCGATTCCGCCACCTTCAATTCTTCTTCGGCGAGCTTCACATCTTCCTCGGTAAATTCCACCTGGAGAAGGGCTTGTTGGAATCCATAGTAGGCGTCCTCCACGTCGATGGCCACGTCTTTCCTTAAGTCGTTCCGTTTCACCATCGCCTGACGCACGTTCAAATCCGCCTGCTTGATCTCGGTTCGGTCTTTCATCCCATCCAGAATACCGAGGTTGACTCCTTTGGTCTCAGTGTTGGTCCGGCTGGACTGCCCGATCTTGGGACTCGTGTTGATTTTGGACCCTGTGAGGCCGAGAGAATTCCCCCAAAAAGACTGGCTCACGCGCGCGCTTACCTGCCAATCGTCCCGGTAATGAAGCGGATCGATGTCGTACGCCGACGCGGAACGCCCGTAAAACGCGTTGACGTTTAATTTCGGCATTCGGGCCGACCCCGCGATGGTGCGGCCTTGCTCAGCCAACTCCACCAGATAATCTTGCATGCGCAGATCCGGGCGGTGACCCGCCGCCAACGTCATGCATTCCTCCAGTTGAACTTCCCGTTTTTGAAACGAAATCTCTCGCGCCACGTCGAACTCCGGCGGTTTCGCCAACCCCAACGCTTTGGCCAATCCCCAGCGCGCTTTCGAATACGCCACATGAGCGGCGTTCGACTGGGAGTTGGCCTGCAAGTACTGCGCTTTTACCGACAAAAATTGTTGTTTGACGGCGAGGTCCAACACATATTGCTCGGTCATCACTTTCAAATCATTCTTAATGGAATCCCGCACCGAGGTGCGTTCCGCCAAATTGTTCTGAGCCGCCGCCAACTTCCAGAAGGCTTCCGTCACGCCGTACACAAAATCCTGCCATGTTTTCTCACGGCTTTTCTCCGCCGCGGCGTAGGCCGCCACGGCTTGTTTGTACGTGGAATGAATTTTCCCGCCCTCGTACAGGCTGTGACTTAACGTCGCCCCATACAGCCGCTCTTTAAACGACGGCACCTGTGTCACATCGTCCGTCTTACCGGCCGTTTCTTCCGCCTTCATCGAAACCATCGGATAATAGGCGCGGTAGGCTTCTTCTCGTTTGAGTCGAGCCAACTCCACCTCTTCATCCGCCAATCTCAACGGCTCGTAGTTCGCCGTTCCAATCTTGATGCATTCCTCAAGAAGGACGACGCTCCCTTTCACCGTTTCGCTTGAAACGGATGATTCTCCGAAAGATAGGACAGGACAGAGGAGGATCATTCCCAAGAGGGTTCGTTTCATGGGCGCTGCCTTTGATTGAATTGATTAATGGCGTTCACCTCAGAACGAACATCGGTATGCCCGGCGGGCGCGTGGGCAACGGGAGGCGTGTCTAGAAAATGCTTTTTCAATTTCTTCTCCTGAAACGGCGAGAGGTTCTTTGAGATCCGGGAGGTGCCGCGAAGCCCGACAGCGGTGGCCTGATTCTCCGTTTGAGTGTGAGGTTTCCTCAATAGAAAGAAGGCGGACGCCGCGAGTACGCAGACGATCACAAGAGATAGGAGCCCACGGCGGCCTAGAGGGAAATTGTTAACCATTTCTTCTCGATTCCTTTTCGAACGGCTTCAACGCGGGATTTGACTCCCATCTTGTTAAACACGGAGGTGAGGTGATTCTTAACAGTTCGCTCGCTCATCCCAAGCCGCGCCCCCATTTCTTTATTGGGAAGCCCCAGACTTAATTCTTCCAGTATCTTGTGTTCCGTGGCTGTGAGAGCCACGGAGGGTTGGGTCCATTCCCGTTTGGGCAGGCGAAGGAGCGACTCATCGATCACTTTTTTCCCGCTCATCAACCGGCGGATGGTTTGGATCACATCATCGGCTCCGTCCATTTTCGAGTGATAGGCATCGGCCCCCGCCTGAAACGCTTCCTGTTTATGATCGTCGTCCTCATACATGGAGACAACGACAATGCGCAGCGACGGATGCAACTCACGAAGCCGTTTGATCGCCGACAATCCGCCCATGTTCGGCATGCACATATCAATAATCAGAACGTCCGTTTTTTTCTTGGCGACGATCCCCAGGGCGTTCATGCCGTCACTACCTTCCCCCACCACATCAAAGTCCCCCTGATTGAGCAACAAGTCCTTGAGTCCCTCCCGGAACAGGACATGATCATCCACGAGGACCACCTTTATTCTTTCTCTTTCTTTCATGACACAAGCACCTCCACTTTAGACTCGCGAGGAGGGGCTTCCGCTGTTTTAAATTTAAGGGTCACCGTGGTTCCCTGACCCAATTGGCTTTTTAAATCAAGTGCTCCGTTATGATTGTCGACGATCTTTTTCACAATGGCCAACCCAAGTCCCGTTCCCTGGCTCTTGGTGGTAAAAAACGGCTCGAACACTTTTTTCCGGTTCGACGGGTGTATCCCGCATCCGGTATCGGACACGGAAACAAAAAGCATGCCCTCCTGTTGCCCCGTTCGCACCGTCAATGTCCCCTGGGTCTGGATTGCCTCGCTGGCATTGAGAATCAAATTAGAGAGGGCCTGTTTAAGTTCTGCTTTGTCGGTTAAAAGAAGCGGCAGGCCTTGCGTCAACTCCGTCCGGAGAGTCACATGACTTGTGATGGGAAGAGCTCC
>PLLH01000037.1 GCA_003140895.1 Elusimicrobiota bacterium
TGAAAGCATCTAAGCGTGAAGCCTATCCCAAGATTAGAACTCCTCCCTGCCGTAAGGCAGGCTGAAGATCTCCAGTAGACTACTGGTTTAATAGGCTGGGAGTGGAAGTCCAGTAATGGATGAAGCTAACCAGTACTAATAGGTCGTGAAACTTAGCCGTATTAATGAATGATGTTGGATCTCCAAAAGATTCAACTCTTCAGACGCTTGGTTTTTCTAACTCTCTTAAGTTAACAAAAGAGGAACGAGTGCTGGTGGCAATACCAAAGAGGCCACACCCGTTCCCATTCCGAACACGGCAGTTAAGCTCTTTAGGGTCGATGGTACTTGACCCGCAAGGGTCTGGAAGAGTAGATCGCTGCCAGCACTGGTTCCTCTGAGAGAGAGATAAGCAAGACGGATGATCACAAGGAGAAAGAGTTGATCCCTGCGATAAGAGGGGTAAGTAAAGTCCGCCACGGCGGATTCGTCCTGTGGCGAACAGGAATGGTTGTTTTCTTCACTCAGCTTCTTTTTCATCCTGGTTTCGCCAGCGAATTGCAGTCGACAGCGGATGTGTTGGAATCGGGTCACTGGCAGTTATCGCTTTACGAAAGACAGGCGAAAGAAAAACCCGTCGTAAAAATTTCTGGGACGAGCGAAATACAAGTCCCCACCTCCGGCGGAGCATCAACGATTTTTTCTCAAGAGAACGCGAAGGTGACGCTGGAATCAGAAATGAGCGCGACGGTTGCGATGGTGACCTTTAGACCGTTTGATGGGATGCATTATCGAGTGAAGTTCGGGCAGGTCGATCGGTTTAAGCTTGATTTTTCGTCGGGAAGTTGGACCAATTCTTTGGAATCGTTGGGCGGCGGAATTGTGTGGGGCGCGGGCGTCAGATGGAATATTCAACCCGTTACGATTGTCACCACCGGAATTGCGATCGATTTGAGTTATACGAACTCGACGGTGGAGTTGGATAAATTTTCTTCGGTGGGAACGATATCTTCCACTCATAAGCGGTTTGAGAGCCAGGAGTTTCAAGGGGCGTTAAACGTTAGCCGACGATGGAAGCCGTTTGAGCCGTATGGGGGTCTTAAAGTCAGTTGGTTGACAACGCGGCTGGTGGACCTTGAAACAAAAGGGAAAGTCGGCGGAACGGATGAAAAATGGAGCCCTTTTGTTGGACTGAAATGGGAAGTGTTTCCCCATGAGAATGTGTTGGTGGAAGCATCGTTTGTGGATGAGAAATCAATTTCCGCCGGAATGAACGTTAGATTTTAAAAGACTATAGATCGAGGATGATTTGCCATGCCTAGTGAGATTAAAGAGAAGTTCATCAGTGATTTAACCGAAGACTTGAAAGGCTCCGGCCATCTTGTGGTGACGGAGTATCAGGGTTTGACGACTGACGAGCTCAATGGGCTCCGCGCGCAACTGGCAACCGTTGGATCAAAATACAAGATAGTGAAAAACCGCCTGGCCAAATTGGTCTTGAAAAAGATTGGTTGGGGAGCCATTGAATCTTCTCTGAAAGGCCCCTCCGCCCTCGCGTATCATGGACAGGATTCCGCGGCCATGACGAAAATTTTATTTAAATTCAGCGAAGACCATAAGAACCTTAAAGTCAAATCGGGTCACTTGTTTGGGAATGCAGTTGATCTCCAGGTGTTGAAAACCATTGCGACGCTGCCGTCGAAGGAAGTATTGTTGGCGACGTTGCTTGCTCGTTTAAACAGCCCCCTTCAATCCCTACTGTTGGTCCTCAATGAACCAATGCGCGCGTTGCATGCCAGCCTAACCGCTGTCGCCAAGAACAAAGAATCTACCCCTGCTGCATAGACGATTTACCATCACAATGATCTCCCGAAAGGGGGACGCTATCGCTTACGTTAAACGCTAAGCCTTAGTTGATTAAGGAGGAACAATGGCACACGTTACAGTTGAAGACTTCATCGAATCACTCGAAAAATGGACCATCTTGGACATCAGCAAAGCCGTGAAGTCCATCGAAGAAAAATTTGGCGTTTCCGCCGCCCCTGTCGCCGTTGCGGCCCCCGCCGCTGCCGCCGCTGCCGCTGGCCCGGCCGCCGAGAAAACGGAATTTAACGTTGTTTTGACCGGCGTCGGCGTGCAGAAAATCCAGGTCATTAAAGTGGTCCGTGAATTGACCGGACTCGGTCTCAAGGAAGCCAAAGATCTTGTTGAGGCCGCGCCGAAATCTGTTAAAGAAAACGTCGACAAAAAGACCGCCGAAGAGCTGAAGAAAAAGCTCGTCGAAGTGGGCGCCACTGTCGAAATTAAATAACCACGGGTTTGAAAACGGCGCCGGATGTGTCGGCGTCGAGCAGGTGTTTTTGAAGCCATCTTCTTCAGTAAAAATTTAAGCCCTGTCCGTCGCGGGGAAAGGGTTGGAGGCAAACGTTGAAGAAAATATCTTTCGCTCGAATTAAACCAGTCATCGGACTTCCGTCTTTGCTTGAGATGCAATGTTCTTCTTATGGGGAGTTTCTGCAATCGGAGGTTTCTGCCAAAGAGAGAAAGGTTCAGGGGCTTCAGGCCGCCTTCATGGATGTTTTTCCTGTCACGAACGCGGATGAGAGTTTGACGTTGGAGTTCGTTCAATACACGTTGGGCCAGCCCAAATTTTCAATTGAAGAAGCCATCGATAAAGACTCCTCCTATTCATCTCCCTTAAAAGCTGTTTTGCGGTTGGTTCACAATCAGCCGTCTGGGAAGCCGAAGGTTCTGACCGAGCAGGAAGTGTACCTTTGTGAGTTGCCTCTCATGAGCGAAACCGCCTCTTTTGTGATCAACGGGGCCGAGCGCGTTGTGGTGAGTCAGCTCCACCGTTCTCCCGGCGTTATTTTTGAAGAAGATGAAGAGAAGAACATTTCTTCCTATGGAAAAAACGTGTTCTTTGCTCGCATCATCCCTTATCGCGGCGCGTGGGTTGAATTCGAATTTGATTTGAACAACGCGATTTTTGTTCGTATCGACAAAAAGAGAAAGTTCCCTGCGACGACCCTGCTTCGCGCCGCCGGAATCGAAACCAACGCTCAGATCTTGGCCCTTTTCTATGACGTCGAGACCGTTAACTTGGGCGATAAAGACAGCGCGTCCATCGCCGGCCGCGTTTTGGCGGAAGATTTGGTGGATCCGGAATCCGGCGAGGTTCTCCTCGAGGCCAATCAGGAAGTGTCCAAAGAAGCCCTGATTCGGTTCCATGAGAAAAAGATTAAATCCGTTAAAGTTATCATTACGGATCCGGCGCTCAACGACATCGCCATCCGGAACACCTTGGCCAAAGATCCGGTTCGGAGTCGGAAAGAAGCGATTCACACCATTTACCGGATTGTCCGCTCGCAGGAATTCATCGTTCCCGAGCAGGCGGAAAATTACCTCGATTCCCTATTATTTAAATCGATTCGTCATTACGATTTTACCCGCGTCGGTCGTTACAAAATCAACCGCAAGCTCTCTCCGCTCTTCACCAACCTGGCCAAAAAGAAAGGATTTAAATTTGAGATTCCCAGCGAACGCCGCCGCACGTTGTCGCTCGAAGACATTATCGTCACGCTTCAATATGTGATTGCTCTCAACAACGGCCATGCTGTTTTGGGTTCCGGCGACGATATGCTCAAAGTTGAGATCGACGACATCGACCATCTCGGCAACCGTCGCGTTCGCGGCGTGGGGGAACTCCTGGAGAATCAAATTCGCGCGGGTCTCGCCCAAATGGTTCGGATGGCTCGCGAACGCATGAACCTTCAAGATGAACCCAACCCAACACCGCGGGCCGTGCTCAATACGGCTCCCGTCGCGGCGGCGGTTCGGAAATTTTTTGGATCCAGCCAGTTGTCTCAATTCATGGATCAGACCAATCCGCTGGCCGAGCTGACGCACAAGCGGCGCTTGTCGGCCCTCGGGCCGGGCGGTCTTCACCGGAAAAGAGCCGGATTCGAAGTCCGTGACGTGCATCACACGCACTACGGCCGGATCTGCCCTATTGAAACGCCGGAAGGTCCGAACATCGGTTTAATCACCTCGCTCGCCTGTTACGCCCGCATTAACCAGTATGGACTCATTGAGTCGCCGTACCGGATTGCGACCAAAGGCGAAGTGTCGGACAAAGTGGAATACCTCACCGCTGACCGCGAAGATGAATTTATTGTGGCCCAGGCCAACTCGCCGCTGGATAAAAACGGCAAGTTTTCAGCCGATCTCGTTTCCTGTCGTCACAAGGGTGATTTCCCTCAGAAATCGCCGGGCGATATCGACTACATGGACATTTCTCCGGCCCAGGTTGTTTCCATTTCCACGGCGCTCGTCCCCTTCCTTGAGCATGACGACGCGAACCGCGCTTTGATGGGATCGAACATGCAGCGCCAGGGGGTTCCCCTTTTGATCGCCGAAGCGCCTCTGGTGGCCACCGGTATTGAAGGCAGCGTGGCCCGGGACTCCGGCGCCGCCATCACCGCCAAACGGCCCGGACTTGTGACGTCGGTGTGGAGCGACCAAATCGCTGTTTATACGGACGAGGGAGATGTTGATTTTTATCGCCTTCGTAAATACGCGCGTTCCAATCAGGACACCTGCGTGAACCAGATTCCATTGGTTAAGGTGGGAGATCGAGTGAAAAAATTTGATGTGGTCTGCGATGGCCCCTCGACCTCTCAAGGCGAACTGGCTCTCGGAAAGAACTTAACAGTGGCTTTCATGCCCTGGGAAGGATACAACTTCGAAGACGCCATCCTCCTCTCTGAAAAACTTGTCCGGGATGACCTTTTTACCTCCGTTCATATCTCGGAATTTCAAATTGAAGCCCGCGACACCAAAATGGGCGCCGAAGAAATCACCCGCGACATTCCCAATGTGGGGGCCGACGCGCTGATCAATTTGGACGAGAACGGCATTATTCGTTCGGGCGCCGATGTCCGTCCCGGCGACATTTTGGTCGGGAAAGTGGCTCCCAAGGGCGAGCAGCAGATCACCCCTGAAGAGCGTCTTCTCAAGGTGATCTTTGGAAAGAAAGCCGAAGATGTGATGGACGCCTCTCTTCGCGTTCCTCCGGGCGTCACGGGAAAAATTCTCAGTACCCGCTCCTTTATTCGAAAAGAACGGCTCAGCAAGAAAGAAGAAAATAAGAAGGTCAAAGATGTAGAGACCGAGCTTGAAGAGCAGCTTGAGTGGATCCGGACCCAGCGGAAAGAGCGCATGGCTCGTATCGACGAACATGCCAAGGAAAAAGACCTCGCGGCCAAAGAAGTGAATGATTTGAAGGAAGAAGCCAAGGCCTTCGCGCAGAAGTTGGAATCCGAAGCGCGTCTTTTGGCCGCTCGAAAGAAAGAAAATATTAAAGATGGAGACGATCTCCCCGTGACGGTCAATCGGATCGTTAAAGTGTTTATCGTGACCAAGAGAAAAGTTCAGGTGGGGGACAAACTCGCCGGACGTCATGGAAACAAAGGGGTCGTCGCCAAAATCATGGCTCCGGAAGATATGCCCTATTTGCCCGATGGAACGCCGGTGGATGTGGTGCTTTCACCTTTGGGCGTGCCGTCTCGTATGAACGTCGGACAACTCCTTGAGATTATGTTGGGATGGGCCGGGAATATTTTGCACACGCAAATGGTCACGCCTGTTTTTGATGGAGCAAAAGAGGAACAGGTGCTCGACGCCGTCCGGCAAGCGAAAGACAAATTGCGGTCTGAAAAGGTCCGCGAGGATTTCCTCCCCGGCGACTATTGCGATATCACGCTTTACGACGGACGAACGGGCGTCGCGTTCGAAGAAAAAGTGACGGTGGGTGTCATGTACATGCTCAAGCTGGCCCATATGGTGGAAGACAAAATTCACGCGCGGTCAACGGGTCCGTACTCCCTGATCACGCGCCAGCCGCTCGGCGGGAAAGCCCAGTTCGGCGGACAGAGATTTGGAGAAATGGAAGTGTGGGCCATTGAGGGCTACGGAGCCGCCCACATTCTTCAGGAGTTCTTGACGGTGAAATCCGACGATGCCAACGGCCGTACGAAAATGTACGAGTCGATCATTCGGGGCGAAGCCATCACCGAGCCGGGAATTCCGGAATCCTTTAAAGTGTTGGTCCGGGAGCTTCAGTCCCTGTCCGTTAATGTTGAACTCATCCGCGAAAAAGACGGGGCGGCCACGCAAGCCTCCGCGGTGACCGATGAAGCTCAAGAGAAAGAGGCTCCGCTCAGCGGGGCCAAGAAGGAATAATGGAGGGGCACATGGACGCTTTGATCATTGATAAAAAACGCGACTTCCCGAAATCCGGAAAAAAGAAAGGGATGCCGACCATCAATTTTCACGATTTTGACGCCATCCGTCTTTCGGTCGCGAGTCCGGAAGTCATTCGATCCTGGTCTCATGGTGAGGTTCGTAAACCCGAAACCATCAATTACCGAACGTTCAAGCCCGAGAGAGACGGATTGTTCTGCGAGCGTATTTTCGGGCCGGTGAGAGATTGGGAGTGCGCCTGCGGAAAATACAAATACATTAAATACAAAGGCGTCGTGTGCGACCGGTGCGGCGTTGAAGTGACGGAGTCCCGCGTTCGCCGCGAGCGAATGGGAAGCATTGAATTGGCCGTTCCCGTCGGGCATGTCTGGTATTTGAGAAAAGCCCCCTCCCGGATTGGAACCCTGCTTGGAATCCGGTTGACCGATTTGGAAAAAATTGTTTATTACGCCCGCTACGTTGTTTTGGAAGACGCCAAAACAGACGACGGCAAAGTGAAATACACCGCCAAGACTCTTTTATCCGACGAAGAATTCCACCGCGCTCGAGCGGAAATGGGCGACAAAATCAAAGTGGGAATCGGCGCGGACGCCATTCGCCAGCTCCTCGAAAAAATTAATCTTGAAGAAGAAGTGAAAACGGTACGGGCGCGGTTTAAGGAAATTGATTCCGAAGCCGAGCGAAACAAGCTCATCAAGCGCCTTCGTATCGTCGAAGGATTTTTACACTCCAAGAGCCGTCCGGAATGGATGGTGCTCACGGTTCTTCCGGTGATCCCGCCGGATTTAAGACCCCTGGTTCCCTTGGAAGGCGGACGTTTTGCCACCTCTGACTTAAACGATCTGTATCGGCGCATCATCAACCGGAACAATCGGTTGAAACACATCGAGTCCCTGCGCGCGCCCGAAGTCATGATTCACAATGAAAAACGGCTGTTGCAAGAAGCTGTCGATGCGCTCATTGAAAATGGAGCTCGCGGAAAAGTCGTGGTCGGCGCCGGCGGGCGTCCCCTCAAGAGTTTGTCCGACATCCTTAAAGGAAAACAAGGCCGGTTCCGGCAGAACCTCCTGGGTAAACGCGTTGACTATTCCGGCCGGTCCGTTATCGTCGTTGGACCGAACTTGAAAATGTATCAATGCGGGTTGCCGAAAGAAATGGCGCTCGAACTCTTTAAGCCCTTTATTATTCGTGAGCTCATGAAGAGAGAAAACATCACTCTCAAGGCCGCGAAACGGATGCTGGAACGGGTGAAGCCCGAAGTCTGGGACATTCTTGAAGAAGTCACGAAAGATCTTCCGATCCTTTTAAACAGAGCGCCAACGCTCCACCGGCTTGGGGTTCAAGCGTTCATGGCGGTTTTAATCGAAGGGAAATCCATTCAGCTCCATCCGCTGACCTGCGCCGCGTTCAACGCCGACTTTGACGGAGACCAAATGGCCGTCCACGTTCCGCTCTCTCTTGAGGCGCAACTGGAAGCCAAGCTCCTGATGCTCGCTTCCAACAACATTTTGTCTCCCGCGTCCGGAAAACCCATCGCGGTTCCCTCGCAAGACATGATTCTCGGCATCGCCTACATCACGAAAATGAAGAAAGGGGTTATTGGCGAAGGCCGATATTTCACCTCCCGCGACGAAGTGGTGTCCGCTTATCAAAACGAAACCATTAGTCTTCATGCGCGCATCAAAGTGGCCGGGATCAATAAACTCATTGAAGAAGGTCTCGATGAGAAAGGGCAGAGAGACTCCGATCAATGGAAAGATTGGACGACCGTGGGTCGAATTATTTTTAACAACGTCGTACCGACGGAAATGGGGTATGTGAACGTCAATATCTCAAAAAAAGAAATTTCAAGCCTCGTGGACCGCTGTTTCCGGGAGTTGGGCGCCTACAAAACCTCCATATTCTTGGACAACGTCAAAAAGCTCGGCTATACGTTCGCGACGCGCGCCGGCCTCTCTATCTCCGTGGCCGACTTCCATATTCCTCTGGAAAAAGGGGAATTGGTCAAGAAGGCCATGGCCCAGGTGAAAGAAATCGCCAAACAGGCGAAAATGGGAATCATCACCGATTCCGAGCGGTACAATAAAATTATCGACTTATGGACGCATGTCACCGATGAAATTTCGGACCACATGTTTGACCAGATGCAGAAACAGGAAACCGCCCCATGGAAAGAAGGGCAAAAGAAATTCAACCCTGTGTTTATGATGGCGGATTCCGGGGCTCGTGGAAGCCGGCAGCAAATCCGGCAGCTGGGCGGCATGAGAGGTCTCATGCAAAAACCCCAAAAGAAACTGACGGGAGCCGTCGGTGAAATTATTGAAAGTCCGGTCATCGCGAACTTCCGCGAAGGGTTGTCGGTTCTCGAGTACTTCATCTCAACGCACGGAGGACGCAAAGGATTGGCCGACACGGCTCTTAAAACAGCCGACGCCGGCTACCTCACTCGCCGCTTGGTTGATGTGGGGCATGATATTGTCGTGACCGAGGAAGACTGCGGCACCATTAACGGTGTTTCCGTCGGAACGCTTCAATCGGGCGAAGATGTGATCGAATTGTTGGAAGAGCGCGTGATTGGTCGCGTCTGCTTGGACAACGTGGTGGACCCTCTTTCCGATGAAATTATCGTGAAATCGGGGCAAATGATTTCCGCCGAGCAATCCAAAAAACTTTCCAAGACCGGTATCGACCGGCTTCGGATTAAATCCGTCCTGACTTGCGAAGCCGCCCAAGGCGTTTGCGCTTCTTGTTACGGAATGAACCTCGCCACGGGGAAAATGGTGGAAGTGGGCGAAGCGGTGGGTATCATCGCGGCGCAGTCCATCGGGGAGCCTGGAACGCAGCTCACGCTCCGTACCTTCCATATCGGAGGAACGGCCAGCCGCGTTATTCAGCGGTCTCAATTGGTGTCGCGTGAAAGCGGTAACGTTCGTTACCACGGCGTTCGCTTGATCACAAACCGTGACAATCAGCAAATTTGCGTGTCTCGAAACGCGTTCATGTCTATCCGCGAAGGCGGAGGGGAAGAACGGTCTCATTATGAAGTCAAATACGGCGCTCGTCTCAAAGTGACCGAGAACACTCGCGTCGCCAAGGGCGATCTTCTCGTCGAGTGGGATCCCTACTCTCTCCCGATCTTGACCGAAGAAGATGGAACCGTGAAATTGGAAGACGTTATCGAAGGCGTGACGCTGCACGAAGAAAAGAACCGGATCACCGGTTTGATCGAACGCGTCATTATTGAGCACCGCGTCGAAGCACTACACCCCCAGATGGTCATTATCAACAAGGCCGGCAAGAAAGTCGCCACGTATCCGCTGCCGATCGATACGAACCTGGTTGTTCAAGACGGGGATAAGGTGGTTCAGGGGGACATCCTCGCGAAAATCCCGCAAGAAATTTCAAAATCCAAAGACATCACCGGCGGCTTGCCTCGCGTGGCGGAATTGTTTGAAGCCCGGAAGCCGAAAACCCCGGCTGTCATTTCCGAAATTGAAGGAACCGTGAAGTTGGCCACAACGCCCAAAGGCGGCATGAAGGTCATCGTCACCAACGAAGAAACGGGACTGCAGCGGGACTACAACGTGCCCCAAGGAAAACACTTGGTTGTCTACGAAGGGGACCGCGTTGGCGTGGGAGAACCCATCGTCGACGGTTCCATTAACCCTCACGACGTCCTTAAAGTCAAAGGCGCCAAGGAAGTCCAAGAGTTCCTCGTGAACGAGATTCAGGAAGTGTATCGGCTCCAGGGTGTTGTGATCAACGACAAGCACATTGAAATCGTCGTGCGACGCATGCTCTCAAACGTGGTGATCACGAAATCCGGCGGAACGGATCTGTTGGCCGGCGAAGTGGTTCACAAACGGCGATTTGAAGAATTGAACAAGGCGCTTCGGAAAGGGGAAAAAGCCGAGGCGCAACCCGTTCTCCTTGGGATTACAAAAGCGTCCTTGTCCTCCGAGTCGTTTATCTCGGCGGCCAGCTTCCAAGAGACGACTCGCGTTCTCGTCGAAGCGGCCACCACCGGCGGCATCGATCGGCTGCGAGGTCTTAAAGAAAACGTCATTATCGGACACTTGATTCCGGCGGGAACCGGTTTCTACGAACGGAAATTAATTGAAGAGGCGGAAGGGAAATAATTATGCCGACAGTAAATCAACTCATTCGCGGTATCAGAGAAGAACATTTAAAGAAAACCAAGGCGCCGGCCTTGGAAGGATGTCCTCAGCGGCGCGGGGTGTGCACGTTGGTTAAAACGCAAACACCGAAAAAACCAAACTCCGCTCAGCGGAAAATCGCCCGCGTGAAATTGACCACCGGAACGGAAGTGACGGCGTTTATTCCCGGCGAAGGCCACAATCTCCAGGAGCACTCGATTGTGATGATCCGCGGGGGCCGCGTGAAAGACTTGCCCGGCGTCCGTTATCACATCATCCGGGGCGTTTTGGATTCAACCGGAGTGGCCGATCGCAAACAAGGCCGTTCCAAATACGGCGCAAAGATGCCGAAAGTCAAGTCATAAGAATTAGGAGAAGATGACATGCCTCGTCGAGATTTAAAAGCCAAAGATCGCAGACCCCCGCCGCCGCCGGATCCGGTGTATCGTTCCGTTTTGATTTCCCAGTTCATTAACAAATTGATTTTGGGCGGGAAAAAAACAACCGCCGAGCGGATCGTTTACGATGCCTTAGAACACATCAAGGGAAAAACAAACGAAGAACCGCTTGTCACGTTTAACCGAGCCATTGAGAACGTTCGCCCTCTCGTTGAAGTCCGGGCCCGTCGGGTTGGTGGAGCCACGTATCAGGTCCCGTCCGAAGTCAGACCCGAGAGAGGCATTGCCCTGGCGATGCGTTGGATTTTGACCTTTACGAGACAAAAAACAGGAAAACCGATGAGCCTCAGGCTTGCCGAAGAGCTTACCTCCGCCAGCAAAAAAGAAGGGCTCTCCTTCAAGAAACGCGAAGATACCCACAAGATGGCCGACGCCAACAAAGCGTTCGCCCATTACCGCTGGTAGACTCCGCCCGAGAAATAAGGACCTCAACAAATTTATGGCCAACAAAGAAGCGCTCAAAGAGAACATTCGGAATATCGGCATTATCGCCCACATCGATGCCGGTAAGACCACCACGACCGAGCGGATTTTGTATTACACCGGCAAGTCCCACAAACTGGGCGAAGTTCATGAAGGCACTGCCGTCATGGACTGGATGGAGCAGGANNCGCGGCATTACGATTACCTCCGCCGCGACGTATTGTTCATGGAAAGAATGTCAGTACAACATCATTGATACTCCGGGCCATATCGATTTCACCGCCGAAGTGCAGCGGTCTCTGCGCGTCCTGGACGGCGCCGTTGTTCTTCTGGATGGATCCCAGGGAGTGGAACCTCAGTCTGAAACCGTGTGGCGTCAGGCCAACGATTATCATGTTCCGCGTCTCGTGTTCGCCAATAAGATGGATAAACTCGGCGCCGATTTTTATATGTGCATGGATTCGCTCCATAAGAAATTGGGCGCGAACGCGGTGGCCATCCAGCTTCCGATCGGGCAGGAATCCACGTTTAAAGGTGTTGTCGATTTGGTCAAGATGAAGGCGTATGTGTGGGATGG